>JANQQA010000240.1 GCA_028285205.1 Bythopirellula sp. | reverse complement strand
CGGAAGCTACTCCCTCTTCCATGAGCTCCCGCGATGCCGCCAGCCTTACAATGCGATGATTCTGTTTCTTGCCGCGCTGGTCGCCGCGATGCCAATGGGGGCGATCGGCGTGCTGCATCTCCAGATGAAGAGCGACAAGTAGTTACTGCTTCTGGCCGATTGCAGCCGGTCGTGATCATGCACCACAGAGGTCACAACACCCCGTCTGGTAGCTACCCATGAAACTAGTGAACGGCTAGAGGCCCCGTTAGACGAGGCGAAGATGGCGCGCCCGGAGAGATTCGAACTCCCGACCTTCTGGTTCGTAGCCAGACACTCTATCCAACTGAGCTACGGGCGCGTTTTGTTTTTCAATGAGTTAGCAGCTTGGACGCCGCTTGGCCGTCTATTATATCCGGCCCTGTCTATTATCGAAGCGGTTTCACCCGCGCCGGCCGGCGACGATAGAAGCGTTCCGTCGTCGCCTGGGACGTATGCCCGAGGCGCTGCGATGCTACCACGGCGTCTGCCTCGTCGCTGGCTGACTTGGCCCGGAGATCGTGGAAGCGGTAAGACGTTGCCAGAGAGCCGTCCTGTAGCGCTTTCCCGCGCGCTCTGGCCCAAATAGCTGAGAACCCGTCCGGCGGGTACCCGCGGCCTGGCGGTTGCACAGCAGGTGCCTACGCACCCGTGGCGGCATAGCCTGCGCGCGGTCAATTAGCTCACGTAATTCGTCGGTCCAGACGAACAGCAGTGGCTTGTCGGTCTTCCCGGTGTGTACCAGCAGGCCCTCGTCGGTGACGCTGTCTCGAGTCAGGTTCACGATGTCTTCCCGGCGTAGTCCAGTCAGCCAGGCCAGTTCCATGCCGATCTGCTGCATCGGGGGCCAGTTAGCATGGACGGCCCAGAATTCGGCGTCTGTCACGTAGCGGTCTCGTTTGGATAGCGGCACCTTCCTGATCCGGCTGCGGGATTGGCGTCGATTGCGCCCCACTCGACAGCCCGCCCAAGCAGGTGCTTGATCAGCTCCAATTCGCGGTTGGCCGTGGTCGGCGCCACCTTGGCCCGGTGGTCACTGTGCGCAACGATGTGGCGGGGGAGGATGCTCTTGGGCGGGATCTTGCGAAACCCGGCGCGAAACCTAGCCAGGTACTTGGCGTGGGATTTCTGGGTCTTGAGTGCCTTTCTCGGCAGGATCTCTAGCTGGTACTTATCGCAGAGGTCATCTACCGTCCGAAGCGGATTGTCGTCTACGAGCTCGGCCAGGCTGAAGGTTGGCGACGGCAATAGCAGATAGTCCTGAAGTCTGCGGCAGCGCCTAGTGCTACCTCACCCCTGACGACTCCCTAACTGTCAGCCGTGAAGGGCCCATACTCCCCCGGGCCCGGCCAACCTTCCGACTGGGAGGAGACCAGCCCCGCTTCGGCGGGGCTTTCTCTTGTTCCAGTCGATATCGGAAAGCGCCTATAGTGCGCAGTCAGGCCTGCCAACATACTTCGCGCGCACGCTTGCCGTAGCACCTCCATGTTGCCTCGGACGTGAGCGGGATAGCCAGTATGCCAGCTACCAAAGAAACCCTTCGGGGTTCGGGCCCCGCTTCGGCGGGGCGTTCTTTGGATGCCCCAAGTTCGGAATGACTATGCCAATGCCTTTCGAGTATCAGAACGCCTCACGGCAATTCGAGAAGTTTATGGTGGACGCCCGGGACCAAGCAGGCCTGGCGACGACCAGCATGGCATGGAACATGGTTGTCGGGGTGCTCTGGGCGTTTAGGAGCGTTCTGACCGTGGAGGAGGCTCTCCGCTTTGCAGACGTACTGCCGCCAGTACTGCGCGCGATCTTCGTTGAGAGATGGAATGTCAGCCAGGCAGTACAGCCACTAGGCGACCACCAAGCCGTGCTTGCACAAATTCGGTCAGTTCATCGCGAGCACAACTTCTCTCCGGAGAACGCCGTTCAGGTGCTCTTCTCAGCACTACGACAAGCTGTCGGACCGGAAGTGTTGGACGCAGTATTGGAACGGTTACCGCCGCACGCCTCGGAGTTCTGGAGGTTGGGCAGGCCTCCGCCAGAGACAGGTACTTCCGTCTATAGGCAAACCCCGTAGTTGAGCCCACCGAGTGACCTAAATGGCTAGAAACGGTCACCCGAGGTTGTCTTGGTAGCTTACCTTGTACTGCAGTTGCACGAATCCATTGGGAAACACCTCGGCTTTTTTGGTCTCGAGCCTGACGTTCTTTGGGGTCTTGCCGAAGAGCGGTATCCCACCTCCTAGGATCACTGGCGCCAGCGTTAGTGTCATATCACTAATCAGTCGCAGACCTAGGAACGACCGGATAGTCTTGCCGCCATCGACGTAAGCGTGCTTGTATCCCTCTTGCTTGAGCGTCTCGACAAGCTCTTGAATAGGCCCTGAGCTTATCTCCACTAGGTCACTCAGATTCTCGGGTGGTTCCTTCAAGGTATTGCTCAGTCCTATAACTCGCGCATTCGGATAGGGCCATTGCTCCGGTGTCAGGTCAAAACCTGATAGCACCTCCAAGGTGCCTCTACCCATGATGACGCAGTCGACGGTCTCCATGAACTCGTTGAAACCCCCATCGGCGCGATCGCCCATATCCGCATCCAGGCACCCGGCGGTATCAAGCCAATCAACACCGCCATCTTCAGTCGCGATGTATCCGTCGAGACTTGTAGCGATGAATACCGAGCATTTCATTGGTGAGGACATTCGCTACGTTTTAGGTGTGGATAACCCGTGAGGTTGAGAAAGGCGAGGCTGGGCCCGGAATCATGGGCCCAGCCTCGACGTTTACTCCGCTTCGAACGAGCTGCTGAAAAGCTCGTTCCTAGACGGAAACAAGGAAATCTTCGTCGATAGGGAAATAATTGCCCGATCGGCGAATCTTCTCCAACGCCGACTGCTGATCGCGCGTCAGTGCCTTGCCCCGTTCCCTGGTCATGAGTACCACGCTAGGGAAGGATCTCCGAATCGATACGTGCTTGTCTTCGTCTTTAGCTCGAATGGAGAAGGGACAATATCGGATTGTGTCGTCGTCCAGAAGCGATCTCGCGTCCACTTCGATCTCGCTTTCGCTATGCATGAGCGTCAGGGCGATCGTGTCGACTCGCGATCGATCAACGAGATCATTCCAACCGAAACGACCTTGATTCCCTGACCAGTTCCCCGAGCAAGGTATGGGGTCTTCCAGCAGGCTAAACGTCATCGTTCCCGGTCGGGCATTATTCTCTAGGAAGTACAGGTCACCGTTCGCCGCGATGGCACATTGAATGTCGCCGAATGCATGCAGGCGGGGTCTCGCCAGAGCCCTGACGACAGATTCGATCTGCTCCCGATAGTCTTCCTGTTTCGGGTGGGGTGTCACCGATATTGGGCACTTGTCCATGGCACTCTTGTTCGTCCACTCCCTAGCTACACGAACGGACGTCAGAACTCGGCCCTCGCCTCCCGCGATGCAATACACGACGTGTAGATGGTCAACAAATTCGATGTACTCCTCTACTAGGAAGACCACGCCGTATTGCGCATAGGGCCAACGGCGGATAGCGTGCTCTGCGTAATCAGCGAGATCTCGTGGCGATGTGCAGACTTGAACCGGCGGTCCAACTTGTCGGTCAGGTTTGACAACTAGCGGGAACCGAAGGTTCTCGGCCATCTCCTGAATGTCAGAAATTGGCGCTTCAATTAGAACTTTTGGAGTATGGAAATCGTGTTCTGCAAGCCAGCTTTTGAATCCTCGCTTGTCGAACTCCGTCTCAGAGAAGACTTTGTCTGATCCGATGCTCTGGACACCGGTTCCTTCCAGCGACTCCATCAAGCCGGCTGCACCGAAACGGGAACTGAGGTTGACGACCAGGTCGATGTCCCGCTCGCTAGCAAGACGCACGATATCGTCGGCGCCCACCGCCGAAGCCTCAATAAGCTGGACCTCATCGCTCCAGATCTCTGCGTTGGCAGTGTCGGAAACGAGAAAAACGGACTCGACGGCGGGGATTCGAGCAAGTCGACGAGCGAGGTGCACGCCGTTGCTATACATCTCGACGATCACGAGCTTCATAGGCCGGTCCGATTGTTGCGCGATGCGATGCTTGTGACGCCCTGCAAACCGGCCAAATGCAATTGATGTGTGGCGGCCGACACCAGCTGCCACTTGTAGTTTGTCAACTACGCAACAAGATTTGAGGAAACGCTAACTTGGCTGGTTTCGCCTTGTATCTCCTGCTGCGTTGCCCATCCTATAGCCAGCGTGTCCACAAAGATCTTATGGTCAGCTTCGAGGTTTGGACCCAAGCCACACGGGTCGGATGCAGAGATCCAATCTACGACTGGTGCAACAGAGACTTCCACTCGTCGACAACCGACAGGTAGTGAATCGGAGGCGAAAGTGGTATTTCGCCAGACGGGTGTGGCAGACAAATCGGAAACAAGAACGCCCAGGTGAGAGCCGGCGGTGTCGCTACAGTTGAACACTAGCCGGAGGTGCATATCGCGGGTGGCTCTATACTTGCTGCCTACAACTAGTCGAAGGTCCTTTTCGTCCACTAGCCCCGCGAAATCGGAAAGTGACAAGGAAGCTCGTTGGGCAGGGGCTAGGTCCCTTATGGCAGCTACGGTCCAACGTTGGTTGTCGGCCCAAAGCACACGGTCGCGATTAAGAATGCCATCCACTACTGTGTTGATCATCGTACTTGCTCCCTTGCAACTTTCGAGAAATCGAGACGCAGATTGCCAATAGATCTAACCTTTCGCTTCCAAGCCCTTTATAAACTCGGGGTCTCTTCGTTGGCGACCGGTTGGAATATGCCACTCGCCCTCCAGTATCGAACAGCCGAGTTCGAGGCTACTAGCGTCGCCCTCGTAAAACACCATCGTTGTGGTCTTCATCCGGCATACGCCAATCATGTTGTCCCGACTGCAGCCTTTTCGTGGCTCTTCAATGGTTGAGGAGGCATAGGCTTTTTGGCGATCTTGTCCTGGCGGTAGCGGAAGCTCTCCACACGACTGTCCCTTGGCGGGCATCTCGCAAACCAGCATGCTGGTCTTTGTCCACTCGCTGTAGAGTTTGTATTGACAAGCTTTCTCGGCGAGAGCCGCGCTGCTTGTAAACCCTGCCGCAAGAAGTACAACAGCCGCCAAACATCGCCCGATGATTCGTGTTGGCATCAATTTCCCCTGCTAAACCGAAGACTTGCTACCAGATCCCAGCCACGCCGAGAACTATTGAGCGAAAAACCAACGTCGCTACACATAGATGCTTGATCATGCGCGCCCATTTCCGATAGGTCAATAGACGCAACCAGACCGTAACCGTAACAGCTTGCAAAAGCGCAACCAATGGCGTTAAAACAGGACAGGGATCTGAATTGGCGTCTGCGACGTTTCTCCGTGGTCGCGACGTCGAACAAACTGATGGGAGACGTCCATGTTGCAGTTCGTCGCGTCTGTGTATAACCGGATCGAGCTTCTCGCCAAAATCGGGAGCCGCTGCTTAAGGCGACGATCGCTAGCTCAAGTCATGGCGCGTAGTTCTGCAAGTGCTTTGGGAAAGCGCATTGCTGCATCGTTTTTGGTTGTAGTTGTTGTTGGCGGGGGCGCTGTAGCGACGTCGGATGCTGGAGTCGCTGTTGGTCGAATAGCCGGTAGTAGCAGCGTTTCCGGTAATGGTGCGGCCATCTATTCGATACCGATTGATGTGCCGGCCGGCCGCAATGGGTTAAGACCCTCGGTTGCGTTGGTGTACAACAGTCGATCAGGCCATGGTCTGGCGGGAATGGGTTGGTCTCTATCCGGCCTGTCGTCGATTTCTAGGTGCCGCAGGACAATAGCTGTCGACGGAGAGCGTGCGGGCGTGACTTTCGGCCCAAATGACAGATTTTGCCTAAATGGCCAGGTTCTTATTCTTCGCTCCGGCGTCTATGGCGATCCGGGCGCTACTTACCGTCCCGAACTCCACAATTACGAAGTCGTCACGTCAAATGGCAGCGCAGCGACGAATAGCCCGAGTTGGTTTGAGGTCAAGCGTAGCAACGGCATGATCTATCGATACGGCAACGACCCCAACTCGCAGATAGTAGCGCCCGACACGGGCGGTGAGGTGATGTCTTGGGCCTTGAACGAGATCGAGGACACCGTCGGGAACATCATCCAGTTTGAATACTACGACTCGCAGACCGGCAGCTTTGAGTTCGCGCCGACTGAGATCAAATGGACTGCCGGAAACAGCAACACGCCACTCTATCGGATCAAGTTTGATTATGACGACCGAAGCAATGAGTCTGATGTTCGACGTGGCTATAGGTATGGCTCCCCTTGGGAGCGAACACGTCGCTTGACACACATTCGCTATCAATACAACTCGGGTACGTATGGTGACGTTCGGGTTTATAGCCTGGTGTACAGTGACGACGGTCAGGGTGCAGGCTCTGCTACCGGTCGCGGGCAGCTTACTTCCGTAACGCTATGCGAATTCTATTCGGCAAATCAAGACTGTTTGCCCGCCACAGTGATTGACTACGCGGTTCCGCAGTCCGACGGTTGGGACGCAGAAACGGACGGGCCGACAGAGCCTAATAATCCAGATTCCACGCGCTTCGGCGACTATGACGGGGACGGCTATACGGATATTTTTATTGATCCGCCCGCTGCCGGGAAGCTGGCAGTCATGCTGAACAACAACGGTGTGCTGTCCGCTCCAATCGACTCAAACATAGATGCTGACTGGGGTCCCTACTTCCCGCTCGACTACAACGGTGATGGTCGGACGGATCTGATTTTCAAGGATGGCAGTTCGTGGAAGGTCCTTCAGGCAAGCGGAAATGGACCTACACCGGCGTTTGTTCAGCGAGACACCCAGATCTCATCGAGCGCGCACTCGGGGTTCACCGGCCCGACGATCCTAGACATAAACGGCGACGGATTGAGCGACCTGGCATTTCCGGATGGGGTGAGTACCGTCTCCTACTACATCAACAATGGCGATCTCGTCCAGAGCAACACTGCTTATCCGACTACGCCAGCCACATTCACGATTGGAGGAAATCCAGCTTGCACTGGCACTGTCGGCACATTTCATAACTTCGGACAAAGTGCGGCTGACGTCGATGGTGACGGACGTGACGACCTTCTTGTTAGACGTGTATCCGCGGGCTGTTCCGTTGGCTCAGATGTAATCTCTTGGGCGGCTTATAGATCGACGGGCAACGGGTTCGGCGCGGAGATCGGGACTCTATCTGGGGCTGATAGCGTTTTCTCACCAGACATCAATGGTGATGGTCTCGCAGATCTAGTGGCTACAAGGTATTCGGAAACCACCTTGTACTCTGTCTTGAGTAAAGGTGATGGCGTCGAGAATGCGGCTAATACCGCGATCGTCCTGGACGAAGACAAAGTCTATCTAGTTGACTACAACGGCGACGGATACACCGATATCCTGACAGAGAGCGGAACCCAATGGCGCGTGTATATTTCCGACGGATCTGCATACAGCGCAAGCAACTACGTTGATGTTGGTGGGCCGGCGCCGGCCGGAGTGGACCTAATCTCGCCAACTGACCTCACTGGCGATGGGCAGCTAGACCTTGTCTTCAAGGTTGGTAATCAATGGAAGATACGTACGCATTCGGCCAATGCTCAACGGGATATGGTCACCGAAATTACCGACGGCCTTGGGAACTACTTCAAGCCGTACTACACGAACGCAAGTGATCAGACGATCCACACCGCCAACGGTGCAGCTACGCCCAAGGAGGCTGTCCACGCATCAGACGGCGCCCACATCGTCTCGTACTATGAAGCAAACGACGGGATAGGCGGGGTTTATCGTGTCGACTATCTCTATGAAGGCGGGCTTGCGAGCCTTCAAGGCCGAGGGTTCCTGGGATTCGCGCGTGTTCAGGCTGTCGATAGCCGCGACAGTCTGCGAGATATTGCCGAGTATCGTCAGGACTTCCCTTACATCGGTCGCGTAAAGGCCACCCGAGTTATGCAACCCGTTGCTGACGTTGACCTAGCATACTCTGAGACTACATGGGCGAGCTTTGACAAGGACCCACCTCCAGAAGATCTTGATAAACCAGTCGGCGAGCCTGGCAATTTTTACTTTGTTCATTCGACGAAGATTCTCAGTAGGACGCTGGAAGTTGATGGGACGGTTATCCGTCAAGTCGAGGACGATTTCTTGGCGGACTTTCCGACAGTAGAGTTCAACTACACGCACGGTCAGCCGACGAAAACGCGGCGTACAACTTCCTCGAGCGCTCCGGGGTGGAGCTCAGATACTTGGATTGAAGAAACAACGTTCTCGTACGACGACGCTATTGCCGATTTGACCAACGGTCGCAATTGCCGGGGGTATCCCACTGACGTGACCTTTACGAACACGACAAATACTAGTGCGACCGACACTCGCGTCCGCGATCGTACGTACAACAACGATTGCCAGTTGGTGACGGAGATCGTTGGCAGTGGTCTGTCGGGCACACTAGGAACGGAAAAGCTAAAGACCTTGTATCACTACCCATCGTCGGGAGGGTTGCTTGAGTACTGGACGCTCAATGATGCTGATGATTCTCTCCCGGAGCGCCGAACTAATGTTGGCTGGGACGATGATGGTTACCGCCAAAAGAGTCTGACGTCATTGATTAGTGGCCAGGACTCGGTGAGCGTCGAGCAGACTTGGAAGTACGAGTTGGGGACAGTTGCGACTGGAACTGATCCTCGAGGTCAGACAACGACCTTCAAGTATGATGGCTTTGGTCGGTCGACTGGTGCAACTGTGCCAGGCTCGGCGAATTCAACAGTCTACTACGCTGACTGCGCACCTTGCTTCCCGCTTAACTCGCGGTACTACGTAGAGACCTTAAGTGCTGACGACAACTCCAGCACCCGCGTGTTTTTCGATCGCTATGGCCGGGAGGTTGGCACGAGAACGCGATTGGTAGATGGTGACTACAGCTTGACGGAAATGCGCTACGACGCGCGGGGCCTACTTCACAAGGAATACCTTCCTTATATTTCAGGGTCAACCGGCGGCATCGTCACGCGTTTGTACAATGATCTCCTAGGACGCGTGACAAAGATCACGGCGCCTGTCCATTCTGGTGGAACAGCTGATACAAACGTCGTCTATACACCGCTTGTAACGACGACAACCGATGCCGAACAGCACGTCACGATTGAGCGCCAGAATCCTATGGGTCAAGTGCATCAGGTGGAGCCGCCCATCGTTGGCGCAACCACCTACAAGTATGCCCCTTTTGGAGAGGTGGCAGAAGTGACAGATCCTGGCACAACAACGGTAGTGAAGTCCTGGGCGTACGACGGACTCGGTAATCCAGACGTCTACACGGATGCAAACTCTGGCGTCTGGGACTATGACTACAGCGTATTTGGCGAGTTGATTAAACAGACTGACGACAAGTCAACGGCCAACGAGATCGTGCTCATGTATGACCAACTCGGTCGACTAGAACAAAGAACTGAGCCCCATCTGGGCTTGCTAGGAGGCACAACCACGACGTGGGAGTATTACTCTGTAGAAACTGAGAAGGGTTTCGGATTAATCAAGAAGATCACCGGCCCGACAGATCTCAGCGCCACGGGATTCGTGGAATCCTATTCCTATGACGATAGTTTTGGTCGTCCAAGTTCGGTGACTACCACTATCGACCTGTCGGTCAATGAGACAAAGTATGGCTATAACAATACAACTGGTCAGCTCACATCGATCACTCATCCTGATCAACCGGCTGGGACAGATAAGTTCATCTACATATACAGCAACGGCTATGTAGATCGGATACAGTGGGATCAAAATCTCAGTGGCCCAGCCGACATCTATGATGTGGTTGATGCTGATCCATTAGGTCGGCCATCTGAGATCGCTTGGGGCAGCGCGGTGAGCCCTTCACACACGACCGAGTATGACTTCCAATCGGCCACGACGTTGCTTGATGGTATCCGGACTAGTACGGCGTTGGGCACCGACGACGTTCAGAACTACAGCTATACATGGGACAATGTCGGCAACTTGGCGACGCGAGCCGATAGCAATCAAGACCTCGGTTCGGGGCCGGTCACAATTACAGAGACGTTTGGCTACGATGCGCTGAATAGGCTGGAGAGCGTTGATCTCAATATTCCTGGCAGTACAGTTCGAACGTTAGACCTGACCTATTCAAATAATGGCAACATACTGACGAAGTCAGACGTTACCAACACCAGCTCGAGTCCTCCCGGCGTTTTTCAATACGGTCAAAACGGCGCAGGGCCTCACGCCGTTACAAGCATCGGAAGTAGCGCGCCAGACGATGGTGTCGTAAGTGACTACAACCACTATCTTCGCTTTCACTACGATGAGAACGGCAACATGGACTGCCGTGGGGCAACTACGTCTGCATGCTCCGGCGGCGATCGAATCCATTGGTACTCGTTCAACAAGCCTCAGGAGGTAAACCAGGGATCGTATCTGTCGTCGTTTGTCTATGGCCCCGATCGGAGTCGCATAAAGCACAGTCGTAGCGCTCCGTCTGGGAGTGTGGACATTACCTACGTAGGCAAGCACTTCGAAGTGGAGGAGCAGGGCGCCAACCTCACTCGCTACCGCGCCAATGTGTATGCCTATGGCGAGATGGTTTACTGGATTCAACATACCGCAACAACCAGTGTGTGCGGGGTTGAAACTGCAACGGACAGCTACTTTGTCTTGAAGGACCATCTGGGTAGCGTGGACCAGCTTGTTCCCGATGTGGCGTCTGGGGGAGCCGGGCCGTATAGCTATGATGCGTTTGGCCTTCGTCGCGACTATTCGGGTTGGGCCGACGATGGTGACTACTCACAGCTGGACCTAGATGAGCCCATTGACCGCGGCTATACCGAGCATGAGCACCTGGATAACGTTCGCGCACTTCACATGAATGGACGGATTCAAGATCCCATAATCGGGCGCATGATGTCTGTAGATCCCATAGTCGGGGAGGCAAGTCTTCAATCAACTAATGGCTACAGCTATGTCGGAAACAACCCTCTATCCCTTATAGATCCTTCTGGCCTCGACGGTGATGACGCAATGGGTCGTTTTGGAGGATCGACGCCCGCTCTCAAGGTGCGAGCCCCGGGTGGTGGTTGGTGCACAGCTAGTAGCTGTCAGCGATCGTCATTGGGTAGGTCGGTAGCTTTGAATGGATTGGGCCGGCTCTTCCTTATATCGAAAGCGAACAAGCTACCGCTGACATCACGCGATATCCTCGAAAGCGACCCGACGCAGATATATATACAAGTCTTCGAAACTGAAGTAGTCAACGGGATCGAGAACATTATTACTCGTCTTATCGCTATAGATAATCCACGAGCCAAGCTTGATCAACTGCAGTTCCAAGGGGAATCGCTTTTCCATGGCCCAATACGTGTCCCGGGCGCCACTAAGGACTCACCAGGATTCGCGCAGATTGAAGTATTCCTAACAGGTTCACAGAATCGTGTAAGCATTAGTGTTGATCCTGTAGGCACCTTAGGTCAACGGTTGTCGGAGCAAGAGAAGGAACTTAGTTTGGCGATGCGTGGTTTGCCGCCGGGGCGAGATGTAACCTTGAGGATGGTAACCAACATCAGTCTTGAGAGCGGGGAGATACGCGGGCCTTTCGCGAATAGATTTTCTGATCGCATGGTAATGGGAGGATCGCTAGCTACGTTTAACGTTGTAGCTCCAGGTCAAGGTTTAGCGACATTTAGTTTCACTAATTCGACATTGAGTTTTGACGTAAATGTAACGTTGCTTGTCTACCCGTTAGGTGATCCATGAGCCTCAAATCACATTTCGGCTTGGTACGTAATTTTTTACGCGTCGGCATCAAGAGTACAATGCTAGTATCGGTGTGCACATTGACTTTCCTAGGAGTAATTGACGAAAGTCGTGCGCAGCCCATCGGTATTGTTTCTGGCGATCTAAGCGATCGCTGCGCCGGATTCTTGGACCCGGCCGTAGTTTCGGAGTTGTCGGCGAGCGCGGCTCGAGAACGCGCATTTCGACTGCGGGAAATTGGGATGCAGCTTTCGGATCACGGCGCACACGACTGTGCCGCTGAGCTTCTACGATTAAGCGCCGAATTCTCTGGGCCCAGTGACCTCATAACTGTGTCAACACAACGAGAGTTAGCACGAGTCTATGAACTTGCGGGTATGTACCGGGACGCACGTGATACTTGGTTTGATCTATTGCGTCGCTTCTCAGGAGACTCATTTATTGAGCGCAATGCGCGGGCTGGCATCTTGATCAAACTCGGCGATCTATACGTGAAATGGGGAAAGTTTGCCGATGCGGAAGATGCTTACCTAAATGCGCTACAGTTGGTTCCCGGTCATTCCGGCCCGAGCTTGACAGAAGAAATGGCTCTAAGAGGCTTGATTCGTTTTTACACGTCTCGATCGGAATACGCTTCGGCGGAGGAAGCTGCCGCTCGTCTTGTTCGCGTGGTCAAGATCTGGGTAGATTTAGATCCACAGAATATCGATCTCCTCGTCGCTGCTCTTATGGAACATAGGCGTCTTCTTGAATTGGTGGGCGATACAGAGGGGGTTCGCGAAGCCGATGCACAAATAGAGAGATTGCGTACTCAGTAGTTTTTTTGTTCCTAGGGGATGACTCCGCGGTGAGCGGCAACGCTCGCCCTGATGAGGGCACTGGAGATTGGCAGATACGTGGGACAATAATTGGCTTTGGAGTAAGCGGCAGAATCATAACTGGCCCGGGCATGATTCGTATAGATGCATTCGATGCATAAGGCTCACCACATGTTCAAACGTTCGGCTACGAAGTGACCGTAGTCCCCGAAAATCGAATCGGGCCGTACGTTAGCCCCATTTACGAAAGGCGTGCAGAAACCGGGCTGTATGGCGCGACCGGATCGCAAGAGGTGTTCACAGGCGATTCCAGTGCTTCGTCTTGGATTTGGACCATTAGGATTAACCCTGGTCCAGCGACTTGCGACAATTGTGGGCAGCCAGGTCTTAATGTTTACGAGCTAGCCCAATGAAATGGTGTTTGATTTTCCTGCTCTTAATAGGCCTTTCAGCGGCTAATTCGTGCACCGCCGAAGAATCTAGGCTGCCGAATAGGCGAGATTGTATTGTACGGATCGACATGCACTGGAAAGAAATCACGGGGATGAATGATGATCGAGAACGCGTAATCGGCGACCTAAATCGTGCGATTTCGATGGCGGCAGCAAGCGGTGGTCCCAATTACGATGTAAGTCAGTCGATCCCGCCTGAACGCAACGTTGTCTTTTTGCAATTCAAGGACGATTGCGCAGACCGGGCAAAAATGGCCGACGAGCTCAGTTCATATGTAATGGAAGCTGTAGCTAATTCACCGCCCCTAATAGTATCGCGTGAGGTTATCGATCCCGGAGTGGATACCATTGACGTGTGGGGCCCTTCTTGGGCGGACCCCCCTGATTAACCCTTCCGGAAGCTTCTGTCCCAAGGCAGTAACGGCTTCGACGCGGCGCTGAATAGACAGATTTCTAACGTTCGTTCAACTCGCGCTGCCTTGGATGTGCACTTCAGGAACGCGATCAATGGCGTTAGCAAAGCTGCACAAAACCTGTTCGACCCAACCGATGGCCTCAAGCAGGTTCTCATGCACTTCCGCGAGCTGACAGTTCCATGGGGATAGGCAAACGAGACTGTTCCGAAGTTCGGGTATGCCTCGTAGGGCGGAGCCTTGCCCAGCCATATAAGATGCTGATAGGAAGAGAGATTGTCCGCCGTCGTCTAGGTGCGATATTTGGTTGGGTCTACTGTTCTCGACTCTAGCGTTGGCGCTAATGTGGGGAGTCGCCGAGATCGTGGGTAGGGAAGAAATGGTAATCGTTGCACTGGTTCTTGTATTGATTGCCGGCGCCTTGGACCAATTGGTTTTTTTCTTTCGAAAAATTGACCAAGGCTAGGACTATCTATGCTCCTTGCTTTTTCGACTTTGCGCAGTTTACTAGGACAAAGACCCAATGGTTGCGCAACGTGAAAATAGGTCTAGTAAGGGTATCGGACGTCGCAAAAGGTGCTTGTTCGAACCTGTCTATTACTTGGACAATTGCAACGGTGAAATGCGGTTTTCACGCGCACGGGTAATAGACGGATCGGCACCGTCGTTTCTTTTCGTTTCAGAAGTTTGCTGGGCTGCGGTTGCCCGGTTCGTAGCCAGACACTCTATCCAACTGAGCTACGGGCGCGTATTCTGATTTGCGCGCGGCCCCGGCTGGGGCGCGAGGGGCGCTAGTTTAGCGTGTT
>JANQQA010000205.1 GCA_028285205.1 Bythopirellula sp. | reverse complement strand
AGGATTGGGTCAGTGGGAGGTCCAACCGACATCGGGTCGACCGCGCAACGTATTTGCGCTAACCCCGGTAACGGTAACGGAAGTCACTGAAACCGCAGCGTGACGAGCTTCCGTTACCGTTACCGCGTTACCGACAGAACACTGAGCAATTGAACTGTAACGCAAACACAGCATTGACCACTACTTGCGCGGAGGTGCAACGCGACGGTAGAATCAACGACTGCACGCAATCAGAAACTACAAGGAACTGATAAACATGGCATCACTAGCGAATGATCCTGGCGGACGACGGAGAATTCAATTCATCGACGCAGATTGCCTTCGAAAGACGATCCGTTTGGGGAAAATGAGCAAGCGTCAAGCCGAGGCTGTGAAGCTGCGTATTGAAGATCTTGTCGCCGCCAAGCTGGCCAGCGGCACGCCAAGCGACGAAACAAGCCGTTGGCTAGCATCGATCGATGATAACTTGCATTGCAAGCTGGTAACGTCGGGATTGGCCGAGCCACGAGAAGAGAGAGCAACCGCAACGCTGGGTGCGTTCCTAGATAGCTATATCGAGGGACGTGCCAATCTCAAGCCGAATACCCTCCGCAACTACAAGCAGACGCGGTCACGATTGATCGGCTACTTCGGCGAATCCCAGTCGCTCAGTACCATGACTGCGGGCGATGCTGAAGATTGGCAGCAGGACTTGCTTAAGACTCTGTCACCGGCCACTGTAAGTCGCGACGTGCGACGTGCTCGCCAGTTCTTACAGGCTGCACTGCGCAAGGAACTGATCAGGATGAATCCATTTGCCGAGCTGGCAGCACCCGCGCAAGTGAACGAGAGCCGCGAGTATTTCGTAACGCGGGATGAAGCCCAGCAAGTACTAGATGCCTGTCCAGATGCCGAATGGAGGTTGATCTTCGCATTGTCCCGCTACGGCGGTTTGCGGACTCCTAGCGAGCACTTGGCTCTTAAGTGGGGCCACGTTGATTGGAATCGACACCGTCTGACGGTGCCGTCGCCTAAGACAGAGCACCACCGCAAGGGTGCTTCGCGCGTGATTCCCATCTTTCCAGAGTTGCGACCCTATTTGGAAGAGTGCTGGACTGCTGCAGAGGCAGGACAAGAGTACGTGCTGACGCGGTATCGTAAGAATAACGCGAATCTACGGACGCAACTGAATCGCATCATCGCCCGTGCTGGGCTGAAACCATGGCCCAAGTTGTTTCACAATTTGCGGGCCACGCGACAGACCGAGTTGGTCGCTGATTACCCACTTCATGTCGTGTGTGAGTGGATCGGCAACAGTGCGACGATCGCGAATCAGCACTACTTGACGGTAACAGAAGCAGATTTCGAAGAAGCGATTCGCACCGTCGGCAAACATCCAAAGCCAAAAGCGGCGCAAAATGCGGCGCAGACTGTGCACGAGCGGCGTAGTATTGCGTTGCAAGGCGATCGGCAAGCAACCCCAGAATCCCGTATTTTGCAGGGGAGTGCGACCGAGAGCGACATGGTGCACAAGCGAACAGTACCCCGTAGGGGAGTCGAACCCCTGTCTTCGCCGTGAGAGGGCGATGTCCTGGGCCACTAGACGAACGGGGCTCACACGACTGCCTAATTTTAGATTTCAGGTTTCGGATTGTAAATGGGGATACGCGAGTGGGAAGGCGGAGGGCGGAAGGGTGATGTCATTGCTTACGCAGCGGTTCAATTCGCCATGCCTTGCGTGAGCTTCATGAAGGCAGTTTCCAGATCGATTTCTTCCTCGGCAAGCATCGTCAGGCGGTGACCGGCCTGCATTAGCTGGGTAGAGACCTCGCTCGGGTCGCGATGGCCTTCGTGCAGAGTGACGCGCAATGGGTCACCGGTTTCGACCGAATCGACGATGGGGAGGCCGCGAAGTAGTTCGGCTGCTGCGTCGGAGTTCTCGGTGACGCCGATGCGGAGCACGAGTTGCTTACGAAGCTGGTCCATGAGGGCCTCGATCGTGTCGCTGTACTGAAGTTCGCCGCGAGCGATGATGCCGACTTTGTTGCAGATGTCACCTAGTTCGGGAAGGATATGCGAGGACACCATGATCGTTTTGCCCATCGAGCCGAGTTGCTTGATCAGTTCGCGCATTTTGATGCGGGCGCGGGGATCGAGCCCGCTGGCCGGTTCGTCCAGGAGCAGGACTTGCGGGTCGTGCAGCAGCACACGTGCGAGCCCAAGGCGTTGCGTCTGGCCGCGGGAGAGCGTGTTGGCGTACTCGTGGCGTTTGAAATCGAGGTCGACCAGGTCGAGGACTTCGTCGCATTTTTTTCGTCGCTCCTCACCTTGGATGCGATAAGCGGCGGCGAAGAACTCGAGGTATTCGATGACCTGCATGTTGTCGTACACGCCGAAAAAGTCAGGCATGTAACCGACGATGCGGCGGATTTCCTTGGGCTTGGTGTAAATCGAATTCCCAGCGACGTAGGCTTCGCCCCAGGTAGGGTTGAGAAGCGTCGCCAGGATGCGCATGGTGGTCGTCTTGCCAGCACCATTGGGACCGATGAATCCGAAGATGTCGCCGCTCTCAAGTTTCAACTCGATCTTGTTGATGGCGTAAAAGTCGCCGTATTTTTTTGTAAGGTCGTGGACTTCGATCATTTTGAATGGGAATTTTGGAGTTCGGAGTGCCTGTGTGCTCGGCTGGGCGCTGTCACAACATGGGAAACGAGCAATCGATTAGTCGTTCTCTTGGTGGGCGTCAGCGACTTTCGTCACAAATCGGTAGTAGGTCCAGTGGCGGTCTTGATCGCTGGCCAGCAGGTTGCCTTGTGTTTGCCACCGGCTTGCCGTGGACTCGCACCGGGTGATCAGGATTGCCTGATCATCATGTTGCAGGATTTCGCTCAGGTCGAGGAAGGGCTGGTAGCGTTGAAGCATGTTAGTGTACTTCTCGCCATTGAGCGCCTTGTAGAACATCATCACTTTCAGCAATCGGGCGACATCCCATTGAACGCCCAAAAACGGAACCGTGCCGTCTTCAGAGGTACGAGTCGCACGTTCGTCCCCCGCGGTGGTACTGGTGAGCAATGTGCGGACGGTGCGCGGCTGCATGGAGTCGTTGATCTCAATCGATTTACCGGCTGGCAATGATCCAATTCGGTAGGCCCAGCGACCGAAGAGCAGTGCGCAGTCGTCGAGCGAGACATCGGATTCGTTACTGATAGTGCCCTGAATCAATTCTTCGCCGTCGGGCCTCAGTTCGATCCGAACCTGCGGGTCGACGGTCGCAGACCAGCGGGCAGCAAGTGTCTTGGTCGACCATACTTGCACGGGGAGCATCTGCATGGAGGAAAGATCATCCTCGAACGCGTATCCGTCCTCGAACACGACCGTTTGGGAACCGCTCGCTTGCATCGCCCCCAACGAAAAACCCGGCAAACCAAACCAAGAGACGAGCGATTCGGCCGACTCGCCGATATCACGCCCCAGGTAGTTCGTCTGCAGATTGAGATCTAGCGAACTGACCTCGGGCACAAAAACATGGGAATAGACGGTGCCGCGTGCAAAGCCGCTTGACTGCGTTTCGTCTGTGCAGTCCACGTCGATAATCTCAACTTGATTGACGCGCAGCTGATCGCCTTTCATGCGATTTCCAATCGCGTATGCAAGCACTGAAATGCCGATGACCATCAACGGAAAGGTAAGCCATGTCAGGGCAGGGCGGTTGAGCACACGCCTTACCAGGAAATAGTCTCCGGGACCAATCAGCAGGATATACGCTCCGGCGAGAAACGCGACGAGGCCAAACGGGACGACTTGGACGCCGACAAATTGCTTGTCGAGTGAATTGCGCAGGTGGTTGGTCAGATCCGTTGCATCCCGCCGCTGGTCGGCCTGCCGGGAGGTATCGCTAGATTGCCAACGCAGCACGCGGCGAACGAAGCTGATGCTTCCTTCCCAATCGTTCAGCGGTGGCTGGTCCAAATCGAGCCCCACGAACACAATTTCGCCGAAGCCGCGTTGCGTGCGCACCACTAGTGGCACATTCGTCGTGCTGCGGCCCGCTGAGGCGAGGATCTGACCGCTCACATTCACCAGACTAGGCACACTAAGATCTAGGCGACGGATCTTCCCGACTTGCTCCGAGCCACTAAATACTGCCAGTGGCTCAGGCTGCGTAAGCCGCTCCATACCCTGGAGTTGCCCCGGGGCAAATCGCCTCAGGATACCTCCGTCAGCGATAATCTCTTCAGCACTGCTTCCGCAAAACAGGACTAGTTGTCCGCCGCGCTGAATCCAACGGTCTAGGGCTTCAACGCGATCTGGGCTATCCAGCAAGGGGCGGTAGAGGTCCACTTTGGAAGTGCAGAGCAGCACGGTTTCAAGCGACTCGTAGCCGTACCACTCGGTCGGCAGTTCGAGTGCATCGTCGATTCGAGCGATACGGGTCGCAAGTTGCTCGTCGGTCGTTTCGTCGAGTTGCAGGAGCTTGTCGAGACCGAGTTCGCCTCCGAACTCCAGCACCATACGGTTGGTCGCCGGATAGCCGCCGGGAGTATCGTGCAGTAAGCGCGAACCTCGGTAGAAACTCCTCGCCGCCTGCACCGTTCCCCCCTCCGACAGCAATG
>JANQQA010000197.1 GCA_028285205.1 Bythopirellula sp. | reverse complement strand
TCATTGGCACCCGGAGTAAGCTTACAAGTGCATCGGCACCGAGCGGATTTGCTCGTGTTCTAAGGGAGGAGGTGGCGGATCGATCCAAGGAATCTGCTGGCCCGCTTCATACAGCGCTGTAACTTTCGTTTTGAATTCGCTAACCAGTTTGCTCAGCTCCGATTGAAAGTCATTGTGGAGAACTTGCGAACTAACGAGTTTTGAACGTAGATCAATCACTCGTCTCAGCAGGTATTAGTTGATTCAACAACTGCTGCGCGGCAGCAATTACTTCTTCGGATTGTTGTGGATCACCTTGGAGCATTTCACTTAACGTTTGATTGACAAGTTCTTTGTTCTTAAGTTCGTCGAACCGCTCTAGTTCCGAGAGAATCTCGATTGCAGTTAGTAGTAGCTGCTCGCTACTCTCTTTGTTGAGCGTTTGACAGAGACTTCGTGACGCTTCCTCTTGGTTGAGATAAAACAGATTGTTCATCTGAGCCTTTACATAGAGCGGTAGATCCTCCATCGCGAGCAAGGATAAGATTTGAGGCATTTCCTTAAAGATACCGCTCCCAATGCACTCAATACTCTTGCAGACATCCTCTTCGATAGGCACGGAGAGGAGCAAGCAAAGAAGCTCGCTCGCGTGCAATAGATTAGACTAGCCGGGAGGCTAAGCCCTAATGCGGCACTTCCAGACGAGAAAGCTCACGATCGGTGGCAGCATAGAGGGAAAATCTAACCAGAAAACCAAATGCAGCTGCAGGCTCATTGTTCCAAGTAAGAGTTGCTAGCGCACACTTGTCACTACATGGTTGGTGCCTAGCTTGTCTGGCTCGCTGTTGGTTGCTCAGATTCCGGAGGTTCTGGTAAGTCGTGCTTGAATTCCTTAAGAGCAACACTCAGACTCTCCACTTGCTCGGTAGTCAATCGTCCTGTTTTTTTGCTTTCTACCAGTCGATGCTCCATGTTGGTTAGCTTCTTCGACCAGGAGTTTCTCTTCGATGGCGTCATTTTCAGAGGTTCCAACAGAAGTTGCTCTTGCATTTCTTCGATCACGCCAACGAAACGATCGTATAGATTCTTGGACGGTAGGTCGTCAATATCTTCCGTCACTTCCTGGCCTACTTCTGATTTTTCGGAGGCAGGATCGACTTGCTCATTACCTTCTTCGGTTTGAGTTGCCGCTAGGTTGGTGGGCTCATCACTCAAACGTTGGTTTAGACGGCGGGCACCCTGACCTACAGCCAAAAGAATAACTGGAATGAACAATGCGGTAGCCAAGCTGCTGAGAAAAGCAGACGTCTCTGGCTCCTTTTCATCACGGACAAGCTTGGCCCCAGGGTGAAAGCGAAAGGCATAGCTGGTGTGATCTGAGCTAGCGTCGGGCGCCAGCGAGTTTTCCCAATCTAATTTCGGGATGCGTTCACTCAGGCTATCTCTCGCAAATGTCGCAAGAGAGAAGGCATCTTCGTCAGACATCCACTTTGAGCCGATAAGTACACGCCTGGTCTTAAGTGTTTGAATGGTGTTGCAAAAACATGGGTGCTCGACGTAGAGTGTTTCGTTCTTCGTCCTACTCTTAAGTTTCAGATGTGTGTCGCGTTTCCGGCTGTATAGTTCGACTCTTCCGAAAAGACCGGGTCGAAAAATCGATACGGCAATAGGGTTTTCCATCGCGTCAGCAATTGCGTGTGCATCCTCGCCCAATCCGAGCAGGAACACGTGACCGCGCTGAACAATTTCCTTCACGAAGGGTGCGTTCTTAGGGCCAAGATAAAATGCGATGTCCACTTCGCTGCGATCTGCGCGACTCAGTTCCTTTTTGATATTGTCCCAGTTACTCACTTCGTAGTGGCTGTAGAACTCCGGTTTGATTTGAAAGTGTTCGAGTACGAGTTCTGCAATTTGTTTTGTTCCACTCTTTTCTGGGCCTGTTGCAATAGAAACATCGCGTAAGTTAATTGTGGGGCATTTCTCTCGGTAATCCTGTAATAGACAGATCAACTCGTAGAAACCTAAGTGAACATAATGTTCACTGCCATCTGCATTCTTTTTCTTCTGAGTATCCTCTTCTTGAATATCGACTTTAGGGGCTTGCTTTAGGTCATTAGATGTGACGGTCGCTTCTGAATTACCTGTGTTACGAGGTAACGGGGTCGTCCCAGGATCTTCGGGCGCTGCTTCTTCTATCAGAATCTCGCAGTCGCAGCACTTGAGTAATTTATCGTATATGTGTCTGCTGCAAAGTATGTGAAGGTAATTCTCTTCCAAGGGCAGAAGAATCCGGACATTTGTCGAATCGCCAAAACCGTCATGCGCAAAGCCTAAATGCGTTCCAGAGTCGTCACTGGAAATTTGCTGAGTGTTCTGGTGAAACCCGTCGGTGACCTTTGGCGTAAATCGGTGCAAGCTTAAGTCAGAGCTGTTTTTCCGAGAAGCCTCGACGATTTCGCTTGAGTAATCGTATCCGGCCGAGCCAGCTGGCCCAGTTAATAGGACAAACTCTTTTCTTCCGTAAGTGTCGTAGACTAAAAAGCCAACGGCTAGACACACACAAATTGTGACCAGCGAGAAGATAGCTTTAAATCTTTCATCGATAACTTTTGCGAGGAATCGAATCCCACTGACGAGTAAGTCGTAAGTATCCTCGAACCAGGATTTCTCGGAATCGGCCATAGGTCGTTACTCCAGGTGGAAAAAGGAGGGAGTAAACTAGCAACACGGCAAAGTGGCTCGTGAGCGATGATATGTGTAGCGTAATATAGGCGGTCGGTCGTAAAACCTGAACCACTTTTTTTGAAAAATACAGTGAAATCACCCCATCTAGAATACGTAGTATAGAGAAAATAATTCAGTGAGGTTTACTTAACGGGCCAGCGATCGACTGTAGAATCGGTTGCGACTTGGATGGTCGACTGGTACTGGTGATTCTCACGCCATGCGATAGATTGCTTATGACGAAGCCGTGAACACCATATTGCGTAGTCGTCAAGAATGCAAACTTGATAGATGTTGGGACTTTGCCACAGGAGGAGATCTCGCCATGTCCGCGATTATGTCTTTGTGCCTTCTATTATTAACCACCCAAGTAGTTGCGGATAAGGAGACGCCTAGAGTTGGATTTGACGGTTACTGTCCGGTGAATGCTGTGGAAAATCGTCAGTATACACAAGGCGATCGCCAGATTTCCCAGGTCTATGACAAAGCAATCTACTATTTCAGCAGTGACGATGCGAAGAAGAAGTTCAATGCGAAGCCTGCTAAGTATGTGCCAGCGCTAGGCGGATACTGTACGGTCTGCTATGTGAGAACAAAGAAAATGATTTTGGGAACTGTAACTTATGGGGTTCGCTACGAGGATCGTCTGTATTTGTTTCCTAATGAGCGTACTCGCAAGCAGTTCTGGACAGACGAGAAACTCTATGCGTCTTGCGACTTAGCGCTTAGTGGTCTATGCCCCGTTGCAAAAAGCAACGGCAGAGAGGTTAAAGGAAACAAAGAAATTGCAGAAGTGCACAATGGTCTCGTCTATCGCTTTGCTTCTGACGATGCTCGCCAAAAGTTCAATAGCAGTCGCAACGCATACCAGGTTAAACGAGTCGACTAGATCAGTTCGGGCATTATGCTATACGCGGACGATGCAGCGTGCAGAAGGAGCGTGCAGCATCGGGTTGAACTGCGCGTCAGTGAGTGATTGAAAGTATCAAAGTAGCGAGACTTGCGATGAAGTGTCGAAGGCATATAGAGCCTTGAAAGGACAGATTTATTACCATGGCGGTCGGTGTATTCCGTTGCGCTAGCTCTGAGAAGTTGAGGCAACTTCAGTAGGAGGTAGCCGCCCCTCTCATTAAGGTCCGGGGCATCGCTGGGCGCGAACATGACCAGAGGCTGGCGATAGTGCGAATTGGTGCCTATCTTAACCTGCGGAGAGGGCCGCTGGCCAAAGAAACACTGATTACGAGACAGGTTTTGCCACACGCTCGTCGTCGCAAGTCCCTTGAAAGCATCTTTCCCGCGACGAGTTTCAGGAACGGCCGTTATTGCGACGGCTAAGCTGCCAAGAACGACGCCTCCTGTGCGGGCCAGCAACTAGAGTCCATTTTTCCGGTCCCTGGGTCCAGCTGGCAGCCATGCCCATTCATGGGGTGGGTCGTAACAGGCACAGCAGTCGATGGTGCTTTCCAGAATCTCAGATATCTCGACGCTATCGATCGCAATATGACTCTGTCAGGCGAGGTTCCCCCCAGAGTCCAAGCATATTACGTTTGTTTAGGTAGTTAATACTACGTTCTTCTGGTCGCCCTCTAAGGCCAGCTAATTTACCAAAGAGGCATCGTCCTTAAACCATCTCCTACCGCTTCGGTCGCCCAGTCCACCCTTAGGCTACTTGGTGCCGCAGAACTTACTGAGGTTGCGATGCAGACGTAGATTCCACCGCTCTCAATTTGAAACCATCGTTATCGTAATCACACTGACGACGTTTCTCTGACTTCAGAGGGCCACCACTGCAATCAGTTATTGTCATCATGGGTCAGAAGCAGCCTACTGCTATACAACCTCGGTCTACCAGACCGGAGTAAATATCGGTGACGCTACGTATGTCAGCCGACAGCAAGCGAAGCAATGTTGATCAGCAATCAAGTGTCCACGCCGATGACTCGGAGATTCATGCACGAAACGATGCACGAAATACGAGCGAATAACGTGCATTTCATGGAGACAATGGAACAGAAAACGCGATAGTCTCCGCAAAATGCGCGTATTCAACTAAGTTGGTTCCGTTCACACCGCAGAGGTCACTGGTTCGAATCCAGTGTCGCCCACTCGCGTAAGTTGTTGTCGATAAAGCCTTTGTGCTGACCGTCCTAAGTTGGGCGTGCGACTATCCTGAGAGAAACGTATCAGAATTGATACGCTTTGGCCCTCAAAGGAGGTTCGCATGCCTGCTTCTCCCAAGCGTCGTGTGCCGAAATATCGTCGGCAGAAATCTAAGACTGGCCCCGATCGAGCGTTCGTCGAAATCGACAGCAGACGCCACTACCTGGGCGAGTACGGGTCTCCAGACAGTCGCGTCAAGTACGCTGAACTCGTCGGTAAGCCTCGACCCCAATCGTTTGAAAGAATCACTGTCAACGACGTGCTGGTTGCGTTCTTCGATTACGCGGGTGAGTACTACCGGGACCGCACTGGCGAGCTATCAGTTGAGTACACGCACTATCGGCTCGCCGGGGGCTGGCTGCGCCGTGCTGCCGGCAGTACTGCGGCTGCTGATTTCGGGCCGAAGCGTCTTAAGTCAATCCGCGCGTCCATGATTAAAGCTGGGTGGACCCGAAAGTACATTAATGGCCAGATGCAGCGCATTCGCAACATTTTCCGACATACGGTTTCTGAGGAATTGATTCCGACATCCGTTCACGACGCGCTGAATACGGTCACCGGATTGCGTGCTGGTAAGTCTGCGGCGAAGGAATCGACCAGACGCCAGCCAGTGCCCATCGAGGACGTTGCGCCGGGTACACTGCTCACGATTGCGGAGCCAGACGCCGCTGATTGGAACCACGACGGGCAAGTCAATTCATTAGACCTTTCCACTAGGAATGCCAGCCACGGGATGGCGTCGGCTGCACACACCGACGGCGATCGCGATCGCGATGGTGACGTCGACGGCGGCGATTTTCTCAACTGGCAACGTCAGTACTTCGCAGAACCCGTCACTCCGACGGTGGCTGTACCTGAACCGGTTGGCAGGAATATGATTGCCGCTGGTTTGGGCTTCTTGTTACTAACGACGAACAGGCGTTCGCTGGCTTGAAGCGATGCGTCAGAATACCCGCGAGAGAACTTTCTTGATCACGCACCTCAACAAGAATGCTGACTTAGCTGTCCTACGATCTGTTGTCGCAATGATGGCGATCCTCATGACATCAAGCATGGCCAGCGCAGGTAAGAAGTTTGATGCTTGGACGCCACTATATCACGGAATCGATCACGCTCGTGGCATCTCGGATGGCAGCGATGGTCGTCCGCAAATCGTTACCGCGATTCGCGTGGACCTCACCGCATCAGGTCTCTCGTTTACCTCAACACCTGGCAACGGGCGCGCACCACTCGACACGCTTTCGGAAACGACGTCTGAATTTTTGGACCGTACAGCCGCGCAGGTGGCGATCAACACCAGCTTCTATTCGCCTTGTTGCTCCGGGTCGCCTCAGAACAAGGACATCATAGGTCTCGCAATCACAGATGGCGTGCAAGTGTCCCCCGCCCAATCCGAAGCACGTGCAGCGTTACTACTGAGTCTGCTCAACACTGCGGAATTCGTCAACACAGTATCCGATTCCTTTTCGACGGATAACATCGATACAGCGTTTTCGGGATCCAACTTCGTCCTGGGTATCGGACGAGATCTGCCATCGAGCGCCGACGCGATCCATCCAGCTCGAACACTCGTCGGACTAGGAGATCGCGACAGTTTGGGAGATAACCGCCTGCTGTACCTGCTCACTATCGACGATGGGCTTCCTGGAGTTAGTGAGGGGGCAACACGCCGAGAATCTGCTGAATGGCTACTACGAGCGGGAGCACATACTGGCGCGAATCTCGATGGCGGCGGCTCCACACTCTTGGCGATGCGTGATCCTCCGAGCGGACAGATCGAGCGACTGAACGCAAAGGTTGGCGGCGAAAGATCCAATGCAAATCATCTGGGAATCTTCGCATCCCCGCTATCAGCGCCCGCTTCACCTCAGTTCGCCCCGCTTTGGTTTGCGGGACTGCCTGACAATTCGGTCGCCGACTTTTCTGCAGAAGATGCGATGGAAAACACATCCCCAGGGAGTCCTACCGGTCTGGATGACGATTACTACTTTACCGGTACCTATGCAGATCCAATTGGCGTGGTCTCGGTGGACGAGCCCTTGGGAAATCTGGAGCGAGCGCTGATCGCATTCGACCCTCCAAACGATCGCCAGCTAAGGTTTCACTTCAATCTGACCGAGCAGGAAGCAGCCTCGAATACTACGTTTCGCTATCTGACGGCAGCTTTTCAGCAAGACGGGGGCGGCTCCAAATCGGCACTCATCGAATTGAGATTTAACGGCGAAATCACAGATGCCTTTTCCCTCGGGGAAGGAGAAGAATTCATGTCGGTTGAGTTCTCGGCCAATCGGGTCATGGCGCAGCCTGGAGCCAATGTGCTTAGTCTCTCACTCGTTGGTGGTGACGCGCAGTGGACGAATCTTGACTTTCACCGCCTGGACATCCGCATTGTGCCGGAGCCCTCATCAGCGATCCCTGCGCTTATTTGCCTAGTCTTGGTGTTCGCCGTACATCGGGAAATTGAGCGAGTTGTTTAGGACGCGCTAGACCCGCTTACTGCTATTCCTCTAGTGGCGGTTCAATTGGCACGACAGCAAAGCGTATGGTGTGAGCTACGTCACGCAGACCATGCCTCATGCTTTTTCCTGTTGATGCTAACCCCCGCTGGGTGCGTCCAAATATCGATCTTTCGGGTAGATACGTCTGCCGATCCAGTGCCCCAATCGCGTGAGCATGCATGAAAATTTGTTTCAGCGGAACTGATCACGAATCAGTAAATAATGTATGCCGACGTGCGAATAATTAAGCCCGAAGACTTCGTTCCGAATGTCGCCGATGGTACATTGCGAGATCTCGGGGAAAGTTCCTAGTCTTATCTACTTCTCGAAATTGCTGCTCTGCTTCCCCGGCGGATTCAATGCATCTGAATTGGAGGAACTGGTCTAATGAACAGAATTCTTGCGCCCATTCTCACTCTCATTCTGACGGTACCGCTAGGCACCGTTGCTTCTGCCGTACAACTCTTCGGACCTGGCGACACGATCTTGGCAGTCGACATCGATTCGGGACCTGACAGCGCCGTCCCAGGTCCAGGCGAAGACGCGGTTAACGCGCTCGATCAGAACAGCGCCACGAAGTATCTTAACTTCGGCAAGCATCACACCGGACTGATCGTGACCCCTGGGTTTGGCTCCTCAACGGTGCAGAGTATTCAGTTCACCACAGCGAACGATTCCGACGGTCGTGATCCAACTTCGTTTCGTCTTTACGGTACCAATGATGCGATAACCAGCGTTGCGCACAGCTTTGGCGACGCGGAGTCGTGGAGTCTTATCACCGATGGGCTAACCGGGCTCGATCCTGCTCGCTTCGACCCAGGTCCGATCGTGGACTTTTCTAATGGGACTGCCTACTCGTCTTACAAAGTCTCCTTTCCGACGCTTCGTAACACTTTGGAATGCTGCATGCAGGTGGCTGATGTCTCGTTGTTCACGGGCGCGGGTGGAAGTGGTACGCAAGTACTTGCTAGCGGCGATTTCGCGATTGCCATCGACGACTTCGGCGGCTTGAGCAACTATCATCCGAACGACAACGTTGAGAACGCGATTGACGGCACGTCTGGGGCGAAGTACTTGAACTTTGCCAAGGAGAACTCTGGCGTGATCGTCAGCCGCGCCGACGGCAATCCAACTGTTTTGGAGACCCTGACATTCACGACCGCCAATGACATCCCTGAACGTGACCCGTTGACATGGGAAGTTTATGGAACGAATGACCCGGTGATGAGCCTCGACAACAGCACAGGCTCTCAAGAGAACTGGGTGCTGATCGACTCTGGGATCACGGGCTTTGATTCGGATCCGGGTCGAGAAACGACAGGTGCTCCGCAATCCGTGACGAACGCCACAGCTTACAACGCTTATCGTCTCGTCTTCCCATCTCAGCGCCAGACGGATGGCATTGGAGAGATCCAAATTGGCGAGATCCTGTTTGAAGGTACGATCGTTCCTGAACCAACTTCGATTGCGTTGGCGCTGTTAAGTGTCTTAGCGATCCCACTCCTTCGCAGGTAGCACTTCATCATAGCGTTAAAGAAATGTGTCGCGGTGGCCCCTACGCTCGTACGTAGGGGCCACTTCGTCTCGTTAGTGTTCTATCAGTCACTAGCTAGTGGGTCTCAGAGAAGCCGATCCTATGAAAACAAAATATATTGCCTCGTCAGTGGGCTGTGTCGTCCTTGGTCTGCTACTGCACGCCAATCAGAGTGCGGCGGTTACGCTACTTTCGCCCAATGACTTCATAATTGCCATTGATCTCGATCCGTCGACGACCTCACAGAGTAGTTACCCAGGGGGCGAATCGCCGGCCAATGCCTTGGATCAGAACTCGGCCACAAAGTACCTCAACTTTGGCAAGGAGAATTCAGGACTCATTGCCCAGCCTTCGGTACCGGGGACGATCGTGCAGAGTTTGCAGCTCACCACTGCCAACGACGCACCGGCGCGCGATCCACTTACGTATGAACTTTACGGAACAAACGATACCATCACCTCGCCCGACAACGGATTTGGAGACAGCGAAAACTGGAATCTGATTAGTTCTGGAGTCACAGGACTTCTTGATCTGGAGGCAGACCCCGGGGAGCGATTCACCAAAGGCGTCGTACAGAGTTTCAGTAACGTCACTTCGTATGACGCTTACCGCATCGTCTTCCCGACAATTCGCGATTCTGGCGGAGCCGATTCAGTTCAGCTGGCCGACTTCGATCTCTTTACTTCCAACGATGGAACTGGCAGCAGCGTCTTTGGTTCTGGCAACACGGTCCGCGCATTCGATCTTGACCCCGCGCCTGCTACCAGCAGCCCAGGTGGGCAGGGCCCCGATGTGCTGATCGATGCGGTTGGAGGCTTTTCGAGTTCGTTCCCAGGCGGAGAGGAACCTGACAAAGCAATTGACGGCAACGACTTGACGAAGTACCTCAATTTCGGTGGCAAGAACTCGGGTTTCATTGTCACACCCGGAATCGGTTCGTCTCAGGTGCAAAGTTTTCGTCTTACAACTGGCAACGACAATCCGGGGCGTGACCCGTCAGCCTGGGAGCTTTACGGTACGAATGACGCGATTAGCAGTGCGCAGAACAGCTTTGGCACTGCTGAAAACTGGACGTTATTGGACAGCGGCACCGTTACGCTGCCACTGGGAAGAAACACCCCTGGCTCTGCCGTGCCCGTGAACAACGCCAGTTCATGGGGCTCCTATAAAATGATCTTCACAGATCTTGAGGATACGAACGATCCGATCATGCAGATTAGCGAGGCGGAATTGTACTTGAGCAATAACGGCTCTGGCAGTTCGATTATTGATCCGAGTGACTCGATCATCGCGATCGATGAAGATCCCTTGTCGGGGCTGCAAACTACACACGTCAACTTTGGCAAAGAGAACGGTGGCTTTATCGTGACGCCAGCAGGCGGCACGTCAATTGTGGACAGCTTTCAGATTACGACTGGAGGCGACGAACCGCCGCGCGATCCGGCTGCATGGGAACTCTATGGAACGAACGACGCAATCACAAGCGAAGCGTTCGGCACCGGCAGCGAAGAGGACTGGGTACTCATCGACTCGGGTAATTTCGATCTGTTCAATGAGATTCCCGAGGGGCGTCACACGACCGGAGCTGTAGTTTCGGTCAGCAATTCCACGGAATACCGATCTTACCGCATGGTATTTACAGCTCTACGCGATACTCTCTCTGCCAACTCTGTGCAACTGGCCGACGTGCAATTCTTTGGCGACTTCGTCAGCACCCCAGGCGACTTCGACAATGATGGTGATGTCGACGGGGACGACTTTCTTGCCTGGCAACGAAGTTTCGGTTCAGAATTCGACGCGAGCGACCTGGCCGACTGGCAATCAAACTATGGCAACGGTGGCCCGCTCGCTTCGGCTAACACGGTTCCTGAACCGTCGACAGCTGCATTGGTAGGCTTCTCTCTCCTCGGAGTCTCGCTAAGAAGCAGACGTCGCATGCTAGGATTCGTCATCTCCTAGGGGAGTTGCGGCTGTAGGAGTATGTACAATGAACTTCAGCGTCGATCACTGACGCGTGCCGAGGTGAAAGTAAAGAGCGAGGATTAGGAACAGTGCGCACAAGGTCCATCTCTAAAACGTCGGCTAAGGCGAGGCGACACTCTCGCGCTGCGACTTCTCTGCAGTTTGAGCTCCTAGAGCAACGCTGTCTGCTAGCGGCGGAAACGATCCTGATCAACTTTCAGTTCGATGAGGCACCGGTGCCTAACGGGTACCAGCGCGATGTTGGAGCCTTGTATGGTGACCGAGGCAACGGATTGAATTACGGCTGGACGAGTGATCATACCGACGTTTCTCGTGATCGAGGGCTGCTCGCCGACCAGCGGCTGGATACGCTCATCCACTTCCACCAAAGCCAGTCTTGGGAACTTGCAGTGCCCAATGGCACTTATGAAGTCACTGCCGTTGTTGGCGACCCGGCGTTTGACGACGGCGTGCATACGCTCAACGTCGAAGGCATCAACTTCTTCAATGCGGTCAACGACACCTCGGTTCCCATGTCGCAAACGATGCAGGTCACCGTCGCAGACGGTCGGCTGACACTGGACCAAGGAACTGCGGCGGAAAAAGCCACTCGCATCAACTACATTCACGTAATCGGCCTACCAAGCGGTACCAACGCATCGCCCGCAACACCAACGATCACCGAGCCTGCGGTCGACGGGCAGGAAGTTAACCCTAGCGACGTGCATATGGAGGCGGTAGGTTTTTCGGACACGGACGGCGATACTCACAAGTCGTCAGATTGGGAAATTTGGACAACTGGACCAGGGAGTGAGCGAGTTTGGTTCACGCTCGGTATTGAGGGCGTCGAGCGGCTTCACACGCACCTGGCCGACGGCTTCTTCGAGAATTCTCACGCGGGGCGATCCGACTTGCTTCCAAACACGGACTACGAGTTACGTGCACGGTTTCGGGACAGCGCGGGGTCGGTGAGTGGCTACGACTCGCGAATGTTTACGACCGGCTCGGCGTTCACGATCTTTCCGCTGGACATCGAGGACATTGCGACCACTCCTACACCCACCTGGGAGGATATCAACACTCAGCCGATTGAGCTTCCTGGGTTCAACGAGATTCTCTCTCCCGGCGACGCGATCATCGCTATCGATACCGATTCGGGCGAAAGTAGCTATCCGCCTAACGAATCTCCGCAGAACGCCATCGATGGCACGCTGAACAAGTATCTCAACTTCGGAGAGCAAAACTCCGGATTCATCGTAACCCCGAGCAAAGGGGCATCGATCATTGAGAGTTTTGAGATCACGACTGCGAATGACGCCGTGGAGCGTGATCCGACGACTTGGTCTCTCTATGGGACCAACGATCCGATTACTAGCGCCGACAACAGTACCGGTACAACAGAGAACTGGAACTTGATTGATTCTGGTTCGCTTTCTCTGCCATCTGCGCGAAACACGACGGATTCCGCGGAACTTGTCGCTGGAAGTACGGCATATAGTTCTTACCGCATGATCTTTTCGGCAGTCAAAGATGGTGGTGCCGCCAACTCGATGCAGTTCGCGGAGATTCAATTCTTTGGCGAAGTCGTTGGCAGATCAGCGTTGCTATCTGCGGGGAATCCAATCATCGCTATCGACACCGACGGCGACAGTGCATATCCAGACGGCGAAGAGCCGCAAAACGCAATCGACAACTCGACGTCGAAGTATTTGAACTTCGGCAAGGTGAATTCTGGTTTCATCGTGACTCCACCGAGCAGCGGTTCGACAGTCACAGGTTTTCAGATTACCACGGCCAACGATTTTGAAGGACGCGATCCAACAAGCTGGGAAATCTATGGCACCGACGATCCGATAACCAGCACCGATAACAGCACGGGCACGGCTGAAAACTGGACGCTGATTGCTTCAGGAAGCATCAGTCTTCCCTCAGCACGAAATGCGGTGGGACCGAACGTGACTTTCAGCAACAGCTCGACGTTCTCGTCTTATCGAGTTCTCTTCACCGGTTTGAAAGACGCGGGCGGAGTCGACTCGATGCAGATTGGCGAGTTTCAGCTCTTCGGAGATCTGAGCATGCCGTCTACCGCTGCGTCTCTGTCTGTGGAATCTGCTGCAGGCGACACACTGCTGCTGATTGAGGGCAGCGAATCCGGCGGGAACCAGATCACCAATCCACCAGCACTCGCTGAACACGTGGATGTTCGCGTCGTGGTTTCGGGTGGCCAGTCAGGTTGGAACTCGTTGCCAAGCAATCTCGTCTTCGAGGCCGGCAACGGTCAGCAGCACACAATCTACTTGCCGGAAATTAGCTTGGCCGGCGGCGAAAGCGCAGTGTTCTGGGTAGCACTGGATGGATCGACCTACTTCGGGACGGCAGGTCAGTCTACTCCCGATTTTAGCAACCTCGCACGTGCCGCTAGCGAATCTGTCCCATTTGTGCCGCTGCTTCCCAACTACGTCGTCGAAGAAGTTGCCGGAGGTTTTCAGCTGCCAGTGAACATCGCATTCGTGCCCAGTCCCGGAGCGGCGGACGATGACCCCCTGTTCTACGTCAACGAGTTATACGGAACCATCAAGGTCGTGACGAATGACGGCACTGTTTCGGATTTTGCGACAGGGCTGCTGAATTTCAATCCCACTGGAAACTTCCCTGGATCGGGAGAGCAAGGATTAGCAGGACTGGTCGTTGATCCGATCAGTGGCGATTTATTTGTAACACGCGTGACCGATACGGACGGGCTCCCCGGGGGTGCGCACCACCCTCAAGTCTTGCGTCTGAGCAGTGCCGATGGCGGTCGAACGATGGCAACATCAACAGTCATTCTCGATATGCCGGGCGAGAATCAAGGTCAATCACATCAGATTTCCAATGCGTCGATCGGTCCCGATGGGATGTTGTACATACACAACGGGGATGGCTTTGATGCGAGTACGGCGCTCAATCTTGATTCTTATCGTGGCAAAATACTAAGGATGGATCTGAACGGTAACCCGTTGAGCGACAACCCATTTTACGACGCTACCAACGGCATCAATTCACGAGACTACGTCTTTGCTTATGGTCTTCGCAATCCGTTCGGCGGTGCTTGGCGTGCCTCTGACGGCCGTCACTACGAAGTCGAGAACGGACCGAGCATTGATCGCTTTGCGCGCGTCGAGGAAGCAGGCAATTACCAATGGGATGGATCGAATGCCTCGATGCTCGCGAACTCGATTTACACTTGGAATCCTGCTCATGCGCCGGTCAACATCTCATTCGTCGAATCACAGACGTTTGGGGGCAGCGGATTCCCAGCTTCAATGCATGATCGGGCATTTGTCAGCGAATCGGGGCCGACTTATGCGCAAGGTCCGCAAACCCGAGGAAAGCGGATTGTCAGCTTTGAGCTGGATGCGGCCGGCAACGTTGTCGGTGGGCCGCAAACACTGGTCGAGTACGTTGGCGTCGGCCGTGCGACGGTCGTTGGCTTGGCGGCGGGCCCTGATGGTATTTACTTCACCGACCTGTACAAGGACCTCGACGCGCAAACTCCGATTGATGCTGGTGCTCGCGTCCTCCGGGTGCGTTACGTCGGTGGTATCTCCGGTGACTTCGACCTGGATGGCGACGTCGATGGTGACGATCTGATTCGTTGGCAGACGGGCTACGGTACCATCAGCGGCGCCGACATCGCCGACGGTGATGCAGACGAAGACCAGGACGTGGACGGCACAGACTTCCTCGTCTGGCAACATAACCATTCAGCGATGGCCGCGGTCAACGCTCAAAATCTGCACGATCACGCTGCGACAACTCATAAGCCAGATGCGCTCCACGCAACGGGTTCTGTCGATCAGAGCTTTGCCGAGCTGCCGGCCGTTATTGGACTCACAACTAACACGGCTTTTTTGGGCGAGAAACCGGCAACAGCCAATACGCCGGAAAAGACTAGTCGATTAGATTCGAATGTCGATGCCGGTATGTTCGAGCGCGCTCCGCTATACGATTTCATCTTCGAGCACGCGAACGAATTATCCAAGGAATACGGCCGTGCTTCGAATAACGAAGTTGACTCACGCTCAGTGCGTCGTAGTGCAGAGGCTGCGAGCTTCGCAGCATTCGACTTTGATGGATCGGTCTTGTTCGAAATAGACTGGCCAGCACTCTGACTTCGGCTGAGCTGGGGTCAATCGCAGCGCCTGTTAGCGGTTGAGAACAGGCCGTCGGCAAATCATCCCGCAACAAGAAGTTACGCAACTGCAGGAAGCATCCATTTGCGTATTTCCACAAGCGGCGAATTTCTTCCATGCGCAAAACTCGTTGAGCTATTGATGCCGAACTCGGCCCCTGCGAAGCATGCAAGTAGCAGGCGAGACGGCTGTCAATTGTCGTCAAGTTGACCGCGGAACAATTCCGAACTTGGGATGCGCATTTGCGAAGGCGGTGGCGCGGCCGCTGCGCCAATTAACTTCCATTTCCGGCGGCGGGCAACTACGCTTCCGCTACTTGCGCAGGCGGCTAAATACGACGATTAGGCGTTCGTGGGCGCTTGACCAAACCGCGACCGTCTTCGAATTGAGGTTGGAATCTGCTCCGCTAACCGCTCAACCCGGTCCGTCGCGGATCAGTTTCATCGTCGCCTGGATTATGCGATCGACCGCTGGAATCGGCCGTCCAAATTCGTACATTTGCCAGCATCGACGTTGGAGATCCATTCGTGTTGCAACGCAATCGAATGTTCGCATTTGTTGCTTTCGGGGATCTAGGCATGTTGCGAGTACCGAGAGGACGGCATATTGCGCGGAGCCAGAACACACCAGCGATTGAAGAATAATACGAGACCGGCCTGCCCGACCGGTCTCGCATGCCATCAGCTCGTGTGCTGTGTTTCACAATTCAGCCCTAGCGAATGCGGCGGGCAAGTATTGCAGCTAGTGCCAATGCCGATAGCAGCGACGTCGTTGGCTCAGGAATCGCCTGTGATGCTGAAGCGATCGATGGCAGAGTTATGATGTTGAAGTTATCGAAATAGATACGGCCTCCAGCCACATTGTTGCGGATCCTTGCCACGACTAAAGGTGTCCGAAAACTGCGAGTAGTGCGATCAAATCTACTATTGTCCGGGTCTGAGAAGAATACGTAGATGTCGCCTTCTCTGTCCCGTCGAACTTGCGGCGCGTATCGCCCACACTCCTTCCGGGTACTCTTCGTCAATGCCAATAGGACTGTCAAGGCCGAAGTGGTCACCGCCGAGATAGATCGCTGCATCGTCTGGATTGATGTCATTCTGTACAAAGACATCAAAACTTACGCGGATGGACTGCACGCGTCACGGCTCGCCACGAACGGCTCGTCCTTTCCATCATCTAGCGTATCAGAGAACTGTTCGGTTTCGGCAAAGCAGCAGCGCTGCACAGCCGATCATCGCTTGCAAACAAGTAGCGGGCGCGGGCACAGCTGCGGTCGATTCAGCGAGTGGTGCCGGCGTACCATAGTTTTCTCGCCAATCCGATAGACTACCGACGCTCGGATCGCGTTGCCAAACAAGATAGTCGTTGCCGTCGATGTCTCCGTCAGTGTCAAAGTCGGCGGGGTCGAACATGGGTTCGGCCAGTTGCAACGCTGTGATCAACCAGTAGTTGTCGCCGGGGTTAGGCGTGTCGGTGACGTCGGTCGTCGCTGGCAAGACACGCAAGAAGTAGGTGCCCGGATCGAGTGGGAGGTTGAGCAGAAACGGATCCTCGTCGTCGTCTTCCGGCGAAACAAGATCGTTGTAGACATCATCGTCCCAGCCGATGTCATCGACGCTCAATAGAGTGTTGCCAGATGCGTCGACTAACTCCAGCACCGGATCAAATTCCGCAGACCCGAGATCGAGCCGCTCGCTAAACACGTGGGCGAGCAGCGTTGCTTCGACAGGTATCGAGAACTCAAACATATCGACGTCCATGCTCGATCCGTCGAGATCGGCCTCGATAAAGCTGATCTCCTGACCCGACGTTGGGCCGGTCTCAAAAGCAAGCGGGTATGCGTCAAGAATCGTACTCCCGGCGTCTAATCCATTGTCCTCGGAACGGTCGGAGACGATACCACCAGCTACAATCGAGTTGTTTTCCTCAAAGAAGCTGGCATCCGAGCCACCTGAAACATCGAGCATAACCTGGCTGAACGGCGACAGGCTGCGAGTTACCTCCCGTTCTGATTCACTCAGCCCAGTATTTCCTGTAGCCAGGATGTACACGTTCTGAATGCCACCGGTGTTGCTGTAGTTGGCCGGCGAGATGTCTGGGTGACTGTATACATAGTGGTGTAGCAATCCTAATGTATGCCCATACTCATGGGCTGCGGTCCCCGCGAGAGTGGTTGAGATTTCAGTGATCTGACGTTCGCGCGAGTCGAACGCTTCGAGGTCGTCCTCGAAGTTACCGGTCGTCACCTTTGGGACGCCAGATGGATTGCCATCGCGGTCGGTATAGGTGTTGGTGTCTTGATTCCCAATGTCGACAGGGGCCGAACCGCGGTTGGTCGACGAAACGTCCGGATGATCGTTGTCGCGGGCCATGTAGATCACGTCATGCTCGCCGGAGGGTTCCGTAGTCACGAACTCCAGTTCATAACCCGCATAAATGGTTTCCAGTTCCGCGATGATGTTTGCTTCGATAATGGCCCGCTCCGCAGCAGTAAAATCTGCGACCCCCGGAGCGGCTCCTGTGGCGTCATTCAATTCGTCGATCCAGTCGGCAATACCGTTGGACGGTCCGTTTGCGCCATTGTGGAAGTCCGACGTGAAATCTACCCACACCGTGACTCCTCGCGCCGCTGGTGCGAAGGCAAACATCACACACAACAGCCATGTAATTGACGGTACATCGACGGACGCGACTCTATGTATTCGAATCTGACAACCTTGTTCATTCGCTTTCATCGGAATTGCTCTCTTCTTCTGTGCCAATCGTCCCCAGCAGTTCCGAGATTGCCCTCTCCAATTGCTTATCGCGACCGGCTACAATATCACTGAGCTCTTGATCTACCCGGATGTCTGGCATCGCGCCCGCTTGGTCCATGTTTTGGCCCGTTGTATAGACCTGCCAACCTCGATGTGGAATCCGCAACCTTCCGATTCCACGAATGTCGGTGTCGTACGTTGAGATCACTCCTCCCGACGTCGGCGTCCCGATCAGCGTGCCGCGACCAAGCGTCTTGATACCATGGCAAAAGATCTCGGCGTTGCTGAAGGAATTCTGATTACACAGGACTACGAGAGGCTGATCCCAAGTCACAGAAGGCTTGCGTGACTGGGGATATCCCAACTCACCGCCACGGCGAAAAGTACTGGCATGTCGCCCGGGGGATAACATCGCCAGCAGATGGTCCGCGATATTCCCGCCGCGATTGTCGCGGACGTCAACAATCAGGCCAGCCTTTCCACTCGAGGCGGCCTCATACAATTCACGCTCGAATTGCAGCTGGCTATTCTTCATCATTTTGCGAACATGCAAATACGCCAGCTGCCCGCGAGAACGCTCCGACACGAACTCGCGATTCCGGCGAGTCCACTCCTCGTAGATAAGCGTTTCGATCTCGGATGATCGGATCGGTGTGATAACGACCGTCCGCTGTACCCCATCAGAGGCTTCTACCTCAATTGTCATCGGGCGATAATTAGGCTGATTGAACAATTGAATCGGACAAGAAACGCTACCTACACGTTGTCCATTGACTCGCGTGATCGACTCGCCGACTTCGAGCTGAGAATCCCAATCTGCTGCGGGGCTCCCAGCAAGCACGTCAGTTATGATCAGCGATTTTGCGTCATCAGCCAGTCGGTAGCGAATGCCGAGATGTACCGTCCGATGATTCCACTTCTCGACGGAGCTAGAGTCTGAATTCGAAAGCGAAAACCCGAGGTGCGAGGCGTTGAGCTTGCCGAGCATTAACTTGATGACTTCGGCAAGCGCCTGCTGGTCGATCGACTCCCTCGCCATTTTTCCGTAGTCACAACGTAGGGCGGGCCAGTCAACGCCGTTCAGGTTAGGATCGTAAAAGCTATCGCGGATCTTGCGCCAGCACTCCTCAAAGATAGCCGTATAAAATTCCGCGCGGTCGATCTGCTGATAGGCTTTGAAGTCGTATTCCGTGACGTCCCCATCATCATCAATCGAGGCGGGCGAGCCATTCGATCTCCAGACGATCAGATCGTCCTTTATCCAACGAATCTCACGTCCGGTCTGGCGAGTGAGCAGTTCTTGTTCATCCCAGTCCGCAATATCTAATCGATAGGTGTCCACACGATCTTGAGAACGCGCGGTGTAGATTAGTGCACTCGAGTCGGGCGACCAAACGAGCCGATACTCGTGCGAATCGGGTATTGTGATTCTTTCCGTCCTTTCGCGCCATGAGTTCACGTCGAACGACGAAAATGATGGCAGTCCGGTTTCCGATCCAGTCGCCGAGTCGAAAGCCCCCTCCGAAGTCGCTTGCTCCTTCGCAGCGGAGGCCATCATCACGCTAGGCGTATCTTCTTGAGTACCGTCGTGCTTTTTGCCGCGCGAGTGCTTCATGGCATGAAGTGCTGCCTCCACACGCATCTGCCGAGAGCGCGACCGCCACGTTCGTCCATCAAGGCTGACGACAAAAATATCGCGCGTGCCATTCTCACGGTATCCGGTGTAGGCGATCATACTACCGTCAGGTGACCAGCGTGGTCCGTAGTCATCCTGAAAGTGCTGAGAGACGTTGATCTGGCCGATCAGTCCGTCGGCCGAAGCTAGAAAGACTTCCGAGTTGTAGTTCGCGTCTTTCCCCGAATAACACAACCAATTGCCATCTGGTGCCCAATCGTAGTCGAGCGAACTCGTCACGCTACTGATCTTTGTTTCAACGCCGGAATCTAGATCCTTAACCCACAGCTCTGTGGAGCCGCGTGAGAAGGCGAGACGCGAGCCTGTCGGACTCCAACGAGGATTCGACTCGGTTACATCACTCTCTGTGACTTGCTCCAGCTCAAACTGCACGTTTTGCCACCAATACGCTTCCGGGTTTTTACGGCGCGTGACCCAAATATTTGAGTGTTTTCCTCGATCGCTTACGAACGCGACTGCTTGGTCGTCGGGAGAGAAGCTTGGTGATCGCTCGGCGGCCGCAGTGAAGGTCACTTGACGCGGCTCTCGCAGGACTGTGTCCATCATCCACAAATCGCCGCCAGCGATAAATGCGATCTCCAACCCGTCGGACGAAAACGCAACATCGGTCGCTTCGTGCAATTCTCGCCGAATCTCCGTTGCTTGCGCTAAATCCTCTTGGCAAAGCAAGCGTATCCTTTGCGGACTGTCGTCTCGCTCTAAGTCAAAGCGATAGAGCTCAAATCCTTTTCGAAATACGACGACAGGTTCCTCGCGCGCCACTGCCGGAAAACAGATCGACTCGCCGTCGCTGTCCGTCAGTTGCTTTGAGTTGCCATCAGCGTCGCGTAAAGTCAGACCGAAGCTACCACTTGTGTTGCTTGTGATCAGCACCCGCTGCTGAGCGGAGTCACTCTCAGAAGAGTTACTGCTCGGCAGCCAGAGCGGCCATCGCGCTGCGGTGCCTGCTGTGCTGAGCTGTAGGAAAGATGCCTCCTTCAAATCGTAGAGCCAGACCTGTGCGGCATCTGCACCACGATAGCCATGACGCCACCAGTCGACTCCTTCGCGCGCGAATAGTAGTTTGCTCCCACAGTCAGAAATGCGTCCGTTGCGCGCATTCGCATCAAACAGCAATTCCTCTTGTGACGCTTCGCTCGCGGAGATTAAGAAAAGCCTCCGACGATTCGTCCACGAATGACTCCGCTCAGCAGAAATCAGCAGTTTCAGACCGTCAGGTGTCCAATCCTCGATTCGAGCGCCCCGCGTGTCGAAGGTAAGTTGTTGAGCCGAGCCACCGTCAGCAGGCATGCGATATACCTGATAACTGCCGCTGCGGTTGCTCAGAAACGCGATACTATTGCCGTCAGGAGAGAAAACGGGCCGTGATTCGCGGGTCGCAGCGTTGGTCAGCCGGCGCATGCGGCCGCCGAAAGAAGATCCGATCCATACGTCGCCGCCCCAAGCGACAGCTAGAGTCAAGCCGTCTGGCGAAAGTGCAGGATGGCCGACAAGCCTCATCTCAGTCTGGGCAAGAACTTGAGCGCTAAGTAGCAGGCCGAATGCACACAATACGATCGGCGAACGCAGAATACTCGAATAGATGCGCGGCACGACAATCTCACTCACAGAAAACAAAGCAACTCACGGGAGATAAGAGATATGTCGATGGCGACTCGAAGCACTCTGCCCAAGTGCTCGGAGTTCGCGTTACGCTGCGTATGGATTCAGTCCTAATGCGTTGCATGAGCGAAGGTAGTGTTCCTATAAATCAGACGCCGCGATTACCTGGCCATCTTGAGGATCGCCGAGAAGCACATGCGTTCTGTGATCAAGGTCTTGATTCAGGAAGTGCACTGAACCGTCCACAAATAGCACGAGAACGCCGCCGGGATGAAAACTGTATGCACAATCGTTTACGTCGGACGCGTTCCGGTCGTCGAAGTAGCCTTGCAACTTGTCGCGCGCAGCCTGAACAGAGGGATCGACCGTGATATCCCAGAACTCCTTCACGGCCCCGAACTCGCAATTGAGTGTGAAACTCGACTTGTAGAGTACCGTCTCGTCCCAATCCACACCCGGAGTGCCAATCCAAATCGGCCAACGCTGCGTGCTACTCGCCGTATTGGACCACTGAATTGCGTACGATGCTTCAGACACGGCGAGCGTGTTGCTTAGTCCGTCCGTGATGCTCCTAAATGCCGTACGAAACGCATCAGGATCAGTCATCCGATGTTCTGAGCCGTCATCGAATGTAATCGTACGAACAGTACCAATGTCCTCCGCATCCGGCCGCACGAATACTCCACCACGAATAGGCCCTTTGCAGCCCTTGTAGCTTGTCGTTGCTAAGCCTACCACGGTCGCTTTGTCTGCCTCTGATGGTACGTGAGTTGGCAGCGAAGTTGACGGGCAGACGAACGTTGGAATAGAAACGTCAGATGCGGGAATAATGTCGATTGGGGTCTGAGGTGACGCCGCGTACCGAAAATGCTCATAAAACTCCCACGCCGAACTCGCCACATTGCTTGGGTAATGCTGACTGATCTGCTCGAATTCATTGTTCCTTTCAATCGAAGGCAACAGTCGAGTCATCCAACTCAAGCCCGGCGAACGATTCCTTCCAGGGTCCGTGTAGACGCCTTGAGGCAAAGCTCCCTCCACGTCATGGACGTTATGGAGTCCAATACCGATTTGTTTCAGGTTGTTCTTGCATTGCGCGCGGCGCGCCGCTTCCCGTGCCGCCTGGACTGCTGGGAGCAGCAGCGCCACCAACACTCCGATGATCGCGATCACTACGAGCAATTCGACAAGCGTGAATGCATGTTGCGATCTCCTCTGATTCCACATGGTTCCAATCCTCAATCCTTCGGTATGTAACGACGATCCGTGGAAGCACCGCCAAGCGGAAACGAGACTTCGGCTGTGTCGGCACTTTATCTCATTGTGCACCGGTGTCGCGAGCGTATCGAACACACGGATGCAAAAAACGCTGCAGTTAGCAAGATCGAACTCGGCTCAGGAACTTGAGTAGCAGCCAAGCCGCCCGAGTCGTAGGCGCTCTGCCACAATGCCAAATCGGCAGGGCTCAATGGGTTTGGCGATTCGCCTCGTTGCCACGCCAAGAAGTCAGCTCCGTCGACATCACCATCGCCATCAAAGTCGCCGTCGATGCCGGCCCCAAGTAACATCAAAGATGGAATCGCACTCAACCCGTCCCAGTCTGATACGTTCCAGGCCGTGGGATCATCGGCGTAGGAAAGCCCCGTGAGCCCGTTGATTAACAAGCTGCGGTAGTCGACACCTGAGATTCCGTTCAGCACGAGTTCAGCGCCGAACGAGCTGAGCGTAATCGTCGACATGTAAGGTTCGCCATCGAACGGCGGTAGCATATCGCCCGTGTTGCTGCTGATCACGTCGGTATCAATCGTATTGAGGACCACGCGGGACTGATCTTCTACAATTACGTCAACACCTTCTGCAATTGAATCAGCAAGCAATTCGGACGCACCCTGAAGTCTCAGAATCGCGTCGTCCGAATTTGCATCGTCGATCCCTTGATCTGCGTCCTGACCACCGAAAACGTCATCCAGGTCGCCCGCTCCGCCTTGGATAGCGATGGTGGAATCCACTAGTATCACTTCAGCCTCAAATTGAATTCCAACGCGGTCGGCTGAGGTAAAGGTTGCATTGGCGATTCGCGTAGCACTGTTAAAGAAGAAGGTATTGTCTCCCGAGCTAAAGGTTGTGCCATCAATGGTAGACACGTGCCCACGGATAAACTCAATGTCATCTACGGTGGAAGTGATGCTGCCGCCAGTCAGATAGTTCTCGCCCTCTAAGCGAATGTCGTCGTCCACCACGAGCGTAGCATTGTCGAATTTGAAAGCAGATTCGGGATTGAAGTCGAGAATGGCTCCAGGCTGATCCAGCGTTAGTGAGGAGCCTGGGGTCATTTCCAAGCTGCCACCGACTTGAAAGTCGGCTTCGCCAGCTGTCACACCAACCACTTGGTCACCGTCGATCACTAGTGCGTGGCGAATTGGAGTCCCAGGGTTGATGGTGTCGGCAGGTGGATTGTTCCCGTCACCGTCTGTCCAGTTCAACTCGTCAAAGAAGTCGCCGTTCTCTGGGCCAGTAAAGGTGAACGCCGACGGTGTCAATCCAGTCTTCTCGGTGAGGTCGACGACGTAAAAGTCAAACACATCCTGTTCTACAGAATCAGCCAGGTAGTATACGGAGTTGCCGTCCGGGGCGAATTGCACCGTACCGTTGGCGACGACGCTCGCATCAAATTCCCCGTTGTTCGCTGAATGTGGATCGCTGATACGAATACTGCTTCCGGCGGCACCACCAAACGATTTCAAAAAGACTTCGTTGGATGCCCCCAAGTTTTGACCGGCGATGTAAGCGATCGACGTTCCGTCCGGCGAAATGTCAAAAGAGTGGACGTCGCCGGCAAGTGGCAGCGCGTCATTGATTTTTGTCGGAGTACCTCCGGCGATTGGAAGCGAGTACAACTCATCCTGTCCGGGAGTATCGAGGTCAGCGATGAAGATGATCGACGAACCATCGGCCGTCACGCGCAGTCGGTTCTCAATATCAAACTGGTCGTTAGCGACATTCAACAAGGGCAGATCGGTAGTTGCGCCACCCGCCGTAGGGATCGTCTTAATCACGCGGTTGCGATTGTTAATGGTGGTACGCGTAATCGCTGGCACGTCGGGAGCATAGACGATCGTGTTCCCGTCCGGTGTGAAGTCGTAAAGACCCGTGTCGAAGTCACCGTCGTTCGGCTGACTGACGGCTTGCGGGTTCGAACCGTCAGCGTCCGCAACCCACAGAGTCTCCCACTGCGGCGTGGTCGCGAATGAAATGACGTCAGGAGTGTCGAAGTCGGGAATCGTTCCGCCGAAACCCGCATCGGCATTTAGAAAGAAGATCTTTGTACCATCAGCGCTATATCGTGGGCCGAAGTTACCATTACCAGTCCCAGCAAGATTTGGGCTCGAGTTAAACAGGCCGTTGGAGGGCGCCGCGCCACCAGCAACAGGAGTCGTGCGGATGGTGTTAAATCCTTCCAGATCCCGGTCATTCATGTAGAGAACCGTCGTACCGTCAGGGCTGATCACGGCTGGGCCGTCCGCGTCGAACGTCGAGAAATCGTCGACGATGATCGGTGTGACGTTGACGGTATCGGTGATAGGATTTGCTGGCACTGGGAGGCTGTAGATGAAATCACCTGTCAAACTACTATCGAGCGTGCCTACGGCAACGAGTGTGTTCCCGTCAGGGGTCAAGGCGAACGAATCGAAGCTCAGATTCGGGTCTCCGGGCGCAGTTGCGGGGTTGGTCATGATTCTTACCGCTGTAGCCTCCGTACCCGAGAACATCGCGGCGAGAAAGACGGATAAAGATAACAGGGCAGTCAATTGCCTGCGGTTTGTGTGAATCATCGGATCTCCTTCCAGGGCATCGCTGAGTTTATTTCAATGTAATCAGTCAGTTTGCATCGACGTGAGTGCATAGCATTTCATGCCGAGAGTTTGATAAAGATGAGCGTCTAATTGAGTTTCTAATCACGTCTCCTCAACACGCCCGCGAACACCCCTCCAAGCAACATGACTGCGGTGGCCGGCTCGGGGATGATTTGCAGGGCGACGGGGTCGGTTCCATTCCAACTTGTTACGTTCCACGTGCTCGGATCGTCAGCGTAGCTCTGGCCCGTCAGGCCGTTGATGATGAATGCCCGAGGATCGTTCGTGATGGCATTGACTTGCAAGATTGCGGCAGTTGTCAGCAATGTCGCAGTGGAACCGTTGTCCAAGATTTCCACCCCGTTGCCGCCTAGCGTAGCAACTGAACTCCCACCCAGGACAAGGTCAACGCCTTCTTCCACGGTGTCTGCCAGCAGTGTCGAGGCACCCAGCAACGTCAAAGAGGAACCCGTTCCTGCAGTATCGAACACATCGTCCACATCCCCGTTGCCGCCTTGGACATCGATCATCGTGTCGGTCACTACGACCGCCGCATTCTGCCGCAGACCAAGCCGGTCGGCTGATGTGATCGAAGCGTTCACGATCGAACCAGAAAACGCATCGAAGAACGCGTTGTCGCCGGCGGCGAATGTCGTGCCATCGACCGTCACGGTCAGAGCATCTTGAAACTCCACGTCGTCGTTGAGCGAAGTGACGCTGCCGCCGGTGAGGATGACGACGCCTTCCATCACAATGTCGTCGTCAGCCGTCAGAACTGAATCCGTTAGTGTGAATGATGAATCTGCATTGAAGTCGATAATGCTGCCGCTCGCGGTCATGTCAAGAACGGCACCGCCCAACAAACTGAGTGAGCCCGTTCCGAAATCGACCTGGCCCGCTGCGACGACCGAATCGCCGTCAATAATCAGATCGAGTGCTATGGCACCGGCACTGTCGTCAGGAATAAGATCTCCGACCGGACTTAAGCCGCTGCCGTCTGCCATATCGTTCCAATTCGTTTCGTCGAAGAAATCACCCCCGGGGGCTCCTGTATAGAAGAAGGTCTGGGCGTGAACATTCACAGCGAGTACCATCACCAAACAAGTGAGAAACATTCGAGCATTCATTAGGCTTCTCCAAAGTTGCAAGCTCCGCTTACAGCCGGCGAAATGGCGGCTGCTGCTGGAGTGGTCAAGAAGTAAAGTAGGTAGCAGTTCGAAATTGCCAGATTGTCAGCGGCCAGTAGTAGTGGATGGACAAATCGTCTCTCATCCGACGACGATCGTCGAACTCAACTTTGCCTCTTGCCTGGCTCGTATCAGATTAGTCAGACAGCAACCCAACTGCCGGGTTGAGGGTGCCATCGTGCCGACAGCCTGAATCGCGCCCGCTGCCAACTCCACGTGATTTTGAGCAGATCTCGCGACAAGGTCAAACTGGTGGCAGCCGTTGCAGTGCGCGATTTCGCAAATAGTGCGCTTCGAACCATTAGATTATTGCGGCTACACCAACCTCGTACTCATCGGCGAGGGGTCACAGACACTCGATCGCGGTGCAATGCGCGCGATCTTGCGGCAAAGGTTCCCTGCTTTTGGCAATCCGGCGGCCAAATGTTTGCAAAATCGCAACATTTGGAGCAAGGTAGCGCATATTCTAGCAAAGACGCAAGGCGATAACGCTTTTGCGCAGCAGATTGTCTGTTTGGCTACGGATGATACCTGCTTCGATAATCCCGCGGAGCTACGCCGCCTCGAGTTTTAAAGAACCTGCTGAACTGGCTTTGATTCTCGAATCCTAAGGAGCCCGACACTTGCTTGATCAACATGCCCTGTTGTAAAAGACGCTTCGCTTCTCCATAGCGAAGTCGATCCAAATATTGCTTCGGTGACATCCGCAAGTGGATGTGAAACAACCGACGTAGTGATGACGCATGCACCCCAACTTCCGCCGATACCGACTCGACAGTGACACCGGCACGGATGCCTTTACGGAAGGCAGCAGTGGCTGTGTCAACGATCCGTTGATCGGGACAACGGAGGTCGAGATCTGAGTCGCGAAGCCAACGGTAAATGAGTTCCGTGAATAGTGCTGCAGCATAAAGTAAATCGTTGCCACGATCGCTGCTAATGTGCTGCTTGATCGCCTGAAAAGTTGTATCGTCGGAATCCGCCGCTGGCACGGTGATTGGCTGAAAGAGCCAGTTGCCAACATCCTCGCTGGGCTCAAACTCATACCACCGAACATGCCAATGACCGTCGACAGATACGATTCTATTGAGGTGGCGAACACTGCAGAACACGACCGAAGGGCTTTGCACTCGGATTTCTTGAACACCACCATCGCGTTGAATGTAAAGACTGCCGCTGCCTGACACCGAATGGAGAACGACAACCGAAATGTGATCGGAATCGTTCTGCACATGGTACCGGTCATATCCGATTGGCCATATCACCTCAGCAACGTATATGAGGTGAATCGAAGGTACCCGGCTGACACCAGCGCTAAGCGAACCCGAGCGAGTGCTCTGTGGGAGTGCTGTATCGTGCCTCTCAAGCTTTCCGGAGTGCTTCATTCGACGGGTATCGGAGGGCATAGGATCACTCAATGTGCGTTTCGGGCATTCTATCAGTCCGATTATAGTCGTTCGTTACCGCCAATCGCATCTCCATGATACTACACGCCGCCACAAAAGCGTGAAGATCCGCCGTACTGGGGTCTGGCTGGTGCGATAGCCGCCCGCTTCGCCTCGGTGCGGTTGCGACGCGATCATGCACCGTTGCTTTTCTTATGCATCCCAACGCCAATTCGGTCGGCAATAATGCCCGATCACAACCACCGCCAGGCAGTTCCGCCAAATGCACACTTCTACATTATTGCCAGCCCCTAGCCGCTGCGCAGGAAGGAGAAACTCTCACATTACAGCTTCCTCCTCAGGCACATTATCCAATTGCAACGGTCGTTCAGATAGTGCCCGGGGAGTAGATGGTCCGGCGGTAAGGAGACAGGAAGAAAGACTCGACACAGGCACCAAACGGTCTGTGCCTTCTCGCTTGATGCATTCCGTCGGTAGCTATGATCGCTCGTTTCGACGACAATTCATAAACATGCATTACAATCCACTCCCAGCGGGTGAACTGACATTAGATAGTTCGAATGTGAACCTACCACTGGCATTCGGCGCAAGGGTAAAGATTCGAAAGTGGAGTCTTCGCACTGCTGAACTGCGCTCAGTGTTTACGTCCTAGGCAGGTTGGAGCTACCTGACCAGCATCAAAAACCTGTACCACCCTTTATGAAGGTAAGGTTTGGGTAACTTCGCTGCAGTTCTGGAGTGAGGCCGTAGGCCGAACGGAAGAACTGCAGCGGGCCGCGAAGTCTGCCGGGGCAACGTATCCCAGCGAACTGTGCGGTCGGTAGTGGTTGTAGTCGTGTCTCCATCTGATCGTCAGTGTTCGCGCCGCGGTCACACTTTCGAACTCCTCCACGGCCAGGAACTCGTCACGAATGCGACTGTTGAAACTCTGCGTAGCCGTTCTCCCAGGGGCTGCCAGGTTCGATGTACAAGGCTTTGATTTCTAGTTGCGTCAACCAGCGCTGAATCGCTTTGGCCACGAACTCGGGTCCGTTGTCGCTACGGATGTGCTGTGGCACGCCACGCATGGCGAACAACTCGGCCAACATGTCAATCACGTCCTCGCTGGTGATGCTGCGTGCCGGCTTGGAGGCCAAGCACTCACGGGTGAACTCATCTACGATGTTCAGCCACTTCAGTTGACTCCCACCAGTCGTCTGATCAAACACGAAGTCCCAGGCCCAAACATGGTCCTTGAATTCCGCCCGACGCTGATGGCAGCCGTTCTCGCTGGTGCCTAAGCGCCTTCGTTTTCGCTTCTTTTGAGGTACTTTCAGTCCTTCCTGTCGCCACAGTCGAAGAATTCGTGAGTCGCTGGCTCGCAAGCCTTCTCGTCGCAGCAGCGCCGCGATGCGGCGGTAACCGAAACGAGGCCTGTGACGCGCCAGTTCCAACATGCGATTCACCAGGTGCGATTCATCGCTGCGAGGACGAGCCGTATAACGTTGACAGCTACGCGGCTGATCGAGGACGCGACAAGCCCAGCGTTCGGACAGGGCAAGTTGCGATTGCAACTTGCACACGGCCTCACGCTTCCGAGCAGGGCTCACCAGTTTCCCACTGCAATAAACTTCAAAGCCTTGATGTCCAAGTCTTTCTCAGCCACCAGCTCTTTCAGACGCTTGTTCTCGTCCTCTAGCTTCTTCAGGCGAACCGCTTCTTCGGCCTTCATCCCGCCGTACTGCTTGCGCCAGCGATCGAGCGTCGATTCACTCACCTCCAG
>JANQQA010000185.1 GCA_028285205.1 Bythopirellula sp. | reverse complement strand
ACATCACGTGCCCGCGCCGTGCGATTTCCGTGCTGGCGGACTGGATGACCGCGTTGCGCGTCGTGTTGGAAACGTGGATCTTCAAATCGTCCGCCGGCGGCACGTGATCTTCGCTAAGTGGCTGCTGGAGCGTGACTGTGTTGCCTTCGATGGCGGCGATCGTCACCACTTCGTCACCGGTCGCGTCGAGATTGGTTCCCGCGATGACGAGCGTATCGCCGACTCGCCAACCCTCGGGCTGCTCGTCCAGCGTGATTGTCAGATCGCCGGCCACGGGTGCGACTTGCAGGGTCGACCATGGATTCTTCTCGGCACCGTTGATAACACTCGTGCCGTGCAAGACCAGCCCGCGACCGAGCGCGTACGGATCCCAATCTCGATCGATCTCGCCTGTGTCGGCGACAAGCACCCGCGCTGACACATCTGCGTTGATCGGCGCTTCCGGCGTGCCCATTTCGAAGCGGCTTGTCGGTGTGCCCACGATCGTGTCGGCAACGAGCTGCGTATCGACGGTCGGATCGAATCGCAAGGTGCCATCGATTCGCACGGAGTAGATCGTCTCGTCGATAACGCCGTCGACGGTCAGAGTGATTCCCTCGGGAATGTGGACCCGCGCCATATCGGTGGGCAGTTCGCTGTTCGCCCAGATCGACGGATCAGACCAATTTCCAGAATTCGTGACCGCATGCGTCACCTGGGCAACGTCAACCAGATCCATCGCCGCCATGTGCTCGCTGGCGCGTGCGGGATCGTCTGGGTGCGGATTGGAGGGATGTCCGTGATGACCACTGTCACTGGTTGCTCCGAAGTTGGTTTGCCAGGCGGTCAGTTCAGCTGCTGCCTGGGCATCGCCGGACATCGCAGCGTTACGTTGCCATGCCATGAAGTCAGTGCCGTCGACGTCGTTGTCGACATCAACATCTCCCGCTATGTGCGTCGACTCGTGATGCGCCTGAAGTTGTCCCTCGTGATCGGCACTCGCGTCATTTTCGTCCACAGCTGGCGCAGTTGTGGTGGTCCCTGCCGCGACCAGACCGTTGAAATTGGTCAGCGTGCCAGGATCAACGAGGATGCCGGCGGCGCCCTCGGCCGTCATATCGTAAAGAGGCGGGGTTGTGGCCATCGTCGGCGTGCTTCCGACGACCCCGCCATCGATGAAGCTCACTGGCGTTGCATCGGCTGGCAGGAGCGCCCCACCAAACGAAGTGCCGTAGGTATCCCACAGCTCCTGATTCGTGAGGCCAACAAACTCGTTCGAGATAGGCACAATCGAACCTTCAGGATCGAACTCCTCGAGTGGCACATGATCGCTTGCCTGTTGATCGAAGTACAACGATTGGCCGTTAAGGTTGATGCGATCGGAAAGCAAGAAGAAATACGGCTGGTAGCCATCGCCCTCGGTGTCCGCTTCCATGAGGACATTCCGTCGCTGACCAACCGTATCTTGGACGGCCGTGCCATCGAGGCTACCAAAAGTGACGTTACTCATGTCGAGGGTACGCGCCCACTGTCTGGGCTCGGTAATCACCATGTCGGTCGTGTTGGCAAGCTGCAGGTTGTTGATCGCCCAATCGTCCTGCCGCGGGGCCAGCAAGCCAACGCCAAACCCTTCGATGCTGACATTCTCGATCACTCCTGGGCCACGGCTCACTTCGTTGTACATGTCGATGCCGACTCCCGTGTCGGCGGTACCGCCGTTTTGCACCCATAGATCGCCGATACCGATGAGCCGAGCGTTTCTGAGCGACATCCGTTCGTTGTAATTCATCAACACCCCATCGCGCGATCCCCACACGATCAGGCCATCAATTACCGGGTTGAGCGTATCGACGTAGGCTTGATCCGGTTTTGCATGAAACGGGCTGCCGTTCTCGCCAAGATACACCGACGAGTGAACGTATCGCGAGCGGAATCCGACGGTTGCGCCGTAAGATTCGTTGTTGCTAATTTCCGCCAGCGGCGCCCACCAAGTCGGAATCGTATCGCGCCCGGAAATTAGATTTCCATTTGCGATATCGGCAGTCTTTACAGTGGCGCGACCACGATCTTCTTCCACGAGGCCATCGCTCCAGATGATGATTCCATGACCTGACGCACCCGCCGAAACATTGTCTCGCATACTGACCAGGTGGCCAGAGAGCCAATAACCATCTCCATCAACACCAAAGTCCTGCACGTCGGCTCGCAGGTCGGGATCGATAGCGCCTTCGTCGTCGAGTGTGAAGGTAGGGCTCACGGTCCTGATGGCAATGTTGCCGACCATCGAGCCGATTTCGTCACCAGCTTCCGTATAGAATGCAGCCCCCTGAACACCATAGGCAACGTTGTTGACCATATTCACGTTACCCGAGTGATTCACAAACCCCCAGCCGGGGCTGCCGTTCACCACACTACCCTCAATCAACGCAGGATGGCTACTGGGATCATTGCCGCCACGATGGAAGTGAATCGCGTACCGGCCACGAATATTGGTTCTGTCACCTTCGCTCGTGGTAAAGACCACACCGGCACTCGTTTCGTTGCCAACGACATCCTCGGTGAATTCGAAGATGATATCGTCCAACGGTCGAGTCTTGTCGGTACGACCCAGCTCGTTGAAGCTGGCATTTTTCACGTTCACATTCAATTGGTGCATGAACATGATATGGCCGCGACGCGGGATACTGTTGTTCTCAGAAGTGAACTCTACGTTTCGCGTAGTGTTGGCAACGTACACGTTTAGATCGCTCTTCGGCGGAATATGGTCGAGTTGCAAGGCTTGATCCAACTCGACGGTGGTGCCGTCGATCGACTGAATCGTACGGACCTCGTCGCTCGTCGATCCCTGGGTGCCGGTGATGACTATCTGATCACCGGCATTCCAGCCGGTGGGAATCGAGCTTAACTCGATCGACGTCGCCCCGGCCGACGGATGAGTCGCCAGCGTGGCTCGATGCGCCGTCTCGGCTCCATGAATTTCGACCGGGCCTTGCAAAATCGCGCCGCGGCTCAGCTGCTGTGGGTCCCAATTCTGATCTATCGCACCATCGTCGGCGAATACGACCCGCGCCGTTACGCCAGCGGCGATCGGATTGCTGGCGGTGCCCATTACGAAACAACCGTTCGGCGAACTGACAATCGTATCGACGCGCAGCTCGGTGTTGACGTCGGTGGCAAACTGCAGCGTGCCGTCGATGCGGATCGTCTTGAATTCCTCAGCAATCTGCCCATCTACAGTGAGCGTCATGCCCTCGGGGATGACGATTCTTGCGCCTACGGTTGGCAGAGTTCCATCTTGCCAAACGCTGGGATCTGACCAGTTGCCGGACGCGATGACGGTATGCGTCGCCTGGTCGAGCGAAACTAGCGCCATGGCGGCCGGATTCGGCGGATGGTTGGTGTGGCCGTGATCTCCGCCAACATTGGTTGCTCCGAAATTCGATTGCCAAGCGGCGAGATCGGTTCGAGCCTGAGCGACGTCGGCAGTTGGAAAACTTCGCTGCCAATGCATGAAGTCGGCACCGTTGACGTTGGTATCGCCGTCGAGGTCACCGCTACCCATCATGTCTGCGGCCAACATCGTCCGTGTTTCGAGAGGTTCGATGCGGTAGCTCTTACGAACGAACGTTGGTGCCTTGCGAATCGGTCGTCGAAGAATTGGGAAAGAGAATCTCTGCCTGCGCGTGTTCCGGGACATCCAACTATCTCCTCTCGTTCCGTGGGAAAAGTGATTGCAACTAGCGATGCGAATTGATCGCAGGTGACGCTGCCCAGGTTAGCCACCTACGCTCGTCGGATTAGCTTCCGAGAATCAAGCTGCGCAGCTGCGTTTTGACTTGATCCGTCTGATCGAGCTCCGAGTAGAGTTCGGTCAGCTTGAGACCGATCAAACGCTGGATGCTGGGATCCTCTGCCGCTTCCAAGAGCTGCTGAAGGAAGTCGGCTGCCTCTTCTTCGGCAAGGTACTCATGGATGTAGGCGATTACCCAGGAGGCGGTTTCTAGACGACTCGACGCGATGTCTGCCAGGCGGCGGGCATGTTCGCACTCGGCCGCGTGCATTTCGAATGCGAGTAGTTCTTCCTCGAAATCATAGTCGTCTTCTTCGTCCCATTCGTCGTCCTCGCGTTCCCAGTCGTCGTAGTGGTCATCTTCGTGCCGCTCTGAATCGTGGTCATCTTCCTCGACGTCCCCGAGTTCAGCTCGCTCGTCCTCCGCCTCTTGGGCGATCCCGTCCGTGGCGTCCGCGTCTTGCGCGACTGTCCAGTGTGCGGCAAATACGAGCAGGCAACTGGCCAGCAAGGCGATGCCGCTGTAGGTGATAGCTCTTCTCATCGTTGTGATCTCCGGTTCGAAATGGCGATTGCCGGAAGCACCGTCACCGGCTTCCAGCTACCTATTCCTTGCCAGCGATGGTAGAATTTCTTACACACGGGTCGAAAAAAAGAAAAAAGCTGCGAATCGCGGTAAAGCTGCCGAAGATCAGCGTGAAGATGGCCGGAACCTGAGTGGAGACAGACCGTGACACGAGCCGCCGCAACCCGCGTGAGTCTCTTGGTTCGCTTACGCGATTCACAGGATTCGGCAGCGTGGTCGCAATTCACCGATATCTACGGGCCGTTGGTGTTTAGCTTTGGGCGTCGCTACGGCATGCAGGAGGCGGATGCGGCTGACCTGGTGCAAGAAGTGATGGGCCAGGTGGCCCGGTCGATCGCCAAGTTCGAGTACAACCCGCAGCTGGGCAAGTTTCGCAGCTGGCTCTACAAGATCGCCAAACGCGCTGCAGGACGGCAGTACTCGAAACGGCAACGGCAACCGCAGGGAACAGGAGACACTGCGATCGTCGATACGCTGGATCAAATCCCAGACGCCAGCGTGGACGGTGAAAAGATCTGGAAGCGACAATATCGCACTCAGCTGCTCACCTGGGCGGCTGAACAAATCCACGATCAGTTTCAACCGCATACGTGGCAGGCGTTCTGGCGAACCGCGGTAGAAGGCCAAAGTCCTCAAGCCGTCGCTGAGCAGCTGTCGTTGAACGTCGGCTCGGTCTATGTTGCAAAAAACCGGGTCATGAAACGTCTGGCAGCGAAGGTTCGAGAGATCGACGACACGCTATGAACTGTCCCGAGCTTGATCTCCTGCAACAGCTGGTCGACGACGAATTGGCAGATGAATTGCGCGATCAACTTGTGGAGCACCTGAGTCTCTGTGCGGACTGCCAAAAGCGCATTGATTCCTCTGCCGAGACCAAGTTGTGGGGAGATGCCCTTTCAGATCTAAATACGTGCCCCAACGAATCTTCGCTGCTCGAGAAAGTCCTTGCAAACGTCAAGTCCTCGCTGGACCCTTGGCAAAAGGAGCACCCAACGCAATCAATGTACTCGGGCATTTCGGCGGAAGCGCTCGCTTGGACAGGTGATGGTTTCGAACTGATCGCCGTGCTAGGTCAGGGAGGCATGGGAATCGTCTTCAAGGCGCGCGAGACTTCGCTCGATCGCGTGGTCGCCGTGAAGGTGCTGTCGCCGAAGTTCGCCGTTGATCCGTCCGCTCGCGAGAGATTTCTGCGTGAAGCCCGCGCCGCTGCGGCAGTCAACCATCCAAATGTCGTGACGATTCACGCGGTCTCCGATAGCGGGCCACTTCCCTATCTGGTGATGGAGTATGTTGCTGGCGAAACACTACAAGAACGACTGGATGAATCGGGTATGCTCCCGACTTCTGAGGTGGCGCACATCGGCGGGCAAGTCGCAGCGGGTCTGTCTGCCGCGCACAACAGCGGCGTTTTGCACCGGGACGTCAAACCGGCAAACATCTTTCTCGACGAAAACACGAGACAGGTGAAACTCGGCGACTTCGGACTCGCGATGGTCTGCGGACAATCGCAACTCACGAAGACCGGAATGCTCGCGGGAACGCCAACCTACGTTGCGCCCGAAACGCTTGACCCTGCCGCGAAACCAGATCACCGCGCCGACTTGTTTAGCTTGGGAAGCGTGTTGTATGCCATGTGTTGCGGGCGCGCAGCGTTCGAAGGGCACTCCGTCGTGGCAACGCTTCATCAGATTGCAAATGGCCAGCCAACGCCAGTCGCTGAGCAGAACCCGAATGTGCCAGCTTGGCTCGGTGACATTATTGGCAAGCTGCATGAGAAGGACGCCGACCTCAGATATCAATCTGCGGAAGCCGTGCAAAGTGCCCTTGAAACCCACGCTCTCGGTTCAATTGACGTCGTGCCACCGCCCGCCAGACAAGTTCGCAGTCAACCGCAGCGTGAAAGAAATGGTAGTCGATTGGCGATTTTCGTGGCCGTGTGCGTCGTCGCTGCAGTGCTCGCAGTTTTGTCGACAGTTTGGACACGTGTTCCCGAAGACTTCTCCGTGTTCAACGACGAGGGAGCGCTGGTCGGCTCATTCGCAGATTTGTCGGAAGCAGTGGAGATGGCCCCCGATGGCAGCCGCATCGAGATCCAAGGCGATGGCCCATACTTCGTTGAACCAATGACGTTGACACAGCGGTCACTCACATTGATTGCCGCGGAGAATTGTGAACCAGTACTGCGATTCGAATTCGAAGACAATCATGAGGAAGACGAGACATGTCTCATTGCCGAAGGTGATCTATCGCTGGAGGGACTGTCTTTGGTCTGCGAAGTTGGCGATGAAGTCGGGTTTCCGTGCTTAGTCCATGCGAGCGAAGGCGCGTTTCACGCTGACACCTGCCGCTTCATCATCGGCCCGCAAGGTAGTTGTCTGGTATGCAACACAGAGCACCCGATCGTGCTAATGGATTGCGAACTGCACGCTGTCGGCGGCGACTGTGTTGAACTCCTTACCGAGGGTGAAGACCGTGTGGAACTCGAAGATTGCCTGTTGACCGGTGGTGTCGCGATTCGGATCCCCGAACCACAGTCGTGCGAAATCGTACTCGCGAACTGCACGCTCGTCGCGCATGAGGTCTTCGAACTCTTCGATGAAGAAGCTGAGGTTACTGGAGAGCAAACCATTCACTTCCTGACAGAGGACTGCGCGTTCAAGGCCTTCGAATCCGTCGTTGCGATGAACACTCCGGACCTGTCGCGCGAAGCGTTCATGCAACTTATCGAGTGGACGGGCACACGGAACGTGTTCTCTGGACCTTTGCTCGCAGTGCTTGAGGATGAGTCGCGTCAGATTGTCAGTTGGTGTCAGTCCATCGAGGATTGGTTCTCGGTGACCGCAGAAACAGACTCAACTTACTCCGACGAGCCCTTCCCAGTTGCTGACGAAGAGCTCTGGGAACTGCTCGAGGTGCCCGAGGAATTGGACACTGAGATCTTCGATCGAGAAATTACCGCAGGCGAAGTCGATTAGGGTTCTCGCGGTCGAATGCCCGCAACAGCATCGGCAACGACGCATCTTTCCCAAGAAATGGAGTATTTCACCGCAACGACCTGAATGAGGCCAATGGGCTATCTGGGCTTTGCCGAGTCGCCCTAGCATCGTCGCGACAACATGGTTGCTCTGCGGAATTGATCCAGATCTTTGCCTGCTGAGGTAAGCAGCTATGGTTGCTTTCGCAAACACTGTGCAAACAGCCTATACTGTAAGCTTGACTGCGCAAGATCTATTCAGGCAGTTCCGTGGTACAGATGAGTAGGCACATGAGCAAATTGATCAGACAATCAGCCTACGGGCTCCTCCTGTTCCTGATATGGCCGAGTTTGCACACACTTTCCTTTGTGCATCCCGCGTACGCTCAAAATGGCATCGTCTTTGATGGACCGCTGGGTAACGATCTCACGGATCCCGAGGAGAATGGCTTCCTGGATGCCACGGTCACATCCGGCGGGAGTTCACCCGCAGGTGAGAGCAATTTGGAAGCGGTTGACAATACCAGCAGTACCAAGTGGCTCTCATTTCAGCCCGATGGCACGTTCTTTCAGATTCAACTCGATACGGCATCACCGCTCCAGGGATACTCGCTGACTTCCGCCAACGATGCAGAAGAACGCGATCCCTACGCTTGGAATCTCCTTGGGTCCAACGACGGTGTGAGTTTCACACAAATTGACGATCGGACCGCCGTCGACTTTGTTGAGCGATTTGAAACTCAGCTCTTTTCGCTCGAAAGCCCTTCGGCCAGCTACGAGTATTTTCGTTTTGATTTTCTCACGGAGCGAGGTGCCGGTGGGCCAAACCCAGGGACCCCCAATTCGATCCAGATTGCCGAATTCGAATTGTTCGCTGACGACCGGCGACCGCTGCTGGGCGATATTGACGGTGATGGCGATGTCGACCTGAGCGAAGTATTCGTATCACCAGGCGACACCGCGGCAACAGATGGCATCAGCGATGCCAACATTCTTCGCGATGCGCTGGGGAACGTTGTTCCTGCCGATCAAGGTGGCGACTTAGACGGTGACCGACTCGTCACGCTGCTTGACTTTCGAATCTTGAAAAACAATCTACAGTCACCAACCTCCGGCCAGTTGGTGGTTCCCGAACCGTCGACTCTGGTACTCCCGATGGTGTTGTTCTCCTTGCTGCTGCCGACCGTGTCGCGAAGTTTCCAGCGATCAAGGCCTGCTGCAGCTACATTGACCCAGTGGCCGCTGATTGTATTGGTCACAATCGTGCTTCAAACGCGGTCTTACGCCACCGATCCGATAGCGACAATAATCACTACGAATGAGACCACGACAAGTTTCACGCAGGTCCTCGACTATCAACTAAACAGCGACCTTGACCAACCTTTTAACGAAGGTGGAATTGCAAGATCCAATACCGTTTTTAACTCCGCGTTGCAGAAGAATGGCAACGCCCGCAATGACCAAGGCCGCGTAATGGCGCTGATCGAGCCGGAACAGCGTGGTTCGGTCAATTCGCAAGGAGGAACCTTCCTCGAGCAATACACATTTGCGCATTGGCAGTACATCGACAAATTTGTCGATTGGGGCGGGACGTCGGAAGGGAACATCAAGATTCCACGCAGTGGCTGGATAGACGCAGCGCACCGCAATGGAGTGAAGATCTACGGAAACGTATTTCTCGCACCAACGGTCTTTGGTGGTAGCGTCGAGCAGGTCGAGTACCTGATCCAGACAGACAACAACGGAGACTTTCCGGTTGCTGACCGGCTCATTGAGATTGCCGAGACTCAAGGATTCGATGGCTACTTTCTGAATCAGGAAGTCAACGGCGTCGGTGCCGCCATTGCCGAGCAAGTCGGACAGTTTATGGACTACATCCAGGCCAATAGCAGTGTCGAATTGATTTGGTACGATGCACAGACCGAAGCCGGGATCGTTGGTTGGCAAGAGGAACTCAACAGCCAGAACGATCGATTCTTTCAGAACAGCGGCAATGTTGTATCCCAAGCGATGTTCCTTGATTTTGGTGCTTCAGCGTTCGAACTAAGCACCTCAAAGACGGTTGCGAACAATCTTGGGCGAAGTGAGTTTGATCTTTACGCTGGCGCCCTGCTAGAAGCCAACGGCATCGCAGCCGGTGCTGGTCAGCTGCTCAACTCGTTCGTCGGGCCCGGTGGCAACCACCGTTCGTCGTTGGCACTTTTTCGACCTGATAACGCCCCTTGGGAGGCTGCCACCGCGAGCGAGAATTTCGACGTACAGGCAATGATTGCCGCAGATCAGCAGATCTACATTGGGTCCAACGGCGACCCGAGTAACACTTCATCCGCTGTTGCGGGAACGAATTGGAGGGGAATTGCCAACTACGTGGCGGCGAAATCTCCACTAGTACACGACACGTTCGTAACGAATTTCAACTTCGGTCTGGGGAAGCAATATGCCCTCGAAGGCGAAGTCAGTAGTGTTGGCAATTGGAATAACATCGGGTTGCAAGACATCCTCCCGACCTGGCGTTGGATCGTTGCCACCAACGACCCGACACCGCTGGGCGTAAGTTACGACTTTGAAGAAGCCTTCCACGGGGGCAATAGCCTGCGCATTGAGGGATCTCTGAATGATGATACGGAAGTACCGCTCTACTTGGCGGAGATGCCTGTCTTCGACGACTCGAAACTGACGATTGCCTACAAGACGGGTGAAGTCGGTGTGACGTCTGCCGAACTTGTCGTTGAGTTCTTGGGGGCAGAAGGCACTCAGGTAAGTTTTCCACTTGGCAACACCGCCACCGACGGGTGGAACACCCAAACGTTTGATTTGGCGTCTCATGCCGGTAACGAGATTGCTTCCTTGGGGCTGAAGTTCTTGGACAACGACGACCCAAATTACCGCCTTAACGTGGGGCGATTGGGTCTCGTTCGTGGTTCGATAGATATTCCGGCCGCCCCGACCAACGCGACAGCGCAGTCGGTCAGTATTGACAGCGGCTCCGTTGCCGATGTGCGACTACTTTGGGATCACTCAACAGATTACTCGCGCGACCAAGACAATGGAGTTTACAATTACAATGTCTTACGCCGCGATGGTGCTGGTAGCCGTTCCTTTCTCGGTGGAGCCTCAACCAACGCGTTTTTTGTAGACGGTTTAGAGCGCAGCAACGGAGAACTCGTCACGGTGCTTGAAATCGAGACAGTTGGCAAAGAATTTGGTGTTTCGGCAGCTGAAGAGTTTCGTGTCCGCTGGGAAACCACTGCGGTCATCACTATTGATCGGCAAACTGGTGAAGTTCTGCTTGCCAATCCGCTGGCCAATTCAACAGATTTGAGCGAGTACACGATTTCCGCAGCAGGTGGAAACCTTGACGCAACAAGGTGGCGAAGTCTCGCTGACCAGGAGCTATCGCAATGGGAAGAGACGACGGCCAATACGTCGACACTGCGCGAAACGCTGGCTAGCGGAACGTTTCAAGTTGGTGCTGACGGGGCGTTCTCGCTGGGCCAGGCGTTTGCACCGACCGAGATTGCGTTCGGCATCGACAGCGAAGACGTGTCATTTTCTTACCGCAGTGACGCCCAAACGATCGATGCTAACGTCGTGTTCGTCGGCGAATCGTCCAACAACTTGACGATTTACGTCAACCCTGGAACGGGTGAAGCCACGTTGCAGAACACTTCAACTTTTGACGCAGTGATCGATGCTTATCAGATTCTGTCCGCGGCCGGCTCACTCAATCCAGATGCCTGGCAGAGTCTCGAAGACGGAGCAATTCCTGGCTGGGAAGAATCCAATCCGTCAGCCAACCAGCTGGCAGAATTGAATTTCTCCGAGGCGTTAGTAATTGCCAGCGGCGAAACCTACGACCTTGGTGTGCCGTTCGTTCCCGGAATGCGCCAAGACTTGTCATTCGACTTTTTTCTCGACGGGACAACCGTTCCGATGAAAGGGAGAATCGTCTATCAAACACCCGGTGATTTCGAGCTGGACGGTGACGTCGATGGCAATGACTTTCTGCTCTGGCAGCGGGGCACGCGCAACGCTGCCGACCTGTTGTTGTGGCGGCAAAACTACGGAACCTCCGCGCAGCAGTCGCTCGCAACTGCTCAATCCATCCCTGAACCGAATGCAGCAATTCTCAGTTCGTCTTGCCTACTTTCGATCGGATTAGTACGTCGGACGCTTTAGCGCAGCATAACTAACGGGTGGGGTGCGCCAAGATAGTAATCGCGATAGAAGCGACATTCGTTCCTGGCCGCTGAGTCAGCAATCTGTCGGGATGACACGACCACTCATGTGATGGGTAGTGCGGGAGGCGGCTTTTCGTGTCTCGGATCAGCAAGTCTAGCAGATACCAGCTAAGGAATTCTCAAAGATTGTTTCACCCAACATGGAAGCACGACCGATATCTTTGGCTCGGAGTTTCTAGACGGGAACCCATTGATCTCAAATTCGGCGTATCGACTAGGATCGACATACTTGACCCAGTCCTGAATAGAGCGATGGCAGATGGTCCAGTTATTAAGATGGCTCTTTGCGGGATTCATCGACGAGGACGCTCAATTAGCAATTGCGCGGACTGTCCAACGTGGCATCAGCCGTCCACGAGTTTCGCAGCGTATCCCGGTCGCAAGTGCGCACCGCCACGTCGGAATCATATTGCAATCCTGATGACCTCTACAGGATCGCATCCAGCTGCCAGGCTAGGGCAATTTTTCTCACGTCCGCGGCTTCGTCCACACCAAACTTTGTCTTGATGCGATTCAACACCGTGCGAACAGTACTGTTTGAGGTTCCCAATTGCTCGGCAATCGTTGCCGTTTTCGTACCAGCTCCCAGGAGTTCAAAGACCTCAAACTCTCGTTCCGACAGCCCTTGAATTCTCGATAAGTACCGGTAGGAAACAGCCTCCTCCGGAGCTTCTCTGGGGCTCACGTAGGTCTCCCCGCGCAGCAGCAGACGGATTACCTCCACAACTCCCAAGTCATCGGGGGACTTCTGCTTGTAGCCGTGAGCTCCGGCTGCCAGGACCCGATCCGCCATCACCCAAGCGGGGCGCTGGGAGAACACCAAAATGCGGACGGCGGGCCAGTGTTCGGCGAGATAACTCACGAAGTGCATCCCTCGAGAACCCACCAGCGAGAGATCAACCACCGCCAAGTTAGGTCGCTCGCGTTCGACTTCCACAATCGCGTCGGCAACATTGTGGGCCTCTCCGCAAACCTCAAGATCGTCGTGTGATGCAAGGAGAGACTTCAAGCCTTCCAACAACAGCTTGTGATCCTCTACTAAGAGGATCTTGTAGGGAGTGGAACGCATAGGAATGCACCACCAGTAAAAACACTAGGAACAAACCCTAGCATACCTCTTCGCAGCAGATCGCAATAGTCGTGAGCAAACTCAATCTTGCAACGTCTCGCTCAAGCGCTGAGCTGTTGCTGCCTCGCTCTCGCTCTGCAGCTGGAGATTGGCACAACGCAAATTACGGCGGTCCCTCGGCCCGGTTGGGATTGGATGGTTAGTTTTCCACCGATTGCAGTGGCACGCTGTCCCATCGACCGAATCCCTAGCTGATTCTGCGAGCTGACGAGCCGTTTTGCATTGAACCCGCAGCCGTTGTCCTGGACCTGAAGCTTGATGGCGCGATCTGTGCTTAACAATGCCAGGTTGATCCGATCGGCTTGCGAGTGCCTCACGGCATTGTGCAACGCTTCTTGACTAATTCGATACAGCTGGAGCGCCACGTGCTGCGAAGGTAGCGGTACTGATTTCGAAACATCGCAAAGACAGCGAATACCATTGGTATTGTGCCATTGTCGAGTTAGTTTTGATAAGGCCGATGGCAAGCCGTGCTTGGCCAATTCTGGGGGCACGAGATCTTGGACGGCGGCTCGGACCTCCGTACGAATCTTGCTCAGAATCTCGACGAGTTCAGTCGTTTGTGCAACGGCGCTCCCGTCCGCAGGGGCGAGTTTCGCCAATAATTCCTCAGCCTTTGTCAAAGCCGCAGTTTGAAGCTGGCAGATACCATCGTGCAGTTCCCGACCGATGCGTAGTTGCTCTTGCGTGGTCGCTACCAACAATTCTTCGCGAGCTTCTTCTCGTTCGCGCAAGAGCCGGTCCCTCTCGACCGCATGACGAATCGTTCGCGCGAGATGGTCTTCGCCCAGGTAGTCTTTACACAGATAGTCGTGCGCACCGCAGCTGATCGCAGCTGCTCCCAACTCCTCATCATCAGTGCCGGTCAACACAATGACGACTGCGTCACCGGCGACATCCACCAGCTGCTTGACTGTCTCAACACCTTGACTGTCTGGGAGATTCAAATCGGTCAGCACGATGTCGAAATCTGTCGATTCAAGCTGATTGATGGCTTCCTGCAGCGATGCAAATACGCAGACCACGGCCGGATCCGGCACTCTGCCGAACAGTTCGCGACGGACGCGGCTAGCATCCACCTGGTCGTCTTCAACAAGCAGCAAACGCATAGGTAAACCTGGACGCTACAAGATCAAGGCAACGGCTATGGGGGTATTCGAAGATGGGGTCTTAAGCTGTTCCTGAGAGACCAATTATTACCGCACTGACCGGCTGATTGCAATCGATTTTGGCCATCGGAATCCAGCTCGATGGCCTTCTCTTAGCGAAACAATTGGAAGCTGCGAACACCAGGGGTTTAAGCCCCAAAATTTTCAGCTCACTCACTACGACTCGATTGGCCTTCCCCCCTCGAACTAGTCCATTTTGAATGAGAGAATCGCAACCGGGCTTTAGCCCGGAAAGGATTCTTTCAGATGAAACGAACGCGACACTCT
>JANQQA010000174.1 GCA_028285205.1 Bythopirellula sp. | reverse complement strand
TTCTTGCCGCGTGAGCGAACCGCAAGGTTACTGATGAAGGCCCCACGTTCGCTGCCGACTTCCGTGACAAAACCAGCCCCCTTGACGTTATAGCTCGTGTTCTCGCGCATGCTGGCGTTGCTATCGTGGTTCACAAAACCCCAACCGGGGCTGTTCTCAACGACCGATCCGACGATAGTGGCTGCGGTGGATTCGCTTCCCAGGCGATGTAAATGAACTGCGTAGCGCCCGCGCGCATTTGCCCCCGTCGCTGCGATCAGATTACCACTTCCGTCGAGGGTGGGATCCGTCGTCGGGATACTTTTGTCATTACGTCCGATGTGATCGAACGAGGCGAAGTTGACCGTTACATCTGGGCTATGCATGAACATGACATGCCCAGCACGTTGCGGATCGGTCGTGTTCTCTGAAGTGAACTTGATGTTTCGGTCCAAATTGGAAACGGGAATGTCTAACTGGGCCCGCGGAGGAACGTGGTCGTATTGCAACGGCTCGCTGAACTCAATTTGTTGTCCATCGGGCGAGATATCCGTAATCGTAACGATTTCGTCTTCGTCGTATTGCGTTACTCCTCGGTTATTCTCCAATGGACGCACAACCCCTGGCACGAGCACACGATCACCAACCTGCCAACCTTCGACCGGGCTTGCTAATTCCAGCGCCGTGTCGCCAGCTTCGGGAGCGGTCGCCAAGTCGACTGGGCCAGTCTTGGCAGCGCCGAAGATGGCTGCTGACCCATGAGAAATCAATCCGCGACTTAACAGCGTTGGGTCCCATGACGTGTCAATCGGTCCCTCGTCGGTGAACAGGATGCTCACCGTAGCGTCCGGCGCGATCGGCTGATCGCTCGTTCCGATATTCAAAGTTCCGGTTGTGGAGACGATCAATGTATCGACTACCAGACCCGTGTCCACGTCGGTCGCGAACTGCAGGGTGCCATCGACGCGGACAGTTGCGAGGCGTGCGGAGAATTCACGGTCGACTTCCACCGTCATGCCTTCGGGAATCAGGACGTGGGCAGAATCGACCGGCACGAGGCCATTCTGCCAGGTAGTTCCTTCGCTCCAAGCCCCATCCGTAATGGCGCGGTGCGTGACCTGAGAATGCGGCACCAAATCGAGTAGGGCCTGGTGCTCCGTGCCAAGTAACGAATCATCCACGTGGGCCCCGTCATGACCGTGCCCAGTTTCATCAATGTGATGTGCAGCCACAGCTAGATCGTCACTCGTCGCAACCACTTCGACAAGGGAGTTGGCTTCAGCGGTCGTTTCTAGCAAGCCGTGTGAATGGAGGAGAATTCGCGAGTCTAGTTTCTCGAATTGATGCGACTTCATAAGTAGTTTGTCTTCTTGCGTATTTGTATGGTCCGGCTGTGGCGTTTGCGTCCGATCAATCTGCGCCTACGCACTTTGCCTGAACTGAAACGGAATGCAATCGCTAAGGGCACGTCACGTGCATGAGGCCAGCGCTAGGGAAGTCTGGCTACACGACCCGGTGCGCTAAATGACCTGTTGCTCTTGGCACTCTGCTTCAAGAAGTCCTCTCTGATTCAGTTCTGTCCCGATCCCCACTTCGCAACTCGTCGATGCAGCACGACAGAACGATAGCGCGGCTCGCTAACCGACTTGGTTCACTAGCGCCGCCCCACGCTGTCGGAACTGATGCGGCGTATCGTTCCCTGAAGGCCTCTCCTCGAGGAAAAACCGACTCGCGTCGTTGCCTGTGCCGCCGAAAAGTGCCGAAGCAATTGAGCAGGCAATCAAAGGACGCGTTCTGAGCAGAGTAATCTAATTGCGCAAGAAATGCAGCCTAAAACTCCAGAAATTTACTGTACTTATGGTGCTGTCCAAGACTTACCCCCCTGGAGAGCGGGGTTTTGATCTGATGAATGGTGGAAAGCCCTAAAAATACTTGCTGAATAGATACGCTTGAACTTCGTGACGCTCCATTTCGCTGAGTGCTCGGTCATAAATCAGCACGGCGGCCACATCCATATCCGCGAAGCCAGCACCATCGATTTCTTCGCCGATGACCAAGTCGGTCGCCGCGGTGTTGAAGGCGTGGAATGCCGAATCGATCAGCTCGCCGTTTCGGTAGTGGTCCAGCTGGTTCGAGGACAGCACGGCAGATTGAATGAGCCATCCACTGCCTGCTTGATTGCCCGACACAAAGTTGTTGGCCGGTCCGCCGCCTTGCACTGCCAACTCGCCTTGACCGGTATCAGCGACCAGCCCGAAGTTTTCGTTTGCCAATCCGCTGCCGTAGGCGACGCCGGCCGCAGCCAAAACCGTGTTGTAGCGTGCGACGATGAATACCGAGCGATCGTCGGCTCCGGCGGAAAGCCCATTGAGCGCGTCAGTAGCCCCGAGTCGTGCGATGCTGTCGTCGCCGTCGAAATTGATGGCGTCCTCACCGGACGGCGTGGCGGCGCTGACAATGGTAGGATCACCAATAATCGTTTGCAGGTCGTTGCCCTGACCCGACGAATCGAGCCAGCCCAGTACGCCCGAGCCCCCATCGTTGGAGACTCCCGCATCCGATTCCAATGCGACCACCAGACCGACCGTCTCGAGCGAGCCGGCGCCGACGGTGATCGTCACGGTCGCAGTGTTGGAGGTCGCGTTCACCTCGTCATCGACCGTGTAGGTGAAGGTATCGTCCACACTCACGCCGCCGTCGTGCTGGTACGTGACGGCACCAGTCGTGGTGTTGATGGTCACTGTTCCGTTGAGCGGCTGATCAACGATGGTCACTGTGGCAGGATTGAGCACGCCGTCAGCGTCGCTATCGTTCGCGAGGATGTCGATCACGGCGGCAGCGCCAGTTGCGACCAGCCCCGAATCGTCACCGGCTACAGGCGGTAGGTTGCCGATGATGTATTTGCTACGCAGATACGCTTCGACCTGCATGTGTTCCAACTCAGACAGAGCGCGATTGTAAACTAGAATGGCCGCATATTCGATTTGTGATTGGCCCAGGCCACCGAGTTCTTCGCCAATCACTAAGCGCGAATTCGGCGCGTTCATTCGAGTCTGGTAGGTATGCGTCTGCGTACCGATGGAAGCGCCGTCTTTGTAATGCGTTACGTTGTTACTGTCCACAATCACTGAATGCGTCAGCCACCCAGCTCCCTCGCCCAATTCCGTCGAATTGAGGTCAGCGGCGTTGACTCCACTTTGGACCGTCAGATTTCCCGTCGAGGCGTCCGTGACCAGTCCAAAAGCCCGATTGAAGTTGGCCTTTCCAAACGAGAAGCCAGCGTCAACGCCCTCGGCGTCAATGTAATTCACGACGGTGAACACGGTGCGGTCATCGGCGTTGGCGGGGAAATTATTGATCGTGTCGCTCGCCAGTCGCTGTAACATATCACCGACGCCATCAAACACGATCGATGGCTGTCCGCCGGGTGTACCTGCCGCGACAAGCTGCGGATCACCAAAGGCATCGAAGTTGTTTCCGTTGCCCGAACCATCCAGCCACGCGGCGATGGTCGTCCCCGTGCTCACCGCGACTTTAATGTCTGATTCAAGCAGCAAGACCAAATCGTCGGTAATTGGAGGCAACTGAGTAGGACCAACATTGACTTCCATCGAGCTGGTTTGGGTGACGTTAGTGCTATCAGAGACGACCAAGAAGGCGTTGTAGGAACCGTCGTCGTCGTAGGTGTAGTCCTCGGAGATCAGTCCATCAACAGGCACTGCCTTGGAGCCGCTGGTCAGACCATTGCCGAAGAACACTTCGTACGTGAGCGGCGCACTCTCCGGATCGGTCGCTAGGGCCGAGAAATTGACTAGCAATGGAGAATCACCCGACGTTGGGCTTGCAGCAAACTGTGTTACCGAAGGCGGAGCGTTGGCGGCACCGACTTGGATCGAAACAAAGTCGGAGAACACCGTCTGATTGCCATCGCTGATCTCGACAAAGGCCTGGAAGAGCCCCTCCACCGGATAGGTGTATGCAGCGATGGCTTCGCCACTGACAACGTTACCCGACGCGCTGTTGCCGTCTCCGAAATGCCACGTGAATGTCATCGGATCGCTGTCGGGATCGCTCACCTGGGCAGTGAAAATCACATCCAGCGGGGTGTCGCCGGCCGAAACGTCCGAACTGACTTGTGAGATGTCCGGAGCCTTGTTGGCAAGGTTGAACACGACCCGACGGACCTCCCCGCCAATGAGGACGTAATACAACGCCCCATCCGGACCGACCGTGATGTCCACGACTTGATTCGCGACATTCGTTATTTCAGGCGTCGGCAAGAAGTCGAAGTCTCCCGTGACGTTGCCATCCTGATCGAAAGTCACATAGCGAATGAAGTCCCGCGTAAAGTCGCCGTAGAAGTACACTCCGTCCCATTCAGCCGGGAACTGGCTGCCGCGATAGACCTCGCCACCGGTGAGGGAAGCTCCCGATCCGGCATGGGGATAAGCAAAGATCGGTTCATCCGGGACAATTGGTGTGAAGCCGTGAGTCGGTGCAAAAATTCCATTAGGATCAAGGACTTCCACCGAGGGGGAGCCTTCGTAGTAGGGCCAGCCGTAGTTTGCGCCTGGGTTGTCAAGCGTCGCGATATGGACGTCCTCATAAGACTGTGTCTGGATGTTGCCGCCGACTTCTCCGATGAAGAACCGACCCGATGGCAAGTCCCATTCGGCACGGAATGGGTTGCGCAGGCCATAGCCCCAGATCGAGTCGAGATAGTCCTGGTCGCCCGGCAGATTCGGGTCATCGTCCACCGGATCAATGAACGGATTCGCCGGCCAACCGTCGGTGCCATCGGGAATCGATCCATCCGGGTTCACACGAATGATCTTGCCGCCCGCAGTGGTCAAATCCTGCGGCAGGTTCTCATTGGTGCCGCCCTCACCCAAGTTTGGCGCCGTAAACTTATCGGAAACCGTGAGCCATAATTTGCCGTCAGGTCCATGATCGAGTCCGCCGCCGTAGTGGCAGCAACTGAGGTATCCGTCGGTATCCTCCCAGATGAGTAGTTCGCTGCTGAGGTCACCCGCACTGGTGAGACCGCCGTTGTTCTCTTGATGCGTGAACCGAGAAACGCGTGCAAGCTGCGGTGCGGCAGGCGTGTAGTACAGATAGAAGTAGTCGTCACCAGGCGCGTCTGGATCGAAATCAGGAGCGATCGTGATGTCGAGCAGCCCTTTTTCGCCGCCGCTGTCAATGTTTGCGAGCGTCATGTACGGTGTACGAACGCCACTGTTGGGGTCCGTGATAAACATCGCCCCACCTTTCTCCAGGGTAAGCATCCGCCCATCCGGGAGAAAAGCCAGTGAGATTGGCTGGTTGAGACCGGAGGTGACCAGCTCGGAACTGAATCCGGCGAGCGACAGCGGCTGTTGGCCAATGAGCACTTCGACTGTCGCGATGTTGGAAATCGCTCCATCGTCGTCTAGCACCGTGTAGGTGAAGCTGTCATTGAGCCCCAGGCCATTGTGGGTGTAATCAACGATACCGGTGACCGGATCAACCGTGAAACTCGCGGCTTGCGACGGCTGATCGACGATCACCACGCTTGTCGCATCGATGGTGCCATCGGCATCTGAGTCGTTGGCGAGTAGATCGATCAGTACGTTTGCCCCATCATTGATTGTCTCGGAATCATTGTTGGCTACGGGCGGCTGATTAGGGATCGTGACGGTGATCGTGACCGTCGCGATGTTGGAAATCGCTCCATCGTCATCCAGCACCGTATACGTGAAGCTATCGGAGTTACCCGACCCGTCGTGGGTATAGCTGACTTCGCCGGTCACGGGGTCGACCGAGAAGGCGGCAGCTTGCAATGGCTGATCCACAATCGCCACACTCGTCGGATCGATCGTGCCATCTGTATCCGAATCGTTGGTCAGAATGTCGAGCAAGGTCGAGGTCCCATCATCGATGGTCGTGCCATCGTCAGTGGCAACCGGCGCTTGATTCGGCGCATTGATGCTGATGGTGACCGTCGCAAGATTAGATGTTGCGCCATCATTGTCTTGGACCGTATACGTGAAGCTGTCCGGGCTGCCCGATCCGTCGTGGGTGTAGGTCAGCTCGCCCGTGAGTAAATTGACGGAAAGACCCGTCGCGTGTTGAGGAAAATCGACGAGAGTCACGCGACGCGGATCGATGGTTCCGTCAATGTCGGTATCGTTGGCCGTAAGATCGATGACTACCGTGGACCCATCGTCGATCGATAGAGGATCATCCACAGCAGTCGGGGCCTGGTTAGGCGGACTGAGGATGACCGCTACGGTTGCGATGTTGGAAATCTCGCCGTCATCATCCAAGACCGTATAGGTAAAGCTGTCGTTGAATGCTGTCCCATTGTGCGTGTAGCTCACTGCGCCGGTGACTGGATCGACCGAGAACGAATTCGCTTGCACGGGTGGATCGACGATCACGACGCTCGTCGCGTCGATGGTACCGTCCGAGTCGGTATCGTTCTCCAGGATATCAAACAGCGCGGACGAGCCGACATCAACAAACTCGAAGTCGTCGTTCGCAACCGGTGCTTCGTTCGGGGGCGTTAGACTGATCGTCACGGTCGCGATATTGGAAACCGCCCCGTCATCATCCTGTACGGTGTAGGTGAAGCTGTCGGCAATTCCCAGGCCGTTATGGGTGTAACTGACGACCCCGGTGACGGGGTCGACCGAGAAGTTGGAGCTTTCTGTCGGTTGATCGACAATCACGACGCTCGTCGCGTCGATCGTTCCATCAGAGTCCGAGTCGTTGGCCAAAATGTCGATGTTCGTCGACGCACCATCGTCGATGGTGACGCCATCGTCGTCCGCCGTTGGCGACTCATTCGGCGGAGGAGTCAGATACTTGTCCGTCAGATAGGTTTCGACTGCTTGGCGTTCGGTCGTGTCGAGTGTCTCGTCATAGATGGCCCAGGCAGCGATATCTAACTCGATAAACCCTTCTTCCTTAATCTCTTGGCCGATCACCATCCGCGCTGCTGTGTTACCATTGAGGTCGAGAGTGCTAAGCAGCTTAGTGTTGAATTTCTGATCGGCCGAGCCAATCTGCACTCCGTTTTGGTAGAAGAACAGGTTTTCAGCCGGATCATTGTTATCCTTGGTGTGCACGGCTGTCAGCACCATCCAACCATTGGTAGTGCCCGGTGGATCGAATCCCAATTCTGAAGTCACCAGATCATTCGCGCCGCCCCATCCTTGCACCACGAGTTCACCCCCAGAGCCGGCCACGCCCAAGCCAAACGCTTGATTGATGGTCCCACGACCATAGGTAGCCCCACCAAAGCCGGTCGCATCGTGGAACTGAGCGACCAAAAACACGGTACGGTCACGATTATTGACCGGGAGGTTCGCGATTCCGCCAGGGTCGGTCAGAGTGCGGAGCATCCGATCATCGACGCCATCGAAACTTATCGCATCAAGACCTGACGGAGTTTGGACGGCTCCCAGAATCGGTTGTTCGCTACCGATCGCCGTGACATGATTGTTCGACCCCGACTGATCTTGCCACTCCGAAACTGCCCCGCTACCTGTGTCGAAAATTACCCCGTCGGATGCTTCAAGCCCCAGCACAGGCGAGAAGGGCAGGTCGCTGGCGAGCATGACTCGATCTTCGAGAGTCTCGCAACGCAGCAGGCGGGGCTTGGCGGGCATCGCTTGATCGTTAGCCGAGTGCTTGTTTTTCCGGAGCTGATCTAAGACTGATCGCTTGAGCAAATGTCGGTAGAGATTCATCGGAGGGCTCAGATATGGCGGGGTGAGGGACGGCTCAGCTGCTGATGACCAGGTCGTTGATGAGACGTCGCGGCCAGCGATTGGCACGGAAGGGTATCAGTCTCCAGACTATCAGGAGAGCGGGCCTAAATCCAGTTTTCAGCAGGTCGGGATAGGCAATTATCAAGCTGAGAAATAAGTACTTCACGCACACTGACGCTCAACTTCAGCGTTCCTCTGGAAGGTGAGAGGAGGTGGGTGGACTAGGTATTAAATACCCAGCGATTGGACAATCGCGCCCGACAACGCTTGTGCCGCGTCTTCGTGCATCTCCGGCGACGGATAGTAACGATTCTCCGTCCAGACTTGGCCGGAAAAATCCTTGCGATCCTGACCAAGGTCGACTTCGACGGCCGATCCGTCAAAGCGGCTCATTAGCTGCTGTGGCGAACCCCGCTGTGTGGTGCAATCCACGAAGTAATCGGCATCGCCGGCGATCGACTCGACCATAGGGCGGGTCACAAATTGCGGGTACACACCCATGAACTTGTGCAAATCCTCGAAGGAGTCCTGGAAATCAGGACTCCGCTTGGAAAACCAGAGCAGGACAGTGGGCACTTCGATCGCGTCCAGTAACTGCTTGTAGTTATCGATCCAGTTGCTGCGGGTCTCAGCGAGCAAACGTTTCGCATCCCTCGTTCCCCACGACCGACAGACTTTTCTCGCAATAGTCCGTAAGACTGGAACTCGCCTCCATGCGTAGCGTACTTCCAGCACGGATCTCCAGGCGGCGTCGGCACTCATTTGCTTGCCGTCGCTGCGGCGCGTCAGCAACTCCAAGCCGCGGCTTTCGAATCTTGAATTGTCCTCACTGCGACCAGACATTATTTGCACTACAGCCAATCGACCACGATTGACGATGTCGATGAGTTCCGGATGTCGATTGAAGAAACGGGGGCCGGCGCCGCCATATCCAAGATTGAGTGTCCCAACTCCCAATAGCTGCTGCAACAACACTGGATATGGCCGGTCCACGAAACAACCGAAAGTCTGCGCTGCACCCAGGCAAGAAATGAACTCTCCGTCGGCGATCCGCGGCTCGGGGCCACGAAACTTAAGATTCGTGCTTGGCAACTGATACAGGTGATAGTCGACAACCTCGTAATCGCGATCCTGATATCCTGCCAGGTGCTCCCGCGATTCTTCTACCATGGTGGTGACTTCCCCAGCAACTCTGCCAGATGCTGCCGATCCTCAGTGAAATAGGCTGCCACTTTCTCGCGCAACGGACGATCCATTTGCGGGATTGGCTGCCGGTTCTGCGCCTCAGACCATGCGACAAACGATTTTCTAATCGAGCTGGGGATCACCCGTTTCGCGACGGTCTTCACAAGATTTTCATCGCGAACTAAATGCCGGAGCCCGCGCCAGCGCGGTGTGTGTCCTACCATCGCGCGGCGAGAGAAATCGGGTTCGAAGTCCGGCGACACGCCTAAGTGCACAAAAATCGACCGCATCGTCGCCTCAGGTTGCTGCTGCAAGTCCGCGTGAAAAAGTACCAGTACTTGAGATCGATCAAAGTGCTCGTAAACCTCTTGCAGTTGCTTGCCATACAGTCCAACTCTTTGATAATGCCAGTCCCAACCCCAACCCTGTGTAACACGCTGGTCTTCGGCATCAATTGCATCAGCCAGCGTCAGCGGCTCGATATGCTGTCGGACATTCATGTGATAATGCGAATGAAGCCGATCGACCGGATCACGCAATAGCACTATCAACTTAGCGTCGGGCGCGTAGCCGGCAAGCCTCGCTGCCGTGTGCGGTTCGTACAGATAGCGGACGGAGGCTTCGCCGATGGCTTGCTTTCCCTCGGCATTTTTGAACAGTGCGGCATACTCGGTGGGCGAGGTTACCGAGTACTTCAGCAACAATTCGTATAATCGCTGAGGGTCACCTGGGCCCGTGCACATGGGCGTCGAGCCAGGCTCGAATGAGAAGAAATTTGGCTCCTTGGGCTTGGAAACGAACACGTCCGGGTGCTGGTCGAGATAGCTGGCGACCGAGGTCGTCCCGCACTTAGCCGCTCCGATGAGAAAAAAATTGGGACGGCAGCACTCATTGTCGCCGGTCATTGAACCGCTTCCGTCAGTTCGCGACGCCGGTCAACGCGCAACCCTGGCACGCGCTGGCGAATACCCGCCGTCAGATCCCTCTTAAAGTTCTCGGTCGTGTGTAGATTAAGTAGCCGAGCAAGTCCTTCGGGATCAGGAGCCCAATCGCGAGTTTGATGAAACCAAGAAATCGCCTCAGACATGGCGGCAATAGTACCAGGAAAAGTTCGCCCAAGGCCGTATTCCTCGGTAAGCCAGCCGACGGCACCGTAGTTTGAGGAGATAATCGGTTTGTTCGCTTCGGCGGCGAATAATTGAGTACTCGCAATTCCTACTTGGTGCGGAAATCCACACCACACGGCATCCACCGCAAAAAAGAAGCTGCAGAACTCGCTGTCAGTTACAAACCGGTCGTGGAAAATAACATTGCCCTGATCGACGAGGTGTTGATGCTCTTTCAACTTGTCCTTGGCTGTCTTGGAAAGCAAACCAAGTAGCAGCAACTGATCATCTGGCCCCGGTTCACTGCGTGCAAAGCTTTCAATCAACAGTTCCGTACCTTTGCGACGGCCCAAGTCGCCCACCGATCCGAGTAAGCGCCCCGACGGAGGAAGGCCGAGTTGCGCACGCGCTTCCGCTTGGCTTGGAGCGTCCGCTGGAATCTCTCGAAAGTGTGGCAAGGGTAGAACAGGGTTGCCATACAGCGCCATGTGAGAAACCGATGCGTTGGAGGTCGCATACGGATCAACGGTGAGTAGCCGAATGCCTCGCGCCAAACTCACCGCCAGCCGATCGAAGATGCACAAGGTGCGTTGGCGAATACCCAGGTCGGGATAGACCTGCTGGCAGCTGTGCATCACAAGATCTACGCCACCCAGGGCTTTCACTCGCCGTCTCAGCGAGCCGTGCTTCATTAACCCGGTGAGAATAAAGTCACCGCTGGGCATCACCAAATGATCGGTCGGGTACCGATCCAGGGCCATTGTCAACGCCTCGGTTTCGAACTCGGCGTTCTCCCACTTCTTGTAGAGCTTGGGCACGTCAATCTCGTAGCGAACATCGACGTTCTTGGGAAGATTGTCCAGCTTGATTGCGGCCTGCACGGTGCCTCGCGCCCGTGAAGGGACCAGCATGGTTACGTCGCAGCCGAGTTCGGCAAATGCCTCGGCTGCCGTAGCCGCGAAGCCAAGAAAATGTCCGACGAACTTAGGCTCAAAGAGCAGGACTCGCATTACTCAAGACTCGTCGAAACCGTCGGAAAGACTAGCTCCTGCAACACATGCTGGACACGCGACGCCCAGCGATCCCAGTTTAGCCTCTTGCGAAAATCGAGTACCGCGCTGGTTCGCATCTCTTCCAAACGAACCTTGTCCGCGATGAGTCCTTGTACCCGATCCGCGTAGTCCTCAGCCGGAGAGTCAGGAGGCAATAGGATTCCTGTTTCACCATCAAGCACGCACTGAGGGATGCCACCTGTCCGCGCCGCAATCACCGGGACGCCAAATCCTAGAGCTTCGCACAGCACATGGCCATAGCATTCGGCCCGCGCGGGATGGATGTAAAAATCGGCGGAATAGAACAACTGATCCAACTGTTCGCTCTCTTCTGGATTTGCTCTGTTGAGCATCCCGACGCTACGGACAAAGGCGCTGCGGTGTTTTCGCGGAATCGCAGCACCCACCACAGTGAGAGTCGCATTCACGCCTTCCGATCGTAGAATCTCGATCATGTGGGTGGCAATGTCTCCACCTTTTCGATGCCAGTCGAGTCCCACGAACAAGAATTGAACGGGATCAGCTGCCCGGTGACGCTCCTTGTCGGTCAAATCGGGCAGATTGTCCAAGTTGCCGCCCCACTCAATGACGTGGACACGAGACTGATTCGAGCAGTAGTCGAGTAGGGCGGAATCCGCAGCCCACTGGGTCGGAACCACGATCGCGTCCGACCTGTCGATCGTGGTTTGCTCACACTCGTGGAGCCATTGCGTGTTTTCCGCGGAGAGTTGCTGACGTTGCGGATAGTAGGCATTCAGCAGTGAAGCAGTGGCGTCCGTGACGTACACGAGCGGGCATTTGATCGTTAGGTCAGGGATGATCGTTGAGGCATGCAACGCGATCAATGCATCGTAGTTGTTCCGCTCAATATCCGCTTTGACAGCCTCTGCTAACTCGAGAGTGAACGGAGCTGCCTGCTTGCCAGAATTCTTCTTGCCACCGCGTCTGACGTTATAACGAGAATGGTGCGCCGCAACTTCCTTGCCCGCGACATGCACCGCGTCCAGCCCGAGCCTTCTCAAAGCCCGGTAGATGTAAAAATGAGTGCTTGCCCAAGGACTGCACAAATTTCGATTCGTTATGACGCCAATGCGCATCGAGGACCGGTGCCTGCGAATGAAGATATATCTCGGGCTTGCGTGCTCACGCGGATAATAATTGCAAGCAGAATAAGTTCTATGTTACTCTAGACGCTTAACTTAGGCTATCTTTTCACTTGCGAAATCTCACCAAGTTTGCGTACCCGATTTATCCGATATTCGGATGTGGTTTTTCCACTTCATGCACCCGAGAACCGAAGCAGCGTAGCTTACCGTTTCGGCGAGGGAGAGGATCCGGCATCTGCGTCGTCTGAGGCTCACCAGAGTCTCGGCGCCACTTTCTTGGGAAATCGAGATTGGGCCCGGCGGGCAGTCCGTTGGTGAACGTTTGATCACATTGCTCGGCCTGGCCTCACTCGCATGCTCCCGCGTCAAAGGGTTTCTGAGCGACAGGTTGGGACACTCGCCGTGGTCTGCGGAATATGTTCAAATACTGGCCACTTGAAAGGAGCACACGTAAATGAGTCATTGGCCAATCGGCATTTTCACGAGCGTTGGGGCAGGTTTAGGTTTGCCGCTACCCACGGCGGTCGAACTTGGGATTTCGACAATACAGCTGCACGCACCGAAGACGGATTCCCTCACCGACGAGTTCGCCAGCGAGCTGATCAGCCAGCTCCAGGAATCGGACGTCAGCGTCACCTGCCTGTTCGCGGGGTTTGAGGGCGAGAGCTACGAGGATATCCCGACGGTCGAACGCACAGTGGGGCTCGTCAATCCGGAGACCAGCGCCGGGCGACATGCCGAGCTGAAGCGAATCTCGGACTTTGGCAAACTTCTAAACGTGCCGGCGATCGGACTGCACATCGGCTTCGTCCCGCATGATACTACGTCGCAACCCTACCAAGACCTGATCGGCATCGTTCGCGATGTATGCGAGCACTGTGCTGCAAATGGACAAGCATTGCATCTGGAGACCGGTCAAGAAACCGCCGAGGCACTCGTTCAGTTTCTAAACGACGTCGATCGTACCAACCTGCACGTAAACTTCGATCCGGCGAACATGATTCTGTATGGCGCCGGCGAGCCGCTGCCTGCCCTCGAAATGCTGGGCTCGCACGTCCGCAGCGTCCACTGTAAGGATGCCCGCTGGTCTGACCAGCCTGGAAAGACGTGGGGACAAGAGGTGCCGCTGGGCGAAGGAGACGTTGACATGGCTGCGTATTTGAAGATGCTCAAGCAGATTGGGTACACCGGTCCGTTGACAATCGAGCGGGAGATTCCCGAAGAGCCCGAGCGCCAACGCGCCGAGATCGGCCACGCCGTCGAACTGCTGAACCGGCTGAAACAAGAAATCTTAGGCTAGGAGTAATAAGAGAATTGAATTCGACCAACGCGCGGCTCTCGTTGATGATGTTCCTCCAGTTCTTTCTCTGGGGAGCTTGGTTTGCAACGCTAGGCAAGTGTCTGGCAGATAACGGACTTGGGGACTTCGGAGGCGGTGCCTACGGCTCGGCGCCGATCGCGGCGATCATCGCCCCCCTCTTTCTTGGGTTGGTTGCTGATCGTTTCTTTCCGTCGCAGATTGTGATGGGCGCGCTGTTGCTGGTCGGTGCAGTCTTCTTATTTCTGATTCCTGGCTACGGCGAAGCTCAGAACGGCGACATGCTCGTCAATCTCTGCATTGCCCACATGTTGTGCTACATGCCGACTTTGGGCCTAAGCAATACCATCGCTTTCTCGAACATTAGCGACCAAAACGAGTTTCCCAAGATTCGCGTCTGGGGAACCATCGGTTGGATCGTCGCAGGGCTGGTCGTCGGATTTCAGGGTTGGTCCGGGAGTTTCAACATCTTCTGGTTGGCCGGTTGTTGTTCTGTGGCTTGCGGGTTGTATTGTTTGACGCTCCCCAACACGCCACCGCCGGCGAAAGGGAAACCCGTTGATTTTCGCGCGGTGTTCATGCTCGATGCGTTTCAGTTGCTATCGAGTCTGCCTTTCTTGGTATTCATGTTGTGTTCGACTCTGATTTGCATCCCGCTTGCGTACTACTACGGCCTGGCATCCAATCTTCTTGGACAGGTTGGATTCGAAGCGCCTGCTGCTACCCTGACACTGGGTCAGATGAGCGAGATCTTCTTCATGTTGCTCATTCCCTTTTTCTTCCGGCGATTGGGCGTCAAGTGGATGATACTCGTCGGTATGGCTGCCTGGGTTGCGCGCTATTTACTCTTTGCTTACGGCGCGTCGGATCAAGCCATTTGGATGATTTTGCTCGCAGTTATCCTACACGGCGTGTGCTACGATTTCTTTTTCGTCACGGGCTTCATGTACACCGACGACAAGGCCCCCAAGGAGGTACGTGGGCAAGCACAGAGTATGCTGGTATTTTTCACCCAAGGCGTGGGAATGTACTTTGGCTATTGGGTGGCTTACGACCGCTACAATTCTACCGTGACGAACTACGAACCACTCAACGACGCTTTGCAGGCTGCGACTACGGCCGAGGAACTGAGTTTTGGCGATTCTCTTGGTCGCATCTTCTCGGTCTCGATGCCGGAAGGACTCGATGAGCAATTGGTTGCTGACACGATGACGCAATGGAAAGAGTTCTGGATCCTCCCGGCCATCATGGCAGGAGTGGTGCTGGTGACGTTCGCAGCGCTATTCTACGACAAGATGAGCACGAAAGCGGACGACCAAGACAGCCAGGAGGGGGCCGCGTAGCCGTCGCCACGTATTGACCCCTCCGCAGAGGCATGTCAGCTAGTTGCGAAAATGGTAGTTGGTGTCGTCCATTTGTGTTAATGTGATGTGAAGATCAAAGTTGGCCTTCGCCAGTGCGGTTGGCGTCGGGCTATCAGACTTATCCTCCACGTTGCAGAGGCGGGGCACGCGACAAGGCGGGGGAAATTCTCATCACAAGCGTTTCTGCCGCGCTCTTGGCGCAGAATTAGAGAATTGGCGCACATCGTTCGTCGTCGGATTCTATAGGCCAGGCGTGTCTCTCGCAGGCATGGTCTTGCTGCCGAAGTGAACGAGGCAAACAGAACAGGCGTATCCACTCTACCCCGTTCTCGTGAGGTGCCAATGTGACGCAGCCATGTTCGGGCCGAGCTCCGTTCGCTCCCTCCAGCAGTATTCTTGGCGGCAGTACTGCCACCATGCAACTTCGCGCTGACATCGCACGGGTCGCACCGTTCGACTCGAACGTCTTAGTGACTGGCCCCAGCGGCTCGGGAAAAGAACTGGTTGCCAGAACTTTGCACGCTCAGAGTTCTCGAGCCGAGGGCGTCTTTGTGCCTGTTGATTGTGCCTCACTGTTCGGGGAATTGATGGCTAGTCAGCTGTTTGGCCACGTTGAAGGTGCCTTTACGGGTGCCAGTTATACCGCCATCGGCTGTTTTCGCGCCGCAGACGGAGGCACGATCTTTCTGGATGAAATCGGGGAGTTGGAACTGCCGCTTCAAGCACGGCTGCTTCGTACGCTGCAGGAGCGTGTCGTCATTCCCGTCGGCCACCACGAAGGGATTCCTGTCAACGTTCGTATTGTTGCAGCCACCAACCGAGACTTACGACAGGAAGTTGCCGCTGGACGGTTCCGCGAAGACTTGTTCTATCGTCTCAACGTGATCTCAATTCGGACGCTGCCGCTCTGCGAACGACCCGAAGACATCGCGGAACTTGCTCAGCAGTTCTTGGATGCCATGCGCTCGCAAGGCTTGCCGCCCACGTCCTTGTCTCCAGGTGCGTTGGAACTCTTACAGGGTTATCCTTGGCCGGGCAACGTTCGCCAACTGAAGAATCTGCTTGAGCAGGCAGCGATCACCAGTGAATCGGAGTTGCTGACTCTTTCTTTCATGCAGAAGATCCTGTGCGAAGCCGTTGGCAATGAACCGACAGCGGCTCCCCAACGTTCCGCGATGCAAACTGATCGGGTGCCCAGCCAGCCCCATCTCGAGTCCAATCGCTTCGAGCAGGCCGACCAGCATTGGGCCACGTTGGCCGAAATGCAACGCGACTACGTGCTCTATACTCTCGAGCACACCTACTACAACCAGAGCGCCGCTGCACGCCTGCTGGGCATCAGCCGACAAGCATTGATCCGGCTGATGCAGAAGCTTGACCTTCAAGTTCCCCGGATCAAGCGCAAACAGCGCTGAGATGACTAGTGCCGCCACCAATCTGCTGGCAAGCTCCTCCACTGTCCGATATCGGACACTTTCGACCCCAATTGCTCCTCAGTGGCGTCCGTATGCGTACTCAGTTGTCCGCTGCTGAACACCAACGACGGACGTCACCGCGTTGCAATTTGCAGCTCGCAAGAATTCACTCTTCCTAAGCCGCGTTGCTGCATCGTTTTAGCTGACTGACGACAGGCAGCATAGCCTCTTTGGCCTGGCAACTGCATTGGTTCCTCACGAAATCGATTCCGTCGAAACGTTCGGCGGTGAACTGAATCGGTCGCAATCCCGAGTGAACTAATGCCCAACACAACTCTGAAGACCACCGACATGCTGGTGGTCGATCCGCGCCCTGAGGACTATCAACACCTGGCGGTTGGACCGCGCGGTGTGAACTATGCTCTCGATTTTGTCACCAGCGGCGACGGCGCGCTTCGCAAAGCGCTTAACACCGCGTTCGATCTCTGGCTGATCAACTTTCGGCTGCCTGACATGACAGGCGAGGAATTGCTCGCCACGGTGCGAACGCGCAATCCCAACGCAGCTTGCATTCTCATCAGCGATATCTATTCGACCGCCGATGAACTCTCCGCACGCCAGGTAGGTGCAACTCTCTACGCCTGCAAACCTCTGCAGGCCGATTGGTTACGCTCGCTACCGGCTCTACGCACGTCGACCTACCGCGATCATTCAGCGCATGGCCCACCTGCGAGGCCGGATGCATCTCGTAGCCACGCTCATCTTAGACCGCCATCGACAGCGCCACAGCGGTCGAAACCTTAGTCCCCACTCATTTCACTGTTCAGGAGTACGCTCATGGTCACTTCCACCCTCACCTCTCAGCACGACATCGAAGATATCTACGACGACTGCGAGACATTCCAACGCTTCCGCCCGCAACGTGAAACCGTCATGCCAGTTGGCAAATGTCGGTCACAAGCCAAAGGCCGCCGCCGTGACAATCCACCGAAACGTACGCACCGTGCGCCTAAGCACTGTCGAGGCACTGCCTTGAGGCATGTACGTCGTTGGAAATAGTGGCTGCCACGAGCAAAGCGAATCTGGCGCCCAACTCTACACTCTCCGTCTTAGGATCAATCGAATGAAACTCCTGCACGTCTTGTTTGCGCTCACATTCGGAACTATGACCAGCATCGCCGTGGCTACTCCGTTGACAGGTCAGGGCAACCATCTGCCGCTTCCAACTACGAATCTCTCGTGGCCCCCAGGCGTGCCGGAGGCCCGCGTGCAGACGACTGTTTCGGAGTTCGAGGGATCCTGGGGTAGTTCTGCCCACCCCGATTGGCAGGGAACGTACAAAGCCGTGGGTAGGATCCCAAGCTCCACGAGTTTGCAAAATGCTGTCTACGACTTCACGACGCTGCCGTTGGGTTATTTACCTGCGGGTACTTTTTTTATCTTTAGCGACTTGGACACCGGCTCTAATCAGAGCGAAAGCATCCGGCTGCTGGGTAATGAAAACTCGGGCTTCCCAATTGGGTTCGAATGGCTCGACGAACCGGTTGCCGTGACAGGTACGGGCCGATTCAATACCAGCTTCATTCATCCAATGGATATGCCCGCTTGGAATTTTCACTTCACGGTCTTTGATTGGTACACCTTTCGTGGTAGCAGCGTCACAGTTGGCAATCCGAATGTTACGTTCGCGCTGGTAACTAACGAGCCGGTCTACACGATGAGGCTGGTGAAGAACTGGACGAACCATAGCTTCTCGATGATGGCTCCCCGGCTCATACCCGAACCGTCGACCGCCTTGCTTACGCTGTTAGGTGTTGTCGGTGCAATCTTCCGCAGCGAGCGAAACGGAAGGAGCGCCACATGATGAAGACCAAGACTCGCGCACGCCTTCGTTGCGACGAGCGCATCATTCAACTTCTACAAAACTCATCTCTGTGCCTATTGGAGGATAAAGACAAATGACATCTCGAACTAAGATCGATAGCGCCAGATCGCTAGCTGCATTACTCACTTTCACGTTTCTGGCGAGCACCGCGAGCTTGCAAGCCGCGGTGCTCACCGGTTCGGGGCCAAACTTGCCGACCCCCGTGCCAAACGGCTCCTGGCCACCCGGCGTATCGCCGCTGCAGGTATCTGCTGGGCTCACGTTCACCGGTACCTGGAACGCCACGGCACACCCCAACTGGGTCGGGACGTTTAACGCGGCGGGACTAGTTCCTAGCGCTTTCGCCACGGGTGTGACTCAGTATGACTTTACTTCACTGCCACTGGGCTATTTGCCCGCGGGCACGTTCTTCATCTTTGGCGATGTTGACGGAGGATCGGGTAATCCCGAGCGATTCGACCTCACCGCGTTCAATCTATCTGGGCAAATCAACACCGAATGGCTTGGAGCGGTGGCGGGCCCCAACACGGTTCATGCCGTCCGTGGTCCTGGCACTGGTGGAGCAGGTGCCGTGCTCCCGAGTGACATCCCCGGTTGGAGTTGGCAAGGTACCAACCCCAACGGCTACCACATTACCGGCGCGTCCGTTGGGCCCGGTAACCCGAACGTTGCCGTCGCGCTGGTGAGTAATCAGCCCATCTACCGCATGCGACTGAACAAGCCCACGACGCACTATGGTTTCGGACTGCAGGCACCGCGCATTCCAGAACCAGGGACCTGCGTGCTGATGGTCTGTGGCTTGGCTGCCTTCGCTGTCGGGCGGCGGCGCTGATCACGTCCCACCATGTTCTATGAATGGTTCATTTCTTGCTTCTCACAACTTAATTCTTTCGGAGAGATCTCATGTTCACACAAACCACGTTGCGCTCGTTCTATGCTCTTCTGACATTGGCAATTCTGACCGGTACCACGTCCGCATTGCCGGTAAAGGTCGTCCATATTGATACTCCGCAGTGCGACCCGCTGTTCATCCCCAGCGAGGGAGTCCACGAAATTGGCGATGTGGGTGTCTTCCCCTCGGACGAAGCATTGTTCGCGACCGATCAAGGCCCTAGCAATTTCATTCCGTGCCCGCCGATGAACGATACCACGTTGCCGGACCCGGTCGTGGAGATGCGAAACCTATCGGGTCGCGATTGGCTGGAAGTCTGGTACGTCGCCAACCGTGACACGACCATCACCAACTTCGATGGCGAAGCCAACGACAGCCTGTCGGCACCAGTGCACGAAGCCTTCCGCATCGATAACGATGCCAGCGATCCGGGCGGCTCCCATCATCCGCTGATCTTCGAAAGCCTGACGCCTGATGGGATCTGGGAAATCGGCGAAGTATGGCGATTCGTACTGCAAGACTACTCCAATACGCTAGGGCTACCGCCATCGGCACTCGACTCACTGGGTGTCGGTGATGCTTCTTCGCCCTCCGCCGCCGGCACTGTGAGTTCTTCGGGAAGCATTATTGCCATCCCAATCCCCGAGCCTTCAACCTGCCTGCTGGTGGCGATTGCCTTCGGCGTGGTGATTTTGCGCCGTACCTAAGGCTGGCGGATTCGACAGTCAATGTGCAGTATTCGTTCTCGATGGGTCTGCTTGAGGATCATGTCCTTAACAGACCCATCGGTTTCATCAGCGGCGAGTCATTCTCATGTGGACTTCAACTGCGTGAGAATGAAGTTTGGCATTCTCACCCATTGATCTTGTGGCGTGAGATTTTGGCGAAGTTCACAAACTACATCGTTCGCTAGTTGGCCGCATTCGCTTCTTAGCGGTTGGTCAACACTTCAATGACCTTCTCGTAGGGCTGTCCGTCCCAGAATCGTTTCTTTGCAAAATCGAGCGCGGTTTGGCCACGGTCGTTGACCGCGGCGCGATCGGCACCCAGTTCGAGTAAGCAAGTCGTCGCTTCCACGAAGCCTTCTGCCGCGGCGACCATTAGTGGAGTACACGAGAAGCCCTCGATTGGGCCTTTTTGGTCGGACAGGTTAATCGCCTCACATGCTTCCGTACGACTGTCAACGTCGACACCTTGGACAACGAAGAACCTGATCATCTCGACGCGGTTGGGCATCGCTACCAAGTGGATCGGCCTGAAGCCGTCCAACGGCGAAACAGCAATCAGATTGGCCCCTGCCTCGGCTAGTGTCTGCGCTACCGGAACACGAGTTGAATCGAATCCCCACAAGGATGCCATATGAATGGGTTTCCACGGCGTATAGGTCTGGCCGCGAGCTTCGTCTTCCCATCCAAAGTATGCGACTTTCCGCAGATCTCGATGAACATCATCACCATGCTCTACCAAGCATCGAATGACCGCTGGCTGCCCCGCGGTGATCGCGAATTGAATCGGAAAGTAAGAATCGACCTGTTTACTCACTCCGTGGGGTTCGGCTTCCAATAGCTCGTGGATTCGTTCCAACATTCCAAGGCCGCACGCTGAGTGCAGATCCACGGCCGCACCATGCTTGAGCAGTACGGCTGACGGACAGCCACCCTCTCGTCTTCGAAAGGATGCGAGTTGCAGCAGCGTCATTCCATACCCAATTGAGTGGTTGGTTGGGTGCGGGTTCTCGATGCTCGTCGCTAGGACGTCGCTGTCCGAACTTGATTGAAGCAACGTGGTCAGGCGACGGTCATCCGCATTCAGGATGGCATCGATAAACTCAAGTTCATTACGCACGGCAGCTACTCCGGTTGAACTGATCCTGCAACGCGTTCGTTTGGCAGAAATCGCGACCTGACGTTCGGTCGAATACGTGCATCGCTAGCGTAAAGCAGCACGTCCATTTTAGGCAACGGGTTTTCAGTTCTAACATATTTGTGCTGCGCCTAAATCGTGTTCCCACTATCAAAATGAATCACAAGATGCGGAAAGACCCAGATCTATAGCCTCCGGCGAATCCAACCGGCTTCAATTGGCGGCAATTGCGGTCGGGCATGCTCACCGGCGGCACGAAAGACGAACGAGATCTTGGTGTGTTGATGTCCACGTGACGCTGATTGATCGATGCCCCACAAACTGCCTTGCCAGTTGTAGCTACGAAGGTCAAAAAGTGGGGCGCTGGGTTGTTTAAGTCAACCGCTCGGCAAATCACCGAGGCGAGAGGTGCTTCACTTTACCAGCAGAGAATTGAGTAGCTATGATATCTGTTTGTAGGAAACAGGCACAAATCCTTTTGCATTGAAGAACGAAATCGACGAGATGGTTCTATCGAATGTTTTCTAGATCGCTCAAGAGGTCAAAAATGCGTTTCTCCATTCGTGCGAGTCTTTTATGTCTAGCGACCTTGACCACGAATTCTGCCTCTGCGGAGGAAGTTAGAGAATGGGTCGACATATCTGGCAAACACAAAATACAAGCTGAATACCTAAAGACTGAAGACGGCAAAGCAAAGCTCCGCCGACCAGATGGCAAGAAGGTCTCCATTCCAATCAATCGTCTTAGCGAAGCTGATCGGCGATTCATTCAGACACAGGAAAGTGGCCGCGATTCTTCGACGCTTATTGACCCAGTAGTAAGGATCGTTGCTCCAATTCAACGATCGAGTAGGAACAAGTCGGAGATTCAGTTGGTCGGTTGTGTCGTCCAATCAAAAGGCCAAGCGTACCCGGTTGTCGTGGCTTCTCGGTCCTCACTGCGCAATGACTCACGCACGTTGGGCTTGGATGCTGGGTTGGCTAATGCCGTGATCTTCGATTTACTTTCCCCGAAACAATTAGGGCAGTCGTCCCGCCTTGGGTTTCCTCAACCTCGAAGTAATGAAGTGGCGGGGCTTCATGATCTGTTGATCATTCTTCAACTAGAGCAAGGATCCGAACTGAGAGCTTTTCCCTTAGCAAACAGGGATCCTGCAGTTGGCGACGCGGTGCGCATTCCCCTGCTCCCGTCGCCTAGACGAGGAGGCGCGAAATCCCGCAAACCGATAAGCATTAGCTGGACATCGTGGAAAATAGTTTCTGTCGACTCTCAAAGACTATACGTGGAGCCAGAGGACGGAAAGTTCCCCTATTCTGGCACATTGCCAATTATCAACTCGAGTAATGAACTTGTCGGCTTGTATGCGACGAAGGTCGCAACCTCAGGCAAAAGCAAAGTCGGCGATGGTGCTCCCGTGAGTGTCATTAAGAGAGCAATCGCTAAAGCATCGTTTGACGTGCCTAGTGATGGGTTGCAAATCGCAGGTTCGGTCACGTCACGCCTACCGCCAATTCCTAATACTCCGATTGATAACAACGCCTCGTGGCGAAATAGCTATGAGGCACTAGCAGAAGCTGTGCAGTCAAAAAGAAATGAGGAATCGCAATGGCAGTACAACTGGCAGGACGCAAGTGATTTTGGCGTCTGGTATGAGCGATGCAGAATGGTATCCAAAGGTATGACTCGGATAATGCAGATGCCGCCCAAGGAGAGAGCGGCTGCTCTCGGTGAATTGGAAAACCTACGCGAAGAAACTAAGCGTGCTGCGGACCGTCTAGGTGAAGTGAAGTGGTCGGCCACAGTGAAAGCAAGATCCGCCGATCCCGATGGATTTTGGCGGTTTGATCTCCCAAAGTTTCCAGAACCGATTACATTGCTGTTTAAGACAGAAAAGGATAGTTTCGCATCTTGGTCTGATGTGAAGAACGGCGACCAAGTACGTTTCGCTTGCCGACTTGCTGCCAATGCATTTGGGGATGATCCCTTTGTAGTCGTACATATGACGCTCTTGGAAAACAAATCGAAGTAAGAAACAACTCGCCCGTGTTCTCTTGGTGCGTGGGCGTCGGCTACTGATCAACCTGTTGGAGCCGCGAGATCGCTGGGATAGACAGTACCATTTTCTGAATAACCGGACACAATGAATGTGGCTGCTGCCAACGGATTCCATCAGTGGAGGAACTCTACACTGCTGGAAACTTCTAGCTCCAACGTCTAGTGCGGAACCCGGCCGATTGAAGTTCCGGCAGTTCGAATCCATATGATGTCCGGACCGACGAACTTGCAATGGTTGTTAGACGCTCGACCGCGCTCTCGCTGTTTTTTGATGGCCAAAAGTTGTCGTGGAATCGGCCTGGGCAAATCTTATAATGGGTAGGGCCGTGGTCTGGCGCGCCTCTGCGTGTGCGTAGGGTCCGCTGTGCGGTCCAGCTGCGAGCTAGTTTTAGAGCATCGGTCCGCACAGCTGACCGTACCTGGGGATCGGGAGTTTTGCTTGCGCTAACTGTCGGTAAGAGGCGGTAAAAATAGGGGTGCGACTGAGGGTTTTGCTCGATGAAAAAGAGTTGATGCCTGTGAGCATATCTCAAACTATGCAGATAGAGCGACCTCGCTCGACGGGAGACGAGCCGCCGCAACACGGTCGGTTGCCGGCTCACGATTGGACTTGATTCAAGCTGCCTACGTTCTCGTGCTTTGGGCGTTGCAAAGTGTGGTTGCCGATTCGAATCAAGAAAACCTGCAGAAGTTGGGTGGCAAAGCTGTGGGTCCGTATTCCAAACACGAAATTTGAGGGGCAGTCTGGCACATGCGTGACCGGGAAAAAATCGGAAAATTCGCCGCGCGTCAGACGCTCGTGGGCCGCAGCGGCTACAATGGACGCCGACTCATGCTGGACACGGGCTTCGGCTCGTCCTCCTGCTGGAATCTCGTTTGTTGGCGCGGCGGAGCGAATCTTTCTGTGCGTAAGAACGCTTTCACACTCGTTGAGCTGCTGGTTGTTATCGCCATCATCGGCGTGCTGATCGCCTTGTTGCTGCCGGCCGTGCAGGCAGCGCGTGAGGCGGCGCGCAGTAACAGTTGCAAAAACAACATGCGGCAACTCGGCCTAGCGTTGCACAACCACCACGATACGATCGGGTCGTTTCCCGTGAGCAACTTCTTTGGCACCGGCAATCAGAATGTCGCGATCAGATGGGGGTGGCTGCCGCAGTTGCTGCCGTTCATGGAGCAACAAGCGCTGCACGACTTCGTGGACTTCGACAAAGTGCCGCATGATCCGCGCAACCTCGTCGCTTTTCAGCAACCGTTGGAAGTCGTCACGTGTCCCTCGAGCCCCTACGGATTTGAGCTGGGATATCAGGAAACCCAAAACACGAATTCAAAAGAGCTGATTGCCGAAACCAGCTACGCCGCCAACATCGGTGATTATTGGAACGGTACCGGCTCGAAGGGAGAGGGAGCCCCTAGAAACCACCGGTGGGGTAATGGGCATATTCCGCCGCGCGGGGTAATCTCGCGGTACGGCTGGTCGGCCAGTTTCAAAGATATTCCCGATGGGACCTCAAACACCTTTGCGCTGGGTGAAGTAATCGGCCACTGGTGCATCAACCAGGATTTTCCCAATCAGGCGTTCGCGACGACGGCCCATCCCATCAATTTCCAAAACCAGACTTACCTTGACCTGGGCAATATCGACTACACTCGACGACCTGAACCTATACGCTGGGATTGGGCGATTACGTTTCGCAGTATGCATCCCGGCGGGGCGAATTTCTTGATGTGCGACGCGTCCGTCTCGTATGTCGATGAATCGATCGACCACGTCGTCTATCACGCACTGGCCTCGCGCGACGGGCAGGAAGTCGTCCAATTACCGTGAGTCTCGGACAGAGCAGGACGCAAGCTGTGGACATTTGTAATGAAAGGAGTGCGTAACAACGTGGCTCAGCAGACTGTTTTCATGGATTGACGCGACGTGATGCTATCTACCGAGACGATCATCACGTTCTGCACGGCATCGCTGCTGCTTTGCCTCGCGCCCGGGCCTGACAATATCTTTGTGCTCACGCAGTCAGCGCTTCACGGTCGCATCTCGGGCATCATCGTTACACTCGGGCTCTGTACGGGGCTTGTTCTCCACAGCAGCGCCGTAGCGTTTGGAGTCGCCGCCATCTTCCAGGCATCAGCCGTGGCCTTCGCCACGCTCAAGTACTTTGGCGCCGCCTACCTCCTTTATCTTGCTTGGCAGGCGTTCCGCTCCGGCAGTCCAAGCTCGGGTACCAGCTCCAACGGAAAAGTCGATCCCTGGAGACTCTACCTGCGCGGAATCATCATGAACGTAACCAATCCCAAGGTGTCGATTTTTTTCCTTGCCTTCCTGCCGCAATTTGTCGAACTAGCCCGAGGCCCGGTGGTTGTGCAGATTCTTATGCTGGGCGGCCTGTTTGTCCTGGCAACGATTCTCGTGTTCGGCACCGTAGCTGTCTTGGCTGGCACGCTCAGTCAATGGATCACACGATCGGAAGGTGTGCAGATCGCAATGAATCGTATCGCGGGTGTCGTGTTCGTTGGACTCGCGCTGAAGCTCGCGTCAACCAAGCGATGAACAATTTGCTATCGAATGATATGATCTGCGCTAACGGAAGGCAGGGTCCGCTGTGCGGACGAGCTGCGAGGGAATCTATAAAGTCGGTCCCCTCGGCGGACCGTTGCGCAGTTAGCTCAACGTAACGACTCCACCAGTTCTCTTAGATCTGTTGAGGTGATGCGCCGGGGATTGTTCGCCAGGCGCTCCGTGTTAACCGTGCTGGCAAGTGCATCGAGGTGCTGGGCATCTGTCAGCCCGACGTCCGCAAGTCGCGTTGGCGCGTCGATACGTCGGAGCAGGGCGGTCCAGTCGGCGTGAGCTTGCTGGGCGGCCTCTGTTAACGATCCCCGGCCGCCAAGGATCGATGCGATTTTCGTGAGCCGGCTACGTACAGGTTGGAGCTTCTGCGCGTCGATGATGTTGTCTTCGCAAACGGCTGCATTGAACTGTAGAAACGCGCCCAGACTGAGGGCCACCGCGAAGCCGTGCGGCACTTGATACTCAATCGTTAGATGGTACGACAGCGCGTGTGGCGCGGTGGTGCGCGTGATGTTGATCGCCTGTCCGGCGAGATTCGCGGCGTGCAACATCGCCGCTCGGTTATCTGGGTTCGGGTTGTGAACGGCGTCTTCAAGATTCGTCCAGGCAAGTTGCATCGCCTGCTCCGCCAGTTGCTCGGATTCTGGCGTCGCGTGGATGTTCCAGAGCGACTCGATCGCTTGCGATAAAGCATCGAGCCCAGTTGTTGCCGTGATCGCGGGCGGAAGACTCTGCGTGAGCGTCGTGTCCAGCACAGTCGCGTCGGGGAGCAAAGACTCGTGTGCCAGCGAGTACTTTTGGGAGCCAATATAGACGACTGCAAAGTGGGTCGCTTCGCTGCCCGTGCCCGCCGTGGTGGGGACTGCAATCAGTGGATTCCGTCGTCCGTTGAGCGACGTAGCTGCGGCAATGGCCTCCGCCGGTTCGCGACGACAGGATTCCAAGTTGCTGGCTGCGAAACAGGCTAACTTTGCGGTGTCCATTGCAGCGCCGCCACCGATTGCGAGCACGGGCTGTGCCGCATCGACGGCAAGCAATTCCGCAGCTGACAACGCATGATCGAACCTGGGATTGGACGTGAAGTCGGTAAAGAGCGTTATCTTACGGCGCGTGGATAGCGCTTCCAATCGATGGCGCGCTCCAGACTCTTCGAACGCGAGGCGATCTGCGACTATCAACAGGCGCGCGTCACCGGGTGGCAGCAGGCGTTCCACATCTTCGAGTTGTTCAAGCGAGTTCTGGGGCATTTTCGGTTTCGCTAACAGCAGGCTTAATGATCGTCGCGTCCGACGGCGCGACCCGCAGGTAGTATCCAAGCAACACCACGGCAACGAGACTCGCCCCTACTCCCACCCATAGCGAGATGTTGATCAACAACTCCAAGAAACTGGGCGCCTGCGAGAGATATGGCTTGGCGAGCATGACACCGACATAGCCGAGATAACCAAAGGCGTCTGCCAGATACATAAGATAGCCGACGTTCGCGTGCTCGCGATAGGTCGCGATCAGTCGCTCAAATACGGTTGTATGAACGATGACGTAAGGAACATACGTGCCAATTCCTAGCAGCACCATGAAGGGAAAGGGATTGATTGCCCCCGATAGATGGCTACCGACCGATGCCAACACCAGCAAGAAGCCACCTAACAGTAGGCCGAGCGAGGTAAGCAAGCCGTTGCGATTGCTCTTGAGCCACGCCGTCGCACCACAGACCACGACCACACCGAGCATGACGGCGGTTTCGGCTTTGGCGTAGATCGTGGCGTCGTCATATCCCAGTTCTTTCCAGATCTCCACGCCGAAATCGTCGCGTACGCTTCGCAGTATCGTGAGTGCGACGTAGACTCCTACGATTCCCACCAATCCAAACGCGTGGCGACGGAAGAACTGCCAGCGCTGCTTGCCGTTCATAGGCTGTCGTTGTGTGCGGAGCGACACGTCTGTGGCCGAAGGCGGAGGGATGCGACTAAGCAGGTAAACGGCCAAGAGCAATGGCCCGGCAAAGATCAGGCCCGACCAAAACGGCATCCAATACTCACTTACCCCCAGATTCAAGATGAGCGCCCGGCCAACGGATTTCACAACACCCGAGGAGACGATAAAGCTTGCGCACAGCCCAGCGGTAAGCGCCTCGCTCAGGCGTCGACCTTCCAGAAACGACATCACGAGGCCGAACACCATGCCTAGCGGTATTCCGTTAAGGAATAAAAGCGGAAAACCATAAGGTGGCGGCACGAGAGCAAAGCCCAACAAGGCAAGTTCTGCGGCACCGACCAGTACGAGAATCGCCGCCGCCCGGCGACCAGGCTGCATTTCCGCGATCACCTTTACGCCAATGAATTTGGAAAGCGTGTAGCCGGCGACTTGCGAGGCGATCAGGATAGGCTTGTAATCGACGCCCCACAGGCCCGCATCCGTGAATTCACCTGCCGTGAACGGTTTGCGAAACGCGTACATGCAGAAGTAAGTGCAAAACGCGGCACCGATGCAGTACGCAGAGAATGCAGACGCCGACGTTTGCTGGAGCCAATCGCCAATTCGAGTTCGTCGCGTCAAGGAGACTCCATAGCTTGGGCGCACTATGCGGCACGTCCGGCTGAATCGTCCGGGAGACAGTGTTTCGGCCACGACACGGATTGACGCCTAGTGTGCGGCATGGCCCTACCAGTTGGCAAGCGGTTTCTTCGCCGTCTTCATCCTTTCATCATCTTTAAACTCCACGAGTGCGCAGTTTCTAGTGGGCTTGGCACAGAATTGCAGGCTATAGCGGCAGAGTTGATCGCGGTTTCAACAGAACGTGGGCCCAGCGATCGACAATCTAGTCGCTCCTCGTTCTGACCGCATTAAACTGCGAAGTGCTCCAGCGCCGCCGCGGAAACGTCGTCGTCCGGCTCTTCGTCCTCTGCAAGGGCGTCGTCGATCGTGTTAGCGGACTGATCAGCCGTCCGGTTGCTCCGCCCCACGATCGCATTGGCGGCGAGCAGCCGCAGGTCGTCTTCCTGGAGCAGCGCTGGGGAACCTATTGCCAAGGCCGTGTCGCGAACTAGTCGAGCATGTCTCGTCACCGACAACGAGACCGCCGTCTCAGATTCGATGACGGTGTTTGGCGGCTCCATGGCGAACACTGTCGCGGGAGCCAGCATGCCCGCGTCTTCGTAAATGCGGACGTTACTGAATACGCTTTCTCCGCTTTGTGGCTGCCGATCGTGGTCGTTCACGAAGAACAAATACGAGGCCGGTCCGCTGTAGAAGTCGCCGACAGGGATTCGATAGTGCCGGACCGCGGGAGCGGTACCGGAGTAGTCGGCAAAGGCATCGTTGCCAAACGTTTGGGTGCCGTACAGGCGGAACGTCCGGACCGCACTGATGCCGTTGTTGTCGTCGAGCCCAATGCCATGGATCTCGCCCTGAGTGGCGCTTTGGAAGTCGAACTCCAGGACAGTTGCGGGAGTGATGAGATAGTCGAAGTCGATCTTCTTCCACGCATTTCCGACAATGCGCAGCGTACTGCCACCGTCTTCAACGGTAACGGTCGACGCTCCATCCTGGTTACCATACGGGGTGATCGTCGCTCGGCTGAAGTCGACCACGTCGTCAGGGACTGTGACTTGAACTTCGAACGCTCCGATGTCGACGCGGCCTCCGGCAACGCGGTGAAATGGGCTTCCGCGTTGATCGAACTCAGGCGGTGTGCCGAAACCAGGATCACCAGCATCGATGGCCGGGCTTCCGGACGACAGTGCGTGGGTCAGTGTCTCACCGCCATAGTCGGCGAGCGGAAGGAGAACTTGGCCCGTGACTCCAGTCAGATCGTTGTTGTTGAAGCTGCCGAGCGAGTTTCCCGTTCCGATCAGGTTATAGCCGTTACTCAGCAGCGAGTTCGCTGGTCCATCGACCAGGTCGACATCGCTGCCGTCGTTCTCATAGACGATCGTGTTGGAGAGCGTTGTGCTGGTGGCCATGTCCCCCAGCGACGCGACGCCGCTACCCTCGTAAGCACGATTCTGAGTAATGGTCGAGTTGTTGATGTTGGTGGTGCCCGCCGACCAGAGACCACCGCCTGCACCGTCATTGCCGTCGGGAGCGGGTGGTGAGTAAGTAAACACGCAGTTGTTCGAGTAGGGGGGCACGTAATCGCAGTGCAGCGATGCCAAACCTTCGCCGCCTTCGCCGGCTGTGTTACCCGACAACGTGCTATTGTTGAGTGTCAGCATCGCGCCGGCAGCCGAGAAAACTCCGCCGCCGTTGCCGCCATCGCCACCTCCGACAGTGCCGCCGGCTCCGCCTGCACCCGTTTGATTGGCATAGATGACGCTAGCGGCAATGGTCAGATTTCCCGCGTTGTAGATGCCACCGCCGTCACCGGCATCGCCGCCTGGGTAGTAGAAGAAGTCGCAGTAATAGAAATTGCAGTTCGCGCCGTACTCGCCGTCCTGCCCGTCTGCGGTGCTGTTGCCCGTGACGACGGACTCAGCAATGCTCATCGTTCCTGTGGTGTAGATGCCTCCACCACTTCCCGAATCGCTGGCGAAGGGAAAGTCGCTCGGTACCAGACGCGTCGCGTTGTGGGCAACATCGGTTCTTTCAAGGGCTGTTGTGCCGGTTGCGTAAATGCCGCCGCCAAACAATGCGGAGTTCTGTTCGAGATGCGAATCGACGATCTCAAGGCTCGATTGGCTGCCATCGCCACCGATCCAGGCGATCCCACCGCCCCGTTCACCGGCGGTATTTTCTCGGATGTTGGAGTCATCGATCCGATTTTCTGTTACCGGTACACCGTTATCGGACAGGAATATGCCACCGCCGTCGCGATCGGCAGTATTCCGAGAGACGTCGGCGCTGACGATGACGACCGCTTCGCCGACGGAGTAGATCCCACCACCTTCGCTTGCCGAGTTATCGGTCAACGCGCTGTTGGTGATCGTGCCGGAAGTGGCGATAAGTATGCCTCCTCCGCGGGCGGCGTCATTACTCGAAATGTTCGAATTGGTCAGAGACGTTGAGTGGACATAGAAGCCACCGCCCTCACCGCCACTGCTGGCAATGTTTTCCACGAGATTGGCGTCGGATACCGTGGCGTGTTGCGCGAAGAAGGCGCCACCACTTCCGCCTGGGCCATCGCGATACTGAGCGTATGGACTCTGGCCACCAACACCAGTTATGTTCCCGCTCAGCTCGCTATGCGAGAGCTGGAGACTGTCGCGGACCCAGATGCCACCGCCGTTGCCTCCCGTGTCGCCGCCGCCAGTGAGGTTGTCGTTGATCGTTGAACCAACAATGGTCGCGGACGCAGCTGCGAAGACACCACCGCCATCGCCTCCGCGACCGTTTCGATCCAGGTAGATGTAGCAGTAGACATCGGGTACAGGGCAATACTCGTAGAACGAACCCTGTCCACCGTCCCCGGTGCCGTTGCCCGTGACGACGCTGTCTACTAGCTGCAGTGCTCCGCCCGCGTAGACTCCGCCACCACGGCCTCCGTCGCCGGCTCCTTCCCCGAATCGCGCGTACCCGAGGCCTCCGTCGCCGGTCTGATTTCCGGTGACCGAACTGTCAGCAATCGACACGGATCCCTTGGCGAATAGGCCGCCGCCACTGCCAGCGTGGCCACCATCGGGTCTGCCTGAGATCGGCCGCCCGCGCTCGAATATCCATCCGCCGTCGCCACCGGAGCCCGTCGAGTTGCCGGTAAGCGTAAGATTGTTGGCGACCACCGGCCCGATGGCATAGATTCCACCGCCGCTGCCCGCAGTTTCACCGACGCCCCAATACCCAGCACCCCCATGACCGGTCGAGTTATTCGCGACAGAAGTTGAATTGAGATTCAATGCACCGGCCACGAAGACACCGCCGCCATTGCCCGAGGTGCCTGCATTCAGACGCGGGTAGTCGCCATCTCGTCCATTGGCGGTGGCATTGCCGGTGATCTGGCTGTTGCTAATTGTGAGATCGCTGGCCGCGTAAATGCCGCCGCCATCGCCAGAAGAAGTTGCGAAGAAGTCGGACTCTGGCTGAGTGTCGTTGCGTGAGATAATGCTGCCGGTAATCTCCGCCTCGACCGCCGTGAAAATGCCGCCACCGCTACCGTAGGTCAAGTTGTCGGTGAGCGTGGTACCAGCAATCGACAGCGACCCCCCCCCGTCCACGAACACTCCGCCGCCGTGCCTGTCGGCAATGTTGTGGGTGATGTCGCTATCGACGATGCTGACCGTGCTGTCGAACGCGCTGACGCCGCCTCCCGGGCCAATGGCGGTATTGGCCGCGATAGTACTGCGCTCGATTCGCACCGAGCTCTCTTGTTGGGCAAAGACCCCACCGCCGTTTAAGCTCGTCGACACGTTTCCGCTGACCTCGCTGTCGATGATTTGCAGGTCGAGCGA
>JANQQA010000154.1 GCA_028285205.1 Bythopirellula sp. | reverse complement strand
CGATAGGGTCCGCGGCGCTCCATACCGCGACGGACGGCGTGCTTCATCGCTTCACCCGCGACTTCGATCAGCACACGACCGAGCACTCCACCCAGGTCGTCGGTGTCCCAAGAGTCGTCGACGCCCCACCCGCGCTCTTCGTAACGGGCACGCTGAAAGTACTGATGCCGTCGCATCGCGGACCACAACTCTTCGCGACCGACGTCTCCGCTCAAGTAACCGCTCAAGTGTCGTTCGACATCGAACTCGTCGGAAAACAGCGACCGCCGCGAGTCGAAGTCGGCGCGGCGAAATCGATTCATCACCTCTTGCAGGCCCGTCGCGCGGTCGTCCCAGCTGCGCTGCTCTCTCATTAAATCGCGGGATTGCCGACCCGCGTCGTCGAGTTTTTCGTTGAGCCAGCCGATCTCGGCAACCAATTCGTCATCCTGTCGCTCGGGCGTACTGCGCGCTTGGTGCTCCAACCACGAATGCTCCATCTGCGATAGAAACTTCTTCATCTCGCCGACGCCATCGTGATAGAACTCGTTTTGCGTGCCTTCCAGCGCCACGAGTTCGTGATGGTGCTGATTGAATTGGTCTTCGAGCTTCGCGAGTTCGTCGACTTGCTCATCGCGCTCGGTACCCAGCTGCTGTCCATCGCGCACAACTTGCGTCAGTCCGATCTCGCCTGAGATATCGTCTTCGATCGCTTCGAGCTGTTCCATCAAGGCGTCGAATTGGGCGCGCCTTCTGTTTACTTCCGCAGTCATGAGCTTGGGCGTAACGCGCAGGAAATCGTAGCTCCGCTTCGATCGACCGTACTTGACCATCTTCGCCACCCAGCGATCGAGTGTCCGGGTGAGCCCCTTTTTCTTGTAATCAGAAGTGCCAAAACCGCGGTCGCGCAGATAGCGGAACAGGCGGTTCTTCTCGTAGGCGGGGAGCTTCTCGGCGGCCTCTTGTTCAATTTCGGCAATACGTTCTTCGTTGCGCTCCAATTCCTGCTCGGCTGCAAGTGCCCTGCCGGAGATCTGCTGAAAGTCTTCACGCTGTTTCAGCTTGTCGGCGAGTACGTCTTCCAGATCCCTGCGCTCCCCCACTTTCTGATTGAGCCGCTCGGTCACGTCTTCCAACGCGTTCTTCAGCCGCGTCGCGTCCGCTTCGTCCTTGATGAGCGCGTCGTGCAACTCGCGCTCACGCTGCTGCTTGCGTTTAAGTACTTCCAGCAACTCAACCCGCACCTCGCGAAAGGCGACCAGAATCGACTCCCGGCTGACGCTGGGCAGATAGTGCTCGGCCAGCTCCAGCAGCGTCTTCCCCCGGCGGTCGACCCACTGGTTGGTCGATTCATCGAGCCGCCGCAAACTCGTCTGGCACTCGGTCTGCTGACGGCGCAGCTGCTCGGCCGTCTGATTGAGCGCCTGCGCCACGCTGCGCCCGGATATTGCTCTTCTCGTCATCACCACAGCTAGCGACCTTTACCAAAACCAGGCGTAAGCAGCGCCCGCCGCGCCCAACACGGCCGCCCACGTGAGAATCTTGTTGCGCATGACATACAAGTGAGCCATCGCCAGCTCAAAACTCCACTCGGGTTCTTCGAACACATGGAGCTTGTCGTAGTAGTGTTCGATGGCGATGTTCACTTGCTCCTCGGTCAACGGTTCACCCGTGACCTTCGCCGCATCGAGCAAGCGCTGGCGGAGCATCGCTTTGGTTTCCTCAATGTTCAGCTGTTGGTGGACGACCGCTTGTTCCTTGCGGAGAGTCGTCGCCACGTCCATGATGCGCAACGTCTGCTCGATCGACAGTTGGTCGGGCGCTGCTTCCGCCGCTTCCGACGACACCGAAGGACTGACTTCGAAATCTTCTGGTGCTTGCTGAACTTGAACGGCTGCCATCGTTGACTCTTGCGAGGGTGCTTCGTGCGGCGCTTGGTAATTCGCCAGACGAGGTGAACATATTCTGGGTAATCTATGCGGCCCCGACGACATTCGACTCGGCGGCAATAATCTTGCCCGCCGGGCGAAAACTCTTTTGGCGACGCTCATGCCGTGATAAGCTATCGGACTGTCGTGAGCCGATTTTATCACAACCGGCGCGGCGAGTGTAACCAGCAAATTCAAGGGCCAACGACCGAATCCCAACGACCCAGTACTCGAATGCCACGAGCTGACTACAGGTCATTGCGACTTGGTCATTGGCCATTCGATTCCGCCAGAGAACCCGAGCTTTGTGACGAGCTCAAATTCCAGAATTCAACATAGGATCTCATCATGGCTGCTCAAGCAACCCAACAGCAAACCAAACCGGCAGGGACGAGCACGTCTGTCCAAGGCAGCATGCAAAAGTATTTGGACAAGGCGGTCGACGTGCTCGACAAGTTTGGGCTCACAGGCGAAGAGGAAGTTCCCGCCGAGCTGATCAAACTGCTCGAGGAAGTCCGTCATATCGACGAGGCCAAAGCACTGGCGATCGCCAAGACGATCAAGCACATGAGCACGTTCAACAAGCTCGTGCGCGAGAACGTCGAAAACATCAACGTCGGTAATCGCTACCTGACGATTAGCCAGATGTTCGACTCGATCCGCGAAGACTCCAAGACGCTGATCAATCAGCTGGAAGACGGCAAAATCGGCATCACCGAAAAGATGGCCAACCTGTGGATGAACATCCGCCGCGGCTCGCCTCACGCGCGGTTTGAGGAGATCGTCGACGTTTACCGCGACGTGTGCGAAGAGACTAAGAACCAGCTCGTTCGCGAACAGACGATCATGGACGGCTACATCGATTTCCGTTTCGCGCTCAAGGAGGCCGAAATCCTCTCCCGTGAGTTGCTTGAAGCGCAGATCCCCAATCTGGAAGCCGCCAAAGAAGCACTAGCCACCACTCAGAAAGCAGTGGATGAACATCAGGGCGACGAAAGCGTCCTGGGTCGTCTGCAACTCCAGCGCGACGAAGCGCGCAACGAGTTCCAGAAACAAGATCGCATTTACCAACTAGTGAAGGACATCTCCGAGAACCTGTCGATCGGCTACAACACCGGTGAGACACTCATCACCAAGCTCAAGCAAACGCACGATGTGAAAGACCAGGTGTACCGCCGCGCCGTCACGTTCTTCACCACCAACGAACACGTCTTCACGATCCTGGGGACCGTCTACACGTCGCAACAAGGGTTGCACGAAGCGGTCGCGTCGACCGAGGCACTCAAGGAAGGCGTGAACAAGAGCCTGGAAGACGTCGCCGACCTGGGTCGTGACCTGGAACGCGCCGCGCTGAAAGCGGGCTACGGTTCCACCATCAGCGCCAAGTCGCTCGAAAAACTGGTCAACGCCATCAGCGACTACCAGGTCGAATCACTCCAGATGATCGCCGAACTCCGCAAGGAAAGCGAGCACAACGCCCAAGAGATCCGCCACGTCGTCGAGGCCGGCAAAAAGCGCTACCAAGAAACCCTCGACAAATTCGCCCGCGGCGAGTTACTCAAGGACGATGGCGATTCTGACGATTCGCCGTGGAAGAATCTGTGAAGCTACGCCAGGAAACGGCATTGGGCTACGCCAACGTTGCTCTTCGGGGCAATTGGACATGAATTCACAATACGGCTTGGGTGCTACGGGGCGGACGCCGTTTCGTCCGCTATCGACGACAGTAATCGGCTGGATATGGATCTTGATTGCTGTTGCGAAGATTGTATCCAGCGTACAGTCTCACCTAAAGCTTCGCAGGCTACAGGCGGCGCGAGCCCAAAGTGATGAGAGTGAAAATGTCGAAGCCATGCTCGATGCGATCGAATGGCTCATCGGAGGTTCCTACACTGAGTTAGCTGTGAGCATGGTGATGGCATGTGTCATTATACCGAGTGCGATCGCGCTGCTCCGGCTACGATCATGGGGTCGAATCACCGTTATCTGTTTGACCTGGTTCACTTTTATTTCGGGCTTGGTAGGAATTGTTTTCATTGCTTGGCTAGCGAATTCCCTCCGCCTGGAGGCGGGAATTCCACTAAACGCAGCGGCAGTCACCTTCGCGGTATTCTTGCTGTTGCAGCTCCTCGGAGGTGTAGCTTTGTTTCGATACGTCTTAAGGTGCTTAAACTCCGAGCAGTTGCTTGAAGCAATCGAACTGACCGAATTGAACCTTCGTAGCCGATCGGCTGTGGTACCGGAATAGAATGCAAGCTAAGTACCGTTGCTCAATGTAGAAATTGTTGCATGCACTAGCCGCCGGTCACAGCGCGTAGTTAGTGCGTGATCGGTTTAACCCGCGGCTAGCGCCGTCGGCTCAAGTTCAAGTAGCGGCGGCATCCCGCCGCCGCTACGAATCGCCCGCAACACCTACCACGCGATCAAAATGTCCGCACCAACCGATTGTTTCGTTCGTTGGTTTCCGGCACGTCGTTATTGAGATCGACGCTGGCGTCGAACTGGGTGCCGCGGAGCATTTGCTTGGGGAAGAATCGGAAGATCTGGAATGTTCCTGGCTTCAGGTCCTTGACGGAGTAGCGCATCTTTTCGTTGGTTCCCAAACCGAATTTGCTTTCCAGCCGGATTGTCGTGCGACGAACGTTCTTGCGTCCATTGTTGCGCAAGGTGACCCAGACTTCATTCTTGTCGGGGAAGAATTGCATCTTCGTCAGCGCGAGATCCGCCGCGCCGGTGATCTGATCTTCCACCGTATGCCGCGCCGTGTTGTTGGTTTCGTCCGACTCGGCGACCTTGTTGCCAAAGTCGACGTGAACGAACAACGACACGTTACTCAGCGGCAGTCCGCGAACGTTGAGGATCTTGTTGCCACCGGGGTCCAGCGGGGCAAGCTGGAAACTTCGCACTGAAGTTGAACCTCCGCCGAGCGGGCTAATCAGCAACCGCATCGTTGTTGCGCCCGAGCGACGTTTGCCTCGATTCTGCACGAAGATCTTCGCGGTGTTCCCCTCATCGATCACGTAGACTGCCACCAGGTCCGGCTTTGGCTGAAACTGCGGATCGTTCGGATCGCGCCGCTCTTGACTGGGTGGCACGGGTTTGCGCGTAGGTTGGGATTCGTCTTGCGTGTTCTTCTCCCTCGTCTTTCCGCCATTACTGCGCTTGTTGAACGATTCTCCAAGTCGATCGCGGCCGCGCGATAACCTTGGCCGATCTTGAGCTTCGGAAATGCTGACTGTCGAGAGGCTGATCAAGCCAACGGCAAACATCAAGTACAATCTCATTCTGTTCCTCCACGCAGCACACGACTGCGGAATCTGGGTACACGTCCGGAGCGACGGCAAGCGGCTCGCAGGCACGGACGCAGTGAAGATACTGAGTAAGCGTGGACGAGCTGGAGGTGTTACCGATGTCTTCGAGAATCTATGGGAGCGCTTCGAGTTGAGCAGGACTTCCGTAGCCGCGTCGCCGATCGATCTGGTAGACTGTGCGAATGCGCGGCTTCTGCTGGCTTCGCGATCTGCACCGAGCGTAGATTCCTCGTCTGGATACGCTCTGCCGATCGCCGACGGGGCGACGAGCCCCTTGTTTAATGACTTACCCAAGCACACGCCGCCAAATGTTGTCCGCTTGCTACTCACAGCGACATGTCAAATTCCGAAACTCTACCTGAATCCTTGACGTTTCGCGGTTCCATGAAAGCGGGTTCCTTTACCGCTCAGCTTGGGGTGCAGTTGCAGGCTACTACCGCTGCAATTACGCTCAGCGCATTTGGCCGCACTTATCAGCTGGATCGCGAGGATTTCGTCGGGCTGGAACAGACTTCCATCCTTGGGATCTTCAAACGGGGCGTCGTGTTCCGTCACCGACAGCCGAATCTTCCGTCGAATCTGGTGTTCTATCCGTCCATCGACAGGCAAGATTTCCTTCAGCAGATCGACCATCTCGGCTGGTCCTAAACTCTTCGCGAGCTAAAGTAGCGATTGATTCCTGTTGTGGCGAGCACTGGTCAGTCTACGGTTGCGTGCGCTAACGCGAAGCGCAATGGGATCGCGTTCTGTCGAATCGTGTTTACAGTTGCAGCAATTGAATCATCGAATTGGTAGCGGCGAGCTTTGACGAGGAGTACTTGTTCAATCGTGAACATCGAACGACAATAGAGGCCCTCATCACTTCCCCTTGCTGATTGCGCGCTCGCGATCACAGATTCGAAACGGGTATCGAAATGAAACAAACAAGAGCCACGATAATCATTTTGCTGCTAACGATGGTCAGCGCCGTCCAGGCCGATGAACCGCAGAAGATGAAGATGACCACTCCGATTCCCCCGGGAATCACGACGCCAGACAATATTCCAACTCGCGTCGGTGATTTGAATCTGTTCGATGGGGTGCCCGATGCCGAGTCCGCGGAGAAGGTCTACAACTTGCTCGATTTTAATCATGCCTATCAGGCCTACCTTGATGGCGTGAAGATCGCCTCGATGAGTGCGATGCGGAAAGGCATTCTGGCTTTCGGACCTGCCAACACCACGGTGCTTCAGTTCGAAGAACTCATGGATTCGCGTGCGTTGTTCCTGACGGCGAACACGACCAGTGTTTACCAAACTGCGTGGCTACAATTGGGCGACGAGCCCATGGTCATCGAGACGCCTCCCAACGTGCTTGGGTTTCTCAATGATCACTGGTTTCGTTATGTGATCGACTTCGGCAACCTTGGACCCGATAAAGGGCAGGGCGGTAAGTTCCTGATTCTGCCTCCCGGCTACCAAGGTGATGTTCCCGAGGGCTACCACGTGGCCAAGGCCAACACATTCGGTCACTGGGTGCTGTGGCGCGGATACACCGAAAACGGATCGACCGAGAAGGCGGTCCAGGCGACCAAGCAGCAGTTCCGTATCTATCCGCTGTCGCAGAAGGACAATCCACCGAAGATAACGTTCGTGAATGTTTCGGGTAAGGCTCTGAACACGATCCATTTGATGGATGAGCGAATGTTCGAGGAGATCAACGAGGTTGTCCAAGCCGAACCCTTGATCGGCGAGCGACCGGAACTGCTTGGGCATCTCGCTTCGATCGGAATCGTCAAAGGAAAACCGTTCGCGCCCGATGAGCGGATGAAGAAGAATCTCAAGGCTGCCGCCAGCGCGGGTGCCATCACGGTGAAGACACTCATCTCAAAACCCCGCGATGAACGGTTCTATTGGTATCCAGGCGAAAGCTATTGGCAGACCGCGTTCCCGGGCGGGGCCTACACGTGGGAGTTAGATGGGGTCACCTTGCACGACTTCCGCTCTGCTTTTCACTTTTACGCCACCGGAATCACTCCGGCGATGGCTATGAAGGCGGTTGGCAAGGGCTCGCAGTATGCGTTTACTTATCGCGACGCCGCAGGTGCTCCGCTCGACGGCTCGAAGACCTACAAAGTGCATGTCCCGGCCAATGTGCCTGCGAAGAAGTTCTGGTCTTTCACGGTGTATGACAATCAGACCCGTTCGATGCTGCAGACCGACGCTCGCTTTCCCGCAATCGGTAGCAACAGCCAGGGCATCGAGCAAAACGCAGACGGCTCGTACGACGTGTACTTCGCCCCGCAGGCGCCGGCAGGCAAACAGAGCAATTGGGTGCAGACCCTACCCGGCAAAGGTTGGAACACGATCTTCAGGCTTTATGGTCCGCTGGAGCCCTGGTTCGATCAAACTTGGCGACCCGGTGAGATTGAGCTGGTCGAGTGATGTTGCCTCTAGAATGATCAACACTCGACCGGGCACTACTGGTGGCGCGTATCTACCAGTGTGTCGAAGTTGTCTGAGGCTTGACGCGTTGGGTCCCGCACAACGCTCTGATTTCTCGCGGCGAGGCCATTCAGGTAGGTTGGGATGCCCAGCTGTTCTCGCCAAAGAGAACCGTCGATTGTGGGATCTGAAAACTTCGGGATTGCTTTCACCGCATCGCGGGCATCACGATGGGACTGCCTTCGGCATGACCTGGATACAATAGCTCGTATTTTGTACGGTAGGACAGGCAGACTTGGCAAACATTGCTAGAGTTCATTGCCGCCTAGAGACAGCTGCCGCGCGAGAGCAATTCAACCGACAAGGAGATTACCTATGGCTCAATGGGCAACCATGGTCAAGCTATTTGATTTGACAAGGACAATGGCCGCGGAGATGGCCGAGGAGATTCCTGCTGAGTCGTTTGATGTGCCAAACGGTAACGCGAACAGTCCCAAGTGGATTGTCGGTCATCTTGCTCTGGGGATGGACTTTGGCTTGATGTTGTTGGGTAGCCCCACCGAGGAACTCGAGGCAATGATGCCAATTTACGGCCCCGGCAGCAAAGGTGGAGCGATCGGCGATGACGGTCGTTCGCAAGCCGATTTGATCGCGCACTTGAGAAACGCCGGTGATCTGTTGCGCGCGAAAGTCATCGAAGCCGACGAAGAAACGCTGATGCAACCGCAACAGACGCCGTTCTTGGCAGAACAACTGCCGACGGTAGGCGACATACTTGGCCACGTGTTTACCACGCACATCGCCATGCATATGGGGCAACTCTCCCAGATCCGCCGAGAAATGGGGTTGTCGAGTTGGTATCAGATTTAGTGTTGCATTCCGCGCACCACGGGTTCTTACTAGCCAACCCCCCGTGACGCAGTCACTAGAGGCCTTACGCCTGACTTTAGGGTTCAATCTTTTGCGGCCATGGAGGATAACACTCGATTGTGGAATCCGCTTGATGAAGCTGCCTTAGCGTTGCACTGACAATCCAGCGAAGTGCGCACAGCAAGAATCTTGAACAATGACCACCAGAAACAAATTTGGACCGAATGGTTGGACACCGGAGCGACTTGGCTCTCTGGCAGGCAAAACATATGTCATCACCGGTGCCAACAACGGGGCGGGATTTGAGGCCGCGCGGGTGTTCCTGTCCAAAGGCGCAAAAGTGGTGATGATGAACCGCAACGCCGCCAAGTCAAACGACGCCATCGCGACGTTGACACGGGAATACGGCAGCGACGCGGATGTGATGTTCGTGCGCATGGATCTGGCGGTACTCGATTCTGTGCGGGAGGCGGCGGCGGAGGTAACCGAGAAGGTCCTCCGCATCGACGCGCTCATTTGCAACGCCGCCATCGCGCAGGTGGCCCAACAGGAGATCACCGTAGATGGCTTTGAAAGCCAGCTTGGCGTGAACCACTTCGGTCATTTCCTCTTGTGCGGACTACTCTTCGAACGGGTCAAAGAGTCGGCAGGGCGCATCGTGGTCGTTGGTAGCAACGCGTATCGAATGGGGCTGAAGAGAATTCAGTTCGAAGACCTCAACTTCGATAAGAATTACACTGCCTGGAACTCCTACGCCCAGAGCAAGCTCGCACAGATGATGTTCGCCTACGAATTGCAGCGCCGAGTCCAGGCTGCTGGCAGCAACGTTCAGGTTCAGGTCTGCCACCCCGGTGCGTCACGAACCAATTTGTTGAACGACACGGCTAGCACGTTCAACAAGATTCTCTGGTCCCTACTCTCGCGAATGATCGCACAATCTGCCGAGAAGGGATCCTGGCCCGAAGTAATGTGCGCTGCCGAGGAGGAAGTGGAGTCCGAGAAGCTCTATGGCCCCACAAGGAGAGCAGAGACCGTCGGCCCCGTCGGAGAGTGTTCGTTGGACGAGTGTGCCCTAGACCGGGATATGGCCGCCAAACTTTGGACGGTCTCCGAGCAGAAGACATCTTTGAACTGGTCGCCGTAGTCTGAGTGGAGATGGAAGGGATGAATCGCAACATGATCCTCACCAGACTGGATTGGAATTCTACGACGATGCGGTCAACAACCTAGAGGCAATGACAGTGGCTGCACAGATAATTACCTCCGCATTTCTCGTCGCCATACGTGCTTCGGGAGCAAAAGCAGAGGGAGCCAGTGTTGATAGGAAGCCAAGCGAGTTTAGCGCCAACACACCCGTCCAGGTCTTCATCGTCGCAGGCCAGTCCAACGCGAAGGGCTACAACAACGCCGTAGAATACCGAAGCGGCCGCGTCGACTTCCCACGGGATCGTCGCTTACAACCGGATGTTCTTTTTTGGGAAAACGGAGCAGGGTGGAGCGCCCTCAGCATACTCGATTCCGGGGCATTCGGGCCGGAGATCGGCTTTGCGTTTGACCAAGCGGCGAAAAGGCCCGCCGAACGAATTGCGATCATCAAGTATGCCGTAGGAGGAACCGGCATCGCCCGCAGCAGCGACTATCATGACTATATTGCCGCGCTGAAGGACTTCAACGACCAGGGCAACAACTGGCATCCACCAACGGCAGGGCGAAAGGCAGGAGTACTCTACCAAAGACTGATAAGAGACGTTCGTGATGCTTTAGCTGCTCTCGACAAGAAGCACATCCGGTGGCGATTGGCCGGGTGTCTGTGGATGCAGGGCGAACACGAAGCCGGTATCAGTCATAAAATGGCGGAGGATTACGACAAACTGCTGTCTAGCTTCATGAGCGCGGTAAGGACTGATCTCAACACACCTGTCTTGCCTTTTGCGGTCGGTGAGGTCAACAGTCACAACTGGGCATATGGCGAGATCGTCAGGAAGAAGCAGGTCCTGGTCTGCCAACAGGATCGTCACGCTGTCTTAGTCACGACAACCGATCTATCCAGAAAAGGTTCAGGCGGAGCGGCACATTTTGATGCGGACGGAATGCTGGTACTGGGCTCTCGTTTCGCCACGGCACTGAGTCGGCTATCAGGTAGCGACGAGGCCGAACAAGCGGCTGAAGGCGACACGCCAGGGAGCGGGCCAGAGCTCACACGCTAGCTGCCCATGGGTAAAAACGCCGAGATAGATTGGCAAGAGCAGTTTCCCAATGAGCCGCGTCCGTCCGACGCTGGATAGTCGAAGTGCGATTCTCCTATGCTAGCTCCTCCAAATTAATGAGATCTTAGCCTATCGTTAGTTCGCATCTGACGTCCCATTTGTGGAGCATCTGCTAGTAGTTTATAATCAAGAGCACGATTACGATGGCCCCTTTCAACTTGCCTGAGGATTGACGCCATGAGATTGATTCTTTGCATACTTTTTTCCGTTCTAATCGCCAAGAGTTGTGTTGCGCAAATCCACTATCGTTTTGAGGCCGAAGACACAGGCACTGTTCTCGCTGGGCTTGAGCTTGCTCAATTACCAGCAGCGTTCTCTGACATTGTTGAGTTGACCTTCACGCCAGACGGACAGGCAACTTTCGGCTATGGCGGCGTCTATCCAGGAGTATTTGACCTTTCTGTAAACGACAGCAATCTTTTTGATACTGGCAACGGTCTGCATGGAAGTGCCAGTATCCATGACAACGACCCACCAGATTCTTCAATAGTCCCCACGGTGGGAACATTCCGATTCGCGTTGTCATTTGGTGGTCCAGGGATTGGTGGACCGGAAATCGACCAAATTATCGTCACTTCCAACGACGAACGAGCGGAACCTGGTATTTCGGTTAGCGGCAGGTGGTTGGCTGTGCCCGAGCCGAGTACAGTCCTCTTGCTCGGCGTCGGATTGTTGGCATTTGGTTTCGGCAGCGTTCGTCAGAGATAACGCGAGTTGCCCCATGCCAAAACGCGAGCTACTGGCAGCTTTGGGATAGAGAAGGGTGGTTTGAGGTGAAGCTTGGTGGTAGCTCTTCGAGCCCTATTGCTGGCGTGCTTGTGAGCAGTCTCAAGCAGATTTTGCACCATAATTCCATGCAATTGTTGCTCATGCTCAAGTCAAACCGAAATGCAGTTTCCTCAGCTCTCACTGCTCGCAGATTCCAAGCTCGGCGAGATAGGTATGAAGACTCGTTGCTCCTGGGTTAGATTCGAGCGTCGGATTTAGCTTAGCCCATAACCGTAAGGAGCAACGAGCATGTCTAGC
>JANQQA010000152.1 GCA_028285205.1 Bythopirellula sp. | reverse complement strand
GGGCTGGGAGGCGCTCGAATCCTCGTATGCGGTGCTTCAAACCGCCGCTATACCATCTCAGCTACCAGCCCAAATTCGATTGGGATTGGCCTCTCCGATCGGCAGGAGCCAAAGAAAAAGGCCCGGCGTCTATAACACCGGGCCTTGTGGCTCATCAAAGAGTCGACCAAGTGTCATAAGCGCCTATTATCGCCAGCGAGCGCGTAACCGGGTTGTTCACTCGCCAACACGGCAAATGCTATACATCCCGAAAAGGACTCTTTTGGCTGTAAGCTTATGAAGCTTGGTCTTGAATGCATCATTTTTGGTTACCTCTACCTAAACTATACCCCAATATCGGAGCAACGTTTCGTTGGTCTGTGTATAAGAGTACCAATTCGGCATTAGGTTCGTACAAAATTCTGAAAAAGTTTCCCAGATAATAGTTTGTGAATTTGTTCACAGATATTACACACTATTCGTGACGCTGACTCACAAGCGTCACGACCTGAAGCAGGGTCTCCCTATCAATGTGCGAAAGTTCGTCAGCGGAGTCCACTAGTGTGTACGGATCGAAACAGATTACGGGCCCTGGCAACTGCGCGTCAGCGTGTCGGACGGAGGCACGTCCGCGTCTTGGAGAACCGTGGTTATTCCACGAATCCAGGGGGTAAACTAGGGGCCAACCGTCGCTGGTTCTGACTTCGCCGGCAGCCTGGCCTTTTTAGTCTTTTTGAGAGCCAGCAATGGTTGAATCTTGGTGAGTGAGTAACGGTGTTGCCGGAACCGGAATGCCTGTTCGCCGCCTTCGAGCTGAACCACCGCTGAAGTGATTTCAGATTTTTCGAAGCAACCTTCGGCCACCACAACGCACTTGCGGCCGGTGTCAGGATGCGGTCTGTTTTCCATCTTGACCACGTAGTCGGCATCACCGAGTACGGGAATGTTAGCGACATGCGTCACGACGAGCAACTGCCTCTGGAACTTCGCTCCAAGAATCTTGGGTACGATTAGGTTCACGACATAGTAATATCCAAGCTCGTCTTCCGGTTGGTCCACAATGAGTGGACGAGAGCGAGTCTGTAGTGCCAACGTGAGAATCGCTGCACTCTGTTCGCCAGGTGACAGGCCAGTAGCGAGATCGGCATAGGACTCCGCGCCGTCACGCCGGACTTTGATTCGGGGCACGTCAGCCACGTCGACCGTCTCGATGCGATTGATTAAGTCGATATCGGCGGCGGTCGTACAGAGTACGTCCTGGGTGTTCTGCGTGATGTCAGAAACCTGTAGCAATGTTGGTGAGCCCGACCGGCTCTTGATCCTGCCCTTGTTGCACAGTGCTTCAGCAAGCTCAACTGGGCTGACGTTGGCGACGATGCTTGAAAGATGCTGCTCTCGGTTGCGAATGCTCTGGTGTTTGCTGGTGATGGAATCGCAGACTTCGCGGAGAACTTCGTGGTACTGACTGGTGTCGCCTGACTGCTCCACTTCAACGATGATCTTCTTGTCAAACGCCTTGTTGAGTTCTTCTGCGTTCTCTTTCCTAACCTTGGTGATTGTCTCGTTCGCCTTCCGCAGCTCGTTGCGCAAGTTGTTGCGTTCGGTTTCCAAACGGCTGATTTCGGCGTCAACGACGGCGAGCCGGGGCTGCTTCTTCTCCTTGATCGCCCGGATCTTAGTGCGGTGGGAGTTCACCTGCTGCCGGAGTTCGGTCGGCGACTCGACACCGCTCTTCGCGAGCTGTTGGCTCAGGATCTTTTCGTACTCGTCGTGCTTCTGCTTCCACGGCTTGAGGTGAGCGGCGTTTGTTGCCTTGAGCTTTGCGACCGCCGCGACCAAATCCTTGCGAACGGATTCGATGGCATTCAGATCGGCCTGCACGGCAGAACGCCACGCATCAAGTTCCTCACGGTCAACGACATTCTCAGCCGGCACTGCCGGGAGAGTCTGAGAGAACAACTGGGCGAGTACATCCTCAGGGTCAGCCAACTCGTCTGGCTCATCGGGATTCGGAATCTGACTGGCCGCTTGGGTGATGGTATCTACGGCACCGTTGATGCCGTCCACTACGCCCTGGGCGTTGCCCCACTGGCTTTCTTCACCCTCGTCGGGGAGCTGCTTCTCAAACTCTTTCAGTTCAGATTGCAATCGGGAAAACTCAGCAATTCCAGCCTTCAGCGTCTCTTGTTCGGCATAATGTGGCTTCAGTTCAGAAGCGTTCGTCGTGAGCTTCTCGTATATGTTTGAACGCCTATCTTTGTCAGCGTCGAGTTCGGCAAACTCGTCCAGCATTTCGAGCTGGCGCTGGATGTCGCTGCGGAGCTGTCCAATCCGTCCCTGTTCGTAAACTTCGATGGAGAATGAGAAGTCGGAAACCGGCTCCAGGTTCTCGCTCGCTAGATCGTAGACATACGCCAACGGGGAGTTGTGGCAGCCGGTGACAGTGGCACCAGTGTTGATTGGTTGGAAGGTACGCTCAACGACGTAGTAGTCGCCGTCAGACCGAACAAAGACCTCAACCTTGCTGTCAGGCTGCAAAATAGCGGCAAGCCTGCGGAGCAAAGTCCGCCGTGATTCATCGTCTGCATCGCAATTGGTGTGGCCGAGCACGAAGCGGATAAAGTCGAAGACGGCTGACTTGCCAGCGTGATTATCGCCCACAATACAGTTGAGCGATTCGTTGAACCAGAAGGTTTGGTCTTTGCAGAAGCCGCCGTCTACTCGCACAGCAAAGATGCTGTCATGCACAGCAGCGAGTGGCTCTTCGAGAGCGATCCGGGTTTTAGGCTCACACGCCACCTGGCGTAGCCCCTCGATAGTTGGAGCTTCCATTCGGAACCATGAGCAGCCGTCGGAAATCTCGTCGGCGTCGTGAGCGTCGCTACGATTGAACGGTGCGAAGCAATAGGTGCTTTCTGAAATCTGCTTCGGGCTGGCAGACGAGAGAACGTAGCGGTTGACCACGTCCCTTCATCATCATGGCCGACGTAGCGGATTTTGTCAGCGTGTGTTTCTTGGTTGACCTGGATCAACTTGATGTGTCCGCTCTCCAGCCACTTGGCACGAGTCTGCACTTTGGATGAGCAAGCGAGGAACCCGATCTTTGGAGTCCACGGGTGTGGTGCGACGACCACACCTCCTTGCTCGACGATATGCGGCAGAATCTCGTCAACGGTCTTGTCTGACGCGAAGGATGTATCGCCGGTGCCCTTGATGTTGAGCCAGCCGATGAAGTGCCCCCGCTCCGTTGGCGAGTAGTCAGCCGGGAAGATAGCGATGATGTGCACGCCCTCGTGGGTCGTGATCTCGATCCCCGGCAGGACGGTGAGCGACCGCCCAGGTGATTGGGCGGCGGCGTAGATGTCGTCGTAGAAGTTGAAAGACTGATGATCGGTGATGGCCAGCAGGTCGATGTGTGCCTTGCGGGCCTCCGATACGACGTCTTCAGCAGAATTGCCTTCGCCGTGAGTGTGCAGGTTTACCTTGTACCAACGGTTGCCGTTGGTTTCGCCGGCCGCGATCCGCTTCAGAAGATCAATGCGTGGAGTTTCGAATGGAGTTCTCCTTTACTCTGGTTCATTCGGGAAAGACCGCATTATAGCGGTTCTCTGCTACATGTCGATAAGCGGTATCCCCGCCGAACGTTGGTCAATTTGGCTATGCGAAGTTGACCGACAGGATCCAGCAACCTGCCTCGGTCGTAAACACCCATGATGTGCAGAGGGTGTCATTGAAATCCTATTCCGCGCCGCGGCTCGCCTACATAGTTTGTGCCAGTTGGATCTATCTCAGCAACTAACGTTGAGGTATGCACCCAGCCAATCACGATCTATCTGGCAAAACCTTTAACAACTGGACCGTACTGTCTAAGGGCTCACCGTATCCGAATGGCAGGCAGACGCGGTGGCGATGCCGTTGCGTATGCGGGAAAGAACGCCTCGTTGACGGATACTCACTTCGCAAAGGCAGATCGTCTAGCTGCGGATGCTGCCGCCGAACTACCGCGACACATGGCGAGTCTCGACCAGGAAAGTGGACTCGCGAGTACGCCACATGGGCGGGCATGATTCAGCGATGTGAAAACCCAAATCGTAAGCGATATGAAGACTACGGCGGGCGTGGAATATCTGTTTGTGCCCGGTGGCGCAATTCTTACGAGCTCTTCCTGGAGGACATGGGGCGCAGGCCATCGGATTTGCATTCGATCGACCGAATCGACAACGATGGAGATTATGAGCCTGGCAACTGCCGTTGGGCAACACGAAGACAACAGGCGAACAATACACGGAGAAATCGCACGAAGTAGCACGATTAAAGTAGTGTCGCAAGACCGATGCGGAGCAGTGAGTGCAACAGTGCAAAAAAATTTGCAAAAAAATAAAAATCGGAGTCGCGTCTATATAATCGAGATTCCGCCGTCAAGCGTCCGCGGTCCGGAAAAAACTTTTGAGTACAAGGTTAGATTCCCTAAAATCATGTGCTCGCAGAGATGGTCGCTATGGCTGTTTAGCGCCGGTTACCCTGATAAGCTCTGTCATTTTCTGACACTCGCACCCGTAGGCACGATTTTTGTGCGGTTTCAACGCCAAGTACGCTGCATACCGTACGCAGGGTACAGGTCGTCGACTTGATCATCAGATATCGCGGACTAACAGAGCCTGTCGGCTCGACGAATAATAATCACACCCAATACGGCGCTGTTGGTGATCGAAAACGACTGCTATCGAGCAAGGATGAAGCGACCTGCATAAGCTGGCCTAGTGCCGCCGGCTAGCATGCAGTCCGTTAGCTCGTGCTACAGTGCTGCAGTTATCGCATCACAGCGGCTGTAGGCGATTCTCTGCGACGGCTCACTGCCGTGGCCGAGCTTGTCTGCACACTCAGCCAAGACGCAACACGGCGATTATCGAGCTGTGCGCTCGCAAATCCAGCCTTCGCTGCTACGCTCAGGCTGACGGTTATGGCCAACGGCTGCGAGCAGCATGCTCACGACGAATCAATGAGACGCCCAATGGTCAATCAACCGCCGGTTCTTAGGCTCAGAGGCTCGGAATCAGCCATCCCCACCCTAATCTGATAGTCAACTATCTATATTGTACATACATGGAGATCGCATTTCTTGCGCGGTATCTACACAGCAACGAGTTCCACGTGAAAATCGTAGCGACGCCATGACGAGCACCCACCTGGCTTCTCTTGCTCTTGTGCAGTGCACCTATCGTCGCCCAACCGAGTCAACCGCGGGCGGCAAGAAGCGGATTCAAGACACACGGACCTTCGTAGCCGGCTCAGTGCACTTTCCTTCTGCTTCGGCCAATAGCAGCCACATTAGTAGAAAACGATCGTGGTATCGAAACTCCATACCCGAACTACAGCCAACCGAGGGGTGCCTTTGAGCCTACAAGAATAGACGACGGCTCCCTCCAAAGGGAGCGGCTCGCTTACAAGACAGGCTCATACAAGGCAGGGTTTTTTTTAAACACCAATAGAGGGGTATATTTGAGCCTATAAATACAGAGGGGTCACGGACTTAAGTCCGGCAGGTCGCTATTTTTATAGGCTCAAACGAGATTGTGTGTATTGGCCTCAAAACCAATTGGGGGGGGAAGAACGATAGACGCCAAGACGAGAGTCGCGTTGCGAGACGAGCCTCTATTACGTGTATTTGGATTGGCTAAGACTGTCGCGACGGCGGGTGGCATTCCGATTGCCGAGCAATTCCTTATATCACCGTCTCCGTTATAGGGTTACCGACCCCGTAGGCCTCGTGTCCACGCAACTAAGCCATTCCGCCCAATGCCGATTGCTCGACGCACCACCAGTTCTGCTTGCCCATGCCTAAACGTATGGCATGCGTGTCCTGGCCCCAATTCTCGACCGCGCCGTTGGAGCCAATAAAAATAGCGACCTGCCGGACCCAGGTCCGTGACCCCTTTATTTTTGTAGGCTCAAACGCTTCTGACCTCCCGCACAAAAAACGTGCATATCCCTGCCCATCGACTGTGCTGCCAAACGGAAATTCTCCGGCGAATAGTATTGAGTTGTCGGCTTCGCATGAGCGTCGACCAAAAGCAGTGATTCCCTCATGCAGATGATTTGTGACCAATGGGGGAATCAACACTAGCATTCGTCAGTTCTACGGTTGAGCTGGCCTGTTTGTCAGATTTCAAGCAACTAACAAAGAGGAGAATCTCGTGGAAGCATTCAATTTGTGTGGTCAGCAGGGCAAGTTTGAATTTGGACTCGTGGAATGGCACTTCGTGATGGAACTCGGCGAAGACTACGGCTGGAAGCCGGAAGGAACGGTCTTCAAAGAGCCCCAGGAGTTAGTAACGTGCGGATGGAGCGACAATCCAGACGAGATTCTTCAAGCGGAAATCGAAGACAAGTTCCTTGGCGACTACTTCTCGAACAGTGGCCAACGAGTTACGGCGCAGGATGCCAAGTGTCTCGCGGATGCAATCGCACTTGCACTAGATGACATTCCGAATTACTGCGCAACAAAAGACAAAGATCCACGGAATGCCATGCCTCGACGCATTGCCGAATGGGAGAGTTCCGCGCCGTCACGAGAACTGACGCGATTGGCCGAAGAGACAATCTCGGCTAAGGAGTGGTTTTTAGGTGAGCAGAAGAACCGATTGAATGAATTTGTTTCTTTCTGCCGTCATGGTGGTTTTCAGATCTTGTAATCGCTTATGTCATTGACTCCCGGAAGCACAGTGTAGTAAGAATCGATTAGTGGGCATGCGGTTGCTTGGAATGGCCCGGAACGGACGCACACGTTCAAACAAGGCAAGCCTCGGAGTTGCCGCATGACGTCTTGGTTTATGGGACCCACCCACGAAATTCTTTTTATTGGACAATGTCCAATTACAAGCTGTCCTTAACTTGATGAAACCCATGCACTTAGAAGGAGCACGCATCATGCATCCGTATCATGATTATCCTGTCGATGTCTTTCCACCCAACTCGGGCGACACATTGTCCGGCTATTTTGCAGTCGCTGCACTAGTTTGGCTGTTCTGGCTTGGCCCAAAGTTTGACTGGTGGAATAGGCATTTGGAATCACAGTCTTGAGCGAAGCAGCTGTGGCATAGCTATCAGGCAGGTTTCCTGCCTGGCTTCCGCTCTTTGCTGGCCCATTTCTTAACGTCACTAGCCGTCACCAATCTCAAGCCGCAGCCGGTTTCAACAAAAGGAATTTCACCTCGATCGATCGCCGCAAAAACCGTCGACCGGCCATAACCGAGTTCACTTGCAATGACTGAGACACGCCAATATTTTTTCGGATTAATCATAGGCTGAGAATAGCCCCATGCCATCCCTTTGATCAACTGCAATTAATTGACAATGTCCAACGAGGCCACAGTCCGGGCCGGAAAACGCATGAAGCAATGAGTCACCAGCTGCGTCTTCTTGGCACGTCAGCTTGTTGATTCTCCGGCACATCTAGTTCGGTCGTGAAGACATCAGAAAGACAGCACGCAACGTCCCCATTGGCTTGTTCTAGCGAGATACCCATGAAGTGCTTTGCTTTCGCAGTAGCCCTCCTTTCTACCGCCGTTCTCGAGCAGACGCTGCAAGTCAATGAGCTGAAGCAGCAGCACAATGAAACACGAAGAGCACTGAAGGCTGAATTCGAGCAGAACTTGGGTTATGCCTTTGAAAATCGGCGTATCGACCAACTTGCCGAGGCGCACTACCTCCTGGATATGCTCGAGCGTGGAGTTCACACAATGAGCGAAAGGGAGCAATCGGAACTCTACGCTGGGCTTAAACAGGAGACGTCCGACACAGATCGGATAGCGATCTTGGTATTGCTACAACGGGGAGTCGAGATCATGCAAGCATCGCGCGAGAGGATTCCCTGAGTTGGAGATCCTGCGTTTACGCATTGATCGCGTTTGCTTCCGCTCACACGATCTGGCTTTCGGCTCAGAAGTGCAATGCCGTGACGGTTTGCCGGAAATCTCTGCGGCTACCGCGCCCCGCATTCAACACCCCCCAATTTCCCGAAGGTTTAGGGGTATTGCAGTTCTTGCGCGGCACCCATTGGATGGCGGATATGCGCCGGATGAGGGGCTCTCTGCACTACCATGTGACACTCCCACCACCACCATTAAAGCTCTTGCCGTGCGCCGCCTCCCTCAGGCCCATCAGATTCGCCCGAGCCATTCTCAACGAGAAGCTTGACCCTGCTTGCCTCATTAGTAAGTAAATCTACTGCATCCGCCAAATGCCCGTAGAGCTTCATGAGCATAGACGTATCAACGTGGCCGAGTAGCTTGGCTACGATCTCGGGAGACTGCCCTTGCGATAGACGATGATGGGCAAAGCTATGTCGTAACATGGTCGCACAGAGATTGTCGATTCCGACTCGAGGACGCAGCCGTTTCATCAGGCGATTTATCGAGTTCTTGTTCCAAGGACTTCCAGTAGAGTTTCGGAACACAGGACCAGTCTTCCACTTGCGACACAAGCGTCGCACCATCGGTTGCGATGACTCCGGAACGTACACCACGCGCTGCCGTCGCTTGCCCTTGCTCTTGCTGATTGGTAAGACGAATTTGACGCCATCGAAATATTGGGCCTCTAGCTTGGAGATCTCCTGAACACGGCAACCCGTGTCGAGCATAAAGACAACCAAGTCTCTAGCTTCAGGTGACTTGCACGAACGTATTAGCTCGGCGAACTTGTTGGGGGGAACATAGTCTTCCCTAGGCTCTGGGGTAGGGCGTGGCATATCCTTGATTGGATTCACCTTGACCAATCTCATTCTTTTCCCCCAGTTGAACATGCCGGATATCAGCGTAATTCGGTCACTACTGGTCGATGCGGCTTTGGCATTGCTCCTGCTGATCCATTTGTCAACATGGAGAGGGCGGATCTCCTCAGCAAGGAGGTTTGGTGTCTGGTCACGAAATGTTCGCATCAAATCGCGACGGGATTCTATTGAAGAAGTAGACTTCTCTCGTTCATACCACCCCCAATACTCGTCAACTAACTCGGCAATCCGAGTTCGGCTAGGGCCATCCCTGAGGCCGTACTGCTGGAGGAGTCGTTTGTACTTAGCGTCAGCTTCTTTTCTCGTTTTGCCTAGATTTATCTGTCGACCACTTATTTGCACGCACCATGTTTTGCGATCTTTTCTGTACCAAGGCTGAGGGATCATAGGCAGTTCCTAAAAGTAATTGGATCTACCTATATTATACTTCATCTCTCTGACAATCTCTGCCATTTAATGGACACTGTCCACTAACAACGCGGATGCAGTGACATTACCATCGCGTTCGGGACGCAGAGGTCGCTGGTTCAAATCCAGTCAGCCCGACTTGACTTACGACGACCCGACGCGAGTATGGCGTAGAAATCAATAAAGAGTGCTGCGACAAAAACAGAGGGCTGCGGGTTTCTCTGCGGCGCGACAAATGGGCGGCGTTCGCTAGTCACAACGAGCCGTTGACCTCTCGCCTGAAACTCTACAGCTGCTTGATTGATGACATATTTCGCCTCAAAGCTCAGAAAAAACTGATGCCAGGATGCCCTCGTCTAAGGTTGCTTCTGACGTGGAATCATCCTCTAGTTCGAAACCGTTGAGCTCCTCACGGCGTGAGAGGAAATCCTCACTCACATAAGCCTCGAAGTTAGCTCGTTGCGGCGCTAGGTCTTCAAAGGCTTGATCACGCACAATGTATCCTGACCGGCGGTTTGGGAAGAAATCGGAGGACCAGACATATCCCTGTACGCCTAATAGTTCGGTTAGCGATCGTTCTGTCCTTTCCGATTCAGTCAGAGCAAGGTCTGAATCGCCGGCTATGAGACTCGGTATCTGGATATCGCCGACTTCGGCGAACACCCAATCGTCGACGCCGTTGCTGGTCAACGCGGCGTCGAAAATTAGATTGTCTGCGTCGCCGTCGGAGAAGACCGTTGTGCCGTCAAGTTGGAACGGACCACCGATTGTCGAACTTCCCACGCCATTGGAGATGAGCGACTCCCGCATCGCGCGAGTGCGACTCGTTGATTGCCAGACGTCAAGAAGCGTTTCCCACGCGGCTCGATGAGTAGGGTCGAGGAGCACATTCTCGTACGCCGTAGTGCCGTCGATCACGATATCCTCTTCGTCGTCGTCAGCATCAATGCGATCTTGGCCAGCACCGCCAACAACGATGTCGCGACCGGTGCCACCGACGAAGACTCGGGGATTCGTTCCGTCCAGGCCTGTGCCGTCATCACCAGATCCGCCGAGCAGTACGTCGTTACCCGCACCACCGACTACCCAATCGGCTGCACCGAGACCGACCAGCAGATCATTTCCACCGCCACCTTCAATTCGATCGGATTGGTTGCCGCCAACTAGCAGATTGCTATTCTCGTTGCCAATGAGAATGTTTGGCTGGGTTGAGCTACCGAGGATATTCTCAAGCTCAGGGTTGGACGCAATGTTGATGTTGAGTGGCACTCCAACAGCAGAGAAGTCGATGGTATCTATGCCCCCGTTACTGGCAAATCCAGACGATGCTGTCCCTGTTTGCTCGACAATGATGAGGCTGTTCGGGCTGGGATCGATGATGTACAGGTCATTACCACCTCCGCCAGTCATGGTATTCGTGCCAATACCACCCAGAATCGTGTCGTCTCCCTGTAAACCGAACAGTTCGTCATCACCGGCTAAACCCTCGAGGCGATTGTCATCACTGTTTCCAAGGATGACGTCGTTCTGTGCCGAACCAATAACGTTGACGAAACCGCTGACTGAAGAAACACCAGTGACGGTACCCGCCGGAACTGTCGGGATCGCCGGCGGAGCCGGGTGATCCTCGCCGGAAAGATTGACGGACACGGGCAAAGCGTAGTTGGAGTAATTCAGGGTATCGTCGCCATCACCGGCATTGATCTTGCTCGTACCTGGAAGAGCGGCCGTGCCGTGGAAAAAGACTGTGTCCTGGCCACTACCTGTGAGGATTTCTTCGATCGCTATTGTGCTCGTTATCTGGTGACTGTAGGTAACGTTGTCCGCGGTCAATTGAGCTGCTTGAATGTTCACGAGCAGGTCAGACGCGACCGCAGAGAGATCGAGTACGTCGTTATCGCTGGCAGGGCCACTATCAGCGATGTTGTCGTTGCCCTCGTTGTCGAGAATTCGATAGACATCGCTTCCAGCACCGCCGTCGAGCAACAAATCATCACCGGCCCCGCCGATGATCAGATCGTCCCCGCCAAGCCCGACGATCGTGTCCGCGCCTCCGCGACCATCAAGTAGGTTGGTGCTGCCGTCGCCGGTTATCATTTCGCCGGCGGCACCGCCGAGTACATTCACGATGTTGCTGATACCACCGGGTATCCCTTGAGCTGTGCCAACGCTGAGGTCAAC
>JANQQA010000134.1 GCA_028285205.1 Bythopirellula sp. | reverse complement strand
TTAAAACCGAACCCTGATCCAGAACCATTGCTGGGGTTATTGACAGTACCAAGCAGCCATGGATCGTTACCCGAAACTGTACCCGCTCCCGTTTGTTGTCGACCGGTGCCATCTAGCGAGGCAACGATGCTTGAATCATCACTGAAAAAGTCAGGGCCGAGGTTAAAAACAGTACCTGTCGCACTGACATCCATAGTACCGGTCCACTGCAGCGTGAGATCGGTACCGTCGTCGCTGACTTGCAGAACGATGTCGGCGGAAGCCATGTTGGTGCTGAAGAACAGCAAAACGACCGCTGGAGTTAGTTGTTTGAGGATCATGTTGCTTCTGTCCTGTGTTGTTTTCTTTGTTTTCTGCCAGTCAGCCATGTCAGCGCCGCCATGTTCGACGACGCATTCCGCGTGTTTCTGCGCGAGGCCCTACAGTTGAAAATGCGCATTGCGGCCTCGCGTGCACCAAATCGGCAGCTTTTTTTGAAGAAATCGGCAACTTGGGGCGACCTTTGAGGCCCCGGAGCGGCGCTCGCACTCGATTCCTCTCTAGAGCTTCAGCCAAAAACCCCTCAGCTGACGGAAGTAACCCCCAGGACAGGCTGGTAGCTAGTCGCTCGAGTGCAGCCAGGGGACGTTAGCCACGATGCCCTGCAATCGTGGCCGAACTGGCCGAAACGTTGGCGTTGGGCAGGGCCGTTTCGCGAAAGACACCCGAGGGCGACGAAGCACCAGCCGCAGCCACCGAGGAACCACTTCCCGAGACACTCGGTCGGTACAGAATCATTCGACAACTGGCTCAAGGGGCTAAGAAAACAACAGCCACCGCAGTTTAGGCGGCAAAAAGCGTTGGTCGAAGCAGGTGACCTGCCCGGGCTAACGTGTTTGGCTTACTGTTTGTGCGCTGACTGCGTTACCAGCCCCAATATTCCCTGGTTTCGTGAAGACCAGGTACAAACAGGGGACGATCAAGAGCGCTAGAAAGGTCGAGAATATTAGACCGGAAACGACCGTCACGGAAAGCGGCAAATATACCTTTTGACTGATCGCCAGTGGGACTAGACCGACGATGGTTGTGACACTGGTCGTCACAATCGGGCGCAATCGATCAGATGCTCCAAGAGCGGCAGCTTCATCGAGCGGAGTGCCATTGCGTCGATAGTTATTCATGGTTTCAACCATGATAATCGTGTCGTTCACAACGATTCCGATTAGGGCAATGATCCCCACCATCCCCATGAACGAAAACGACATTTGAAGCAAGTAAAAGCCGAGAAACGTTCCTGTCACAGCCAGTGGGATGGCCGACATGATGATGAAGGGCTGCTTGAAGTTGTCAAATTGCAAGACCAACAAAGCGAACACCAGGAACAACGCCAGGATCATCATTCTTGTAGCAGAACCGTACACTTCTTCACTCGATTCTGCCTCGCCCGCAATCTCATATCGGTATCCGGGTAGCCACTTGGCCGCCATCGCGTCCAACTTGGGGCGTACATCATAGATGATCTCGGCAGCTGTCCTCATGTCGGTTTGTGCCATTACTGAAACAGCGCGTGCTCCGTCCTTGTGCAGGACCGTTAAGGCCGACTCTTCGAGTTCAAAATCCACAACGGATGCGAGGGGCACTCGGCGCCCTTCGTGATTGATCAGGTTCAGCAAGTAGACTTCTGCAAAATCGGTGGGGCCTCCCAGTTCGCCGCCGCGGCTTGGCCACGCGTAGCCCATGCGAACCTTCAAGTCTTCCTTGAAATCTCCAGCGACAAATTTTCCAATCTCATCGTTGACCATCATCGTGCGGACCTGCTGGGCCACGGTGCTGGCGTCGAAATCGAAGAAATGGATGGCCTCCCGCTTTGGAACGCAGCGAACGTCAAGCTTCAAAGAACCAATATTGTTCGTGACATCTGTGGTACCTGGTGTCGCGTTCAATACCGCTTGGACTGACAAAGCCATCTCACGCAGGACATTCATGTTTTCACCGAGCAGCTCGATCCGAATCGGCGCTTCGGCCGACGCGCCACCTAGGTCGGGCGTCATCGTCAGAACACCGCCGGGAATATCCATCAAGGCTTCTTCAACTTCCGCACGTAACTCCGGCACGTATTCAAACAGCATCCGATCTCGCTGGTCTTTGGGCACGAATAACAGCGAAAACCCAATCAGATAGTTGCCGACCGTTGAAGAAAGTTGGTCCGTCGTTGAAACCACCGAAAACGGGCTCTTTTCGCCAACGTGTTTGGTGACGCTCGTAAGATACGACTTTTGCAAGAAGAGGTCGCCTACGATGTCAGCACAGCGCTGAGCGGTTTCCAAGGAAGCGTCTGGAGCGAGTTCGATGGTGATGCCCAGCATGCGTCCGTCTCCCTTGGGCATCATCTCAACGGGGCGCGTGCTGAATAGGACGTTGCTGAACCCAAACACGGCAACAGCACCGATGATCCACATCGAAGCGATCAGACGATTGCGAACAAAAGCTCGCTTCAGTAACTCTGCCAAGGAGCGACTTGCCTTCTCGGTCAGCCGATCCATCTTCGTTTTCTTGACAGGACTGCCGTCGGACCTGTTCCGCAATAAGTATCCGGACAAGGGTACGACTAGCAAAATGGAGATGAGGTAGCTGGCGACTAAACAAGCAATCGAAGTGATCGGCATTTGGCGAATGAACTTGCCTTCGATTCCAGCGATAAACAACAAAGGCAACATGGACAAAATCGTCGTCAGACTTCCGCTAAGCGAAGGTATGGCAAACGTCTTGACGGTCGCCAGGGCCGACTCAGCAAAGGGCTTTCCTTTGACGAAGATGTTCTCGTGCATACCCTCCATCATCAGGATAAAGTCATCGACCAGCAGCCCGAGGGCCAACACCATGCCAACGATAACGATACTGTTCAGCGTGTAACCGATCGATGCGACGATGATCAGGCCCGCACCAAACGCCACGGGAATCGCCAGTCCCGCGACCAATGCCTCTCGCCACGTTAAACTGATCAGTAGAATGATGAACACGGCCAGCATCGCCTGCCAGCCATTGTTGAAGATGCTCAACAGGTCTTCGTTGATATAGGTTGACTCGTCGTAGACGATGGAATAGCGCAGGGACGGTGGCCAAGTCGCTTTGGCCGCCTCCCGGTCGAGCATTGTCCTGACCGCGGTAATCGTCTTGATAACATCAGCGCCTGGACGCTTGGTTAGCGAGATATCGATCGTGGGCTGGTAGACGCGCTGCGAAGATCCATTGGACAGGTCGGCAAAGTAGGTTCGTGCATATTCCTGCTCGTAGCCCTTGGTGACGTCCGCCAATTCTCGCAGTAAGATTTTTCTGCCGCTGGCCGTTTGGGATACAGGCAGTCGCTTCAAATCCTCGATGTCTCGGAAGCGTGCGAAAAGTCGAAAACCGGCACCGATTTCTTCGCCGTCAAAGTCTCCCCAAGGCATATCCACGTTCGCGTTGGTGATGGCCTGCTTGATTTGGCTGGGCGGAATTCCGTGGGCAGCCAAACGGGCACCGATGAGTCGGATCTGAATCACCTCTTCGCGATCACCAAGAACGACCGCCTTGTTCACGCCGGGAACGCGTTCTAACTCTCGCCTTAGATCGCGGGCCAGCAAGCCGACTCTCGCCAAATCATCCATTCCATGCAGTCGCAGGCTAAACACCGGCGAGTCGTTGATCGAGGCGGGCGTTATCTTGGGCCTCTTGGCGCCTTTGGGGAGATCGCCCTCTGCATCGCTGACCTTGGCTCGCAGTCGCGACATTGCGCCGAGTTGTGGCACGTTTGGCTGGAACTCGACGACGATCAAGGAATAGCCTGCGTAAGAACCGCTCTGGATGCGTTTCACCCCCTTCAGGCTCTTTAGCTCCTTTTCAATCTTGAGAGTGACTTGTTGTTCGATGGACTGTGGATCGCCGCCTGACCATTCCGTTTGCACGATGCCGACCCCGATCTCCAGATCAGGGCTCGTTTCCTTGATCATCCCTGAGTAGGCCAAAAAGCCGCCAAAGCTGAGAGTGAGCAGAAGAAGCCGCGCAAGTGTGTTGCGAACAAAAACGTAGCTGATCAGCGAGAACGCACTGCGGTCAGAATCGGAACTCATCTGGATTCCATTCTCGTCTCAGCGGTGCGAACTTGGATTCCATCGCTCAAGCGGTGTCGCCCTTGAGTCACGATCATTTCGCCAGCGCGCAAACCGGAGGTCACTTCGACGCCTTCAAATCCGAACAAGCCGACTTCGATTTCACGTTTCTCAACCGTGCTGGAATCTGGGTCGAAGATGTAGGCAAAAAACTCGTCGCTTCGTTCCATGACACCTTCGACCGGTGCCACCACCACGTCTTCGCGCCGGTCTACTTCAATCCACACAGTGACGTAGGTACCGTCCCGTAATCCATCGATTGGCTGATCTGTGACAACGCGAGTCCGAATGGACCGACCGCTGGGATCAACCGCTGGGCTAACCGAACCAACACGTGCTTCGGACAGCACATCGGTTAGTGACTCTTGTGACCCGTCTGCGTACCCCTCCTGTTGCAGGGCTGTCAAAGTTGTTTCATCAAGCACAAACGCGGCTTGCCCAACATGAACTCGCTCGCCGCTGCTCACAGGCAACTCAACGATGATCTCAAATGCCGTAGGATTGATCACGCTGATAGGTGCAATGCGAGCCGCATCCTTCTCGGAGGACACGTCGAATCCGTCTCCAGGAACGTATTGGCCTTCGCGGATGTTGACGAACGAAACGACACCATCGAAGGGCGCACGAATTTGGATGTCGCCCAGGTTGGCGGCTACCTGATCAAGGCCCGCTTCGGCGGCACGAACGTCGTTGAGTGCTTGTTCATAGGCCGCCTTTTGAGCTTCGGCTTCACTCCGGGATACAGCTCTGTCGGCAACAAGCCGCTGATGGCGCTCCCATTCTCGCTTCGCGCTGGCCAGCCGACTGCGCGCCGATTCCAACTGAGCGCGGGCCGCTTTGGCCGTCGCGTCGTCCATCGTTCGGTCAAGTTCAGCCAGCAATTCACCATCCTTCACCGCATCTCCTTCTCGCAAGGGTCCGCCGTCCGGATTCGTTTTTAGGAAGGCAACTCGTCCACCTTCGTTGAAAACCAGATACTCTCGTTGCACCGCGCGAGCCAATCCGTCAGTAAACTCAAAATCGCTAACGCTTCCGGTTCTTAGTTCTGTTACAGCAACGCTTAACGGTGGTCGAGATAGTGCTACGGGCGATTGCTCGGTGGCCACAAACGCGGGCAAATAGCAGATTCCAACCCCCACAACACCGATCATCGCCGTCGCGGGCAACCAACGTTTTCCAAGCGCCCAAATTCGGCGTAGATCAAACGCCCATGCTTTCAACTCAGCCAATGGATGTGTTCCTCTGTGTCACGGAATGGCCCTGGTGTACACGCGTGTGTCCGGTGGATCATTTCTCGCCTGGTCACTCGGTCAGCCGAGTCGCGATCTCTTCTAGACGAACCGTCTGTTGGTAGAAGTGTGACGCGTTTCACCCGGCTGCTGCGGCAATGTCCGCTAGACTCGCTGCCGGTTTGGCGGCAAGCACACCAATCGCCGCTTCAGCAAGTGAATCCAGGGCCTCCCTAGCTGCCCCACAATGATACATAAGTGTATCATTTGTTCCATTTGAGTCAACCGCAGCGAGAACCAACTCCGATTGACAAGATACCGTCGGTCGCTTATTAAGTTACCATTGGTTTCTTATCGTGAGGCAGTATGAGCAGCAGGAGCTGGAAGCGAGCCCGCAAACCGGAGCAAAAGGCCGTGCGGAGGGACGCGATCCTGAGGGCTGCCCGCGCGCTATTCGCTGAGCTGCAGTACGACGAGATCAGCTTGAATGCGATTGCTCGCGAGGCCGGGATCAGCAAACCCAACATTTACCGCTACTTCGACACTCGGGAAGAGATTTTCCTGGCTATTTTTACGGAGGAACAGGAACAACTGCTCAGCTCTCTGACGCAGCGACTCAAAAAGATTCGGGCGAAGGACCGGGTATCGGCCATCAGCAAGGCGTGGGTGGAGGAGAGCTTAAAACGCGAGGTGTATCTGAATCTGCTACCACAATTGGCCACGTCGATGGAGCGCAACTCGTCCGTCGCCCAACTCGTTGAGTTCAAGTCCGTGTCGGAGCGTCAGCTTGAGAAATTCATTGAAGCTCTTTCCGTGGCTCATCCCGGGATGACGCACGAAAACTGGCTGCTCGTTATCCAATGCGGTTTCTCCATGATGTGTGGCTTGTGGCCATTGGCGAATCCCGCGGAGAACGTGGTCGAGGCGATGGAGCATCCGGACATCCATCGTTCACCGTGGGAGTTTCGGTCGGTCATGGTACAGGGCCTGTCCTCGCTCATTAAAGGAATGGAACAAGAGAACAAAAAATGAAAAACGCAGTTTTGATCACCGGTGCACTGTCAACCTCGCATCGATGGCCGGCATGATCGGGGTGCCACTCATGGCGGTCTACGTGTCCAGCAAGTTGGCCGTCGAGGGCCTAACCGAATCCATGGCTTGTGAACTTGAACCATTGGGGATCAGGTCAAGAGTGTTCTTCTTGAGGCTTTCCCCGACGACGGGTTTCAACGTCAGCACGAACAACGATCTCAGTGTTGGCGATTTCGCCGCACGTCACTGACAAACGTGTCATGTCGGACACGAACTTCAGCGAACGATCCAATAGCACAGCCCAGCCATGCCCGAAACATCCATGGACGAAAACGTACAGGTCGAAAAACTGAGCCTGTCTCACCGAAAGGTCTACACGGACATCATCATTGATGCCTCTCCCGAACAGGTGTGGTCCGTTCTGGCCGACACGTCATCCTACAAGAATTGGGCTGCTTTTCTTGTCGACATTCAGGGCGAGATCAAGCAGGACCAGCGAGTGACGATCGCATTTCAGCTCAATCCGAAAAAAGACAAACTGACCACGATCGACCACACACTTTCGGTGGTTGAAGGCAAGGAATTTTACTGGGCGGAAAAGGGGCCGGGTGGCGTTCGAGACAGCCACCATTTTCAGGTAGAACTGACAAGCGACGGAAAAACCCGGTTCGTTCAGTCCGACGAGATCATGGGTGGGATTTCTTGGTTGCTCGGCGGCTATCTGGCCAAGATGTATGCCGCTGGATACTGCGAATTCAACCGAAGCCTCAAGGCCGAAGCGGAACGCAGGCAACGTGGCTAAGTGCGTGTTCAGTGTACCTGGCGTTGCGAACCGTCGCGCACCTCAAGGAAGTCACCTGGATTTGAAACGGCAGGCATAGATGTTAGTTGACCAGAAGATCTCTTTTGCTCGGTTGATTCGGTGGACTTGGGAACATACCGCGCAGTTGTTGCTACTATCCGCTGTCGTGGCGGCCCTGTATGCCTTTAACCTGGTGCCCATCGCGTTGCCCTGGCTTCCGATATCGGTGATGGGAACTGCTGTTGCCTTCTATCTGGGCTTCAAGAACAACAGCGCCTACGACCGCATGTGGGAAGCAAGGAAGATCTGGGGTGGGATCGTCAACGACAGTCGCTCTTGGGGCATGATGGTCGACGGCTATGTCTCCAACCTATTCAGGCAATCCGATGTTGATCAAGAAGAGATCCAATCTATCAAGCGGCGACTGATCTACCGGCACATCGCCTGGCTGTATGCCCACCGCAGTCAATTGCTGGTCGCCGCGCCGTGGGAATACATGAGCCAAGGCGGACGCGTGGCTCGGAAAGCCGAAATGTTTCAGAAGACTTACGGCATCGGCTTGGTTGACGATGAGGTGACGCGGACTGAACTTAAGGTATTCTTGCCCGAACACGAGCATGACCGTCTGGTCGGCCATGTGAATACGGCAGCACAAATCATCAACGAGCAATCACGCGACTTGAGAAGTCTTCGAGAACAGGATCTGATTGATGACTTTCGTCACATGGAAATGGTCAACCTCTTAAGAAGTTTCTACGCGCTACAGGGCAAGAACGAACGCATCAAAAAGTTCCCGTTGCCTCGCCAATACGCGAGCATGAGCCGATTGTTCGTTTGGACCTTCGTTCTCCTGCTGCCATTCACAATGATTCCCGAACTCATGAAGCTGGGTAGTTGGGGTTTCTGGCTGTCGATCCCCGTCAATGCTCTGGTCGGTTGGATCTACGTGACCATGGAGGCAGTTGGCGACTACTCCGAGAACCCTTTCCAAGGGATGGCAAACGACATTCCGATGCTTTCCTTGTGCAGAACCGTCGAAATCGACTTGCGGGAAATGCTGGGTGAAACGGAACTTCCACAAGCAGTTGCTGCGAAGAATGGAATCTTGATGTAGGAGCGTGCCAACTCGACGGAAACCATCGAACGAAATCGTTCACGGGGCCTATGCCCTGAAAAACGCTGAACTTGGCTGCGGTGAAGAGTGGCCCAATTAAGCGGGCGATGTCCGGTCGCCGCTCAAGAATGCTCCAATTCGCTCGCTCATCCAAGTGCGAAACTCGTCGGTCGTCGGCGGGCAATGGTTGCTGTCCTCAAGAAGGTGTTGATCGACCAGAGACGGAATGAGCTTACGGGCTTGCACGAGTAACTTGGCACCCGGGAAGCTCGCGTCACCAGCAGCAGCAATAACCAGCGTTGGCGCCGTCAAGTCGCTCAGTTCATCCGGTCGAATGAGCGGCGGGACGCGCATGTCCAGACTGAACGACTGCAGCGCGTCACGCAGGTAGGCAGCCCAATCGTCGTCGGTCGTGGTCAGCAGGTTTCTCAGAAACGCCTGCAGCCGATGTTCACTGGGATTTAGCCGAAATAACAGAAACGGCAGCCCCATCCGAACGAAGCCCGACCAGGGTGGCGTCTTGATCACGCCCGCTGGCACCATCAAGACCAATCGTTCGATGCGCTGAGGCGAGAGCGTGGCCAGCTTCAACGACACATAACCACCCCAGCTTACACCGATGAGATGGGCACTGGGCAACTCAAGCGCGTCCATCACATCAATCAACCAGTCGCCATATTCCGAACCGGTGACCGACGGGCGATAGTCGGCGCTCATTGGTGACTGTCCGACAATATCGACCGCATAAACGCGGAACAAATCAAGCATCGGCGCCGCTTCGACCATCACATGGGCAGAGCTGGCCATGGCACCATGCAACAGCACCACGGCGGGGCCATCGCTGCGACCACCGACCAGCACGTGAGTGTCTCCGCAGCGCGTGGTCACCGTCAGACGCTCGGTCGGGACCTGCAAGCGGCAATGGAACCGTTCGTACCACTCGAGCATCACCGCTTTGGATGATGCAGATCGAAACATGGATTTCATCGAAACTCCTCTTTCACAAAATCGATGGTACCGATCCCTTCTTCGAGAAAGCCAGAAGCATTCGCACCTGGCTTTAGTCGGCTCCGTCGTTATGGCGCCGCTGCAACGAAACAACGGTGCCTAGGGTTCTTCATCACGGAGCCGGCCCTATTCTCGCACTGCGACGGCAGCGAACTCGTCACCCGCTGCGGTATAGAGTCCATCCGCTACGTCAGAATAGATCGACTCGATGCGTCGCCCGGCATCTGACAACTCTTGTTCGATCGCTGCTGGAGTGAAGAACTGCAACCAGTTGACTCTGCTTGTCTCAACAATGGTCTACTTGTCGAGGATCACCCTCTCCTCGTCATCGCCTAGTTTCGTCCATGCCTCGCTTAAACCTTCGGAACTTGTTGAGTGATGCAGTGAATTCCGCCGCCACCGGCACCGAGTACGGTTCCATCGACTCCCACAACGTCATGTCTTGGGAAGACTTCGCGTAGAATCGCCATTGGTTCTGCATCTACTCGACGCTTGCCGGTGGTTGGTACAATGACGCAACCGTTGCCGATATAGAAATTCATATGGCAAAGTTCTTCAGAAGTTAGCGGCACCTCGATGACTTCTAGCCTTCGTCCCTCAGCGTCACGAGCTTGCTCTAATCGCAGTTTAGCGTCTTGACAGATGTCGTAGTTCGGGTCGTCTCGCTCGTCAGTCGTGTGAAGCAACACGACTCCAGGGGCTGCGTAGGCAAGGATACCGTCAACGTGTCCATCGGTAATCGGGTCGGGTTCGAGCCCTTTGCCTAGCCAAATTACCTTGGTTGTACCGAAGGACTGGTTCAACAGCTTTTCGATTTCGGCCTTCGAAGCGGAGTTTCGGTTCGCGTTCAGCAGGCATTGCTCAGTTGTGATGAGCGTGCCTTCGCCATCGACGGCAATGGCTCCTCCTTCAAGAACGACGTCAATCGGATACATTGCCGCGTCGAGATGTTTGCAGAGTCTTGCCTTGAGCAATGCGTCGTCCTTGTAGGGCGGGAATTTCGCCCCCCAACCGTTGAACGTGAATCCGGCAACGCGACGGTCCCCCTCGTCATTCACGAGGAACAAAGGACCAGAGTCGCGTGACCAACCATCGTTGAGTGGAACTTCGACCAACTCTATTTCTCCACTGAGAACGCGTTTCGCAATCCGCTTTTCCTGCGGACGTACTGCCATTAGCACAGGCTCGTATTCGGCAATCGTGTTGGCAACTTCGGCCCACTGCCCGTAGACATCCTTGAGAGGTATTTCTAGTGCTCTCCAATTCTGTGGCGGAGGGTACGCCATGATGGTGGTTTCATGCTCCTCCCACTCGGCTGGAAAATAGAAGCCGTCGGCGGCTGGCGTCGAGTCCGTAATCAGCTTGACGCCCGTACTCCCGTAATCCGGCATTTTGTTCTTTCGATTGTCTTCAGCTAAGGTCCAACGTGCCGTACTGGGCATCGTGGCGACAGAAATCCCAGTTAGTTTTAAGAAGTCTCTTCGTTTCATTGTTTCTCGACACTTGGCTGGATATACGATTACAGTCAGCCCGCTGCGTGAAGATGTCGCAGGCAACCGATTGACCGGCCTGTTTGAAGAACCGCTTACTGACAACAATTGCTCGTCGACGAAACCGGTGGCTATCGACTTTCAGCCGTTGTAATATTGTTACCGGCACGGCCCTGCACCTCTACCTATCATCGGCTTACCAGAAGCTCTTGGCTATCTTGGTGCCGAACCAAGCTACGTGATGCGATCGCTCACGTGGATGCCAGGGAGAACTGGCCGGGTGCGTTCGTGGCGGAGTAAACGTGCGTGGTATCGACGAGAAGCCAGCGGCTGCCCTGGATTGGTCTGACGGATTCAATTCCTGGATACCGGTTTCGTGTCGGGCGATGGCCAAATGGATGATCGAGGAGCTGCGGCAAGAGAGTTCGTTCGAGCTGCTCCAATCGTTTCACAGAAGAAGAAAAGCACCAAATAAAGGAGATTGCGATGCCAAAGCCAAGTCAAATCGAGCCTGTTTACATCGGCCCCGAGGAATGGTTGAAGCGACAGGACCCGCCGTTGGGCTCAATGGAAGGTCATCAATACGGAACGAACTGCGTCATTATTCGCTACAGCACCGACGTGGTGGGTGAAGGGCCAAACCTACACGTTCATCCTTACGACGAGATTTTTCACATCATCGAAGGAGAAGCGGAATTCACCGTTGGCGACAGAACGTTTAAGGCGGTAGCAGGTTCGCTAGTTATCGGTCCGGCGAATGTGCCGCATGCGTACAAGAACTTGGGGCCTGCCCGACTCGATTCAGTCGACGTTCATTTGAATTCAGAATGGATTCAGTTCGATCTACCTAGAGATGGGGAAGAGCTCAGTTCGCCGACACTTACGTAGGTAGGCATAAACTCCGAGGTTCCATAGCAATTGCAGGTGGCTAAAGAGTATGGGGCGACGCCATCCGGACTTCATGGAGAAAATGAACTTCCGATAAGAGCGAGTCTGTCCGTTTGCTGACACCAGGTATAGTCGCATCGGGGACTCGGACCTCAGAGGTTACGCGGCTCCCCTACGAGCCGTCGGTTTGGCAACCTTCCGAGGACTTTCCTAACCAACTCACTCGCAATCGGGCCAAAGGGCTCGACTGACACAGCCATCGTTGGCTTGAGCTACCGTGGCAGAAAAGTCGGCTAGGTAGCCGCGACGCTTGGTTTTCAATTCGGGGCGGGACCAATTGGCTCTCCGGCGAGAGAGTTCTTCGTCGCTGACCACAAGCGAAATCGAACCGTCTTGCAAATCGAATGAGATTTCATCTCCGTCTTCGACCAGAGCGATTGGCCCACCGACAATCGCCTCAGGTGAACAGTGCACTCCGATCGCTCCATGCGATACACCAGAGACACGAGTATCTGAAACCAAAGCTACCTTGCCATCCAGCTCGGGCACCGACAGTGCCGCCGACGCAACAAGCACTTCCGGCATCCCGCTGGCAACCGGACCGAGGTATCTTAGCACGATCACGCTGCCCGGCTTGATGCGTCCGGCTTCAACCGCTTCAACAACTTGTCTCGGCTCGTCGAAACAAATGGCTGTGCCACGAAATCGCGGTTCGTTCATACTCGAAACCTTGAATACGATACCCTCCGGCGCAAGGTTCCCGAAACAAATCTGAATATCGGCGAATGGTTTGTAAGGTGAGTCGACCGGAGCCAGCAGTTCTTGACCAGCCGGCGGCTCGCCGATAGCGGCAAGGTTGTCGGCCAGCGATCGTCCTGTCACGGTTAGCTGGCTGCCGTCCAAGATGCCGGCGCGAAGCAGGTGTTTGAGTAGTAGAGATGTTCCACCGATGCGGTGCAAGTCGACCATCGTCTTGTCGCCGCGCGGAGCAAAACTACAGACGACAGGCGTATGTCGAAAGATCTCCTGCAGATCGCGCAGGCTGAACTCCACTTCCGCTTCTCGGGCTAGGGCAAGCAAGTGCAGAACGCCGTTGGTCGATCCTCCGATCGCGGCAACGGTGGCTGCCGCGTTCTCGAAGGCACGTCGCGTGAGAATATCGCGTGGACGGATTTGTTGCTCCAATAGGTTGCGAACCAGACCACCAGTTTCGCGGCACTCCTGCTGCTTTGCATCGTCTATCGCCGGGATGGAGCTGCTTTGAGGTGGCATCAAACCAATGGACTCCATCGCAATCCCCCAAGTATTGAACGAAGCAGCAATTCCGCAGCCACCCGCACCTGGACAAGCTTTGCGACGGATCTCTTCGGCCTCGGATTGCTCGATAGCCCCAACGGCAGCGGCAGCTTGGGAGTCATAAACATCCAAAATCGTGACATCTCGGCCGTTGTGGCAGCCAGGCATAATACTACCGCCACTAACGATCAGTCCCGGGTAGTTCAGTCGAGCCAGTGCCATGGCGAAACCGGGGCCATTCTTGTCGCAGTGATGGAGACCGACCAAAGCGTCATAGCCATGGGCACTGACCGCGCACTCAGCCGCGTTCGCGATCATGTTTCGGGAAGGCAGGCTCGCGTTGCCACCCTCGTGACCTTGCGTGATGTTGTCGCTGACGGCCGGCGTTCCGAACGGGAACCCAATCAGCCCGGCGTCGCCACACCCCTCAGCAATCAACTTGGCAAGGTCATAAGCATGCATATTGCAGATATTGCCGTCCAGCAAAGGTACTCCGATACCAATTTGCGGCCGGTCAAAATCGGCTTCGGTCATCCCCAGCCCATAATAAAACGCCGTGATGGATTGCTGCCATCCACGCGTCAAGTTCTGACTGTTCCAGTTTAGCGCCATGGTTTTTCAATGAGTCGGGTTTGTTCAATGCCGTTGCAGTTCTCGAAGAACAAGAAACGCAGGCAAACTCTCGAGAAGCTCAACTGCATTCAACCGCACTGGATTCGATTCACACTTTGAGATGCGGAGGGATGAAGTGAGCCGAATTCAGGATCAATCTTGCTGGCTCGATTCCAATCCACGGTTGCGGAGTAGGGGAGCAGTGCTTGGTTCACGACCACGGAATCCGATATAAGCTTCCATGGCCGGGCGCTTGTTTCCAGCGGAATAGACAAACTCATACAGCTTGCTGGCAAGTGATTTGTCATAGATGTTGCCCGACTCTTCAAACGCTGCGAAGCCGTCATTGTCGAGGACACCAGCCCACATGTACGTATAATATCCGCTTGCATAGAGCTCCCCTGAAAACGAATGTCCAAAGTGCGGGGAGCGGTGCCGCATCTCAATCGCCTTGGGTATGCGAGCTTGCGAAAGCACACCGTCTTCAAAGGAATTGATGTCCAGGCTGTCTAGCACTGCTGGATCGGTGATGCGGTGAAATGCCAAGTCGACGAATGCCGATGCGATGTACTCGACGTTATCAAAGCCTGATTGCGCGTTGGCGGCTGCCTTTAAGCGTTTGATGAGCTCGGTCGGCATCGGCTCTGCCGTCTCGTAGTGGAGCGCAAATTCTTTGATAACTTCAGGTTCGCGCATCCAGTGTTCAAAGAGCTGAGCTGGAAACTCGACGAAATCGTAGTCAACGGACGTACCCGATATTGAACTGAACTTCACATTCGAAAGCAGACCGTGCAAGCCATGCCCAAACTCATGGAAAATCACCTCGGCCTCTCGCATTGAGATCAACGCGGGTTTCCCTTCGGCAGGCTTGTTGTAGTTGCAATTGTTCATGATGATCGGCGTCGCTCCTTCACCCAACTTGTGCTGCGAACGCAGTGCACTCATCCAGGCGCCGCCGCGTTTGCCGGGGCGGGCGAAGTAATCGCCATAGAATAGGCCAACGTGATCACCGGCGGCGTTCTTCACCTCCCATACTTTGACATCCGGGTGATAGGTTGAGATGTCGTTACGTTCGCTAAACGTGATGCCAAATAGCCGCTGCGCCACCGCGAACTGGGCTCGCAAAACGTTATCGAGCGAAAGGTGAGCTTTCACTGCGTCCTCATCGAGATCGTAAGACGCGGCTCGGGCCTTTTCGGCGTAGTACCACCAATCCCAGGGCCGGAGTTCGTGTTTCGCGTTTTCCTCAAGCATGATCTTGCGGATCCGATTCATTTCATCGTTAGCTTTGGCTAAGGCTCCTACCCAAACCTCGTCCAGGAGATCCTTCGCGGCTTGCGGAGTACCGGCCATCGTGTCCGCAGTTCGATAGGAAGAAAAATCCTTGTAGCCGAGCAGCTGAGCGTATTCCAAACGCAGTTTAAGGATCTTCCGAATGTTCTCTTCGTTGTCGAAGTCGTCGTCATTGTCTCCTCGGTTTGTCCAGCCCATATATAGCTTCTTACGCAGATCTCGGCGTGTGCTGAACGTCATGAAGGGTTCGAAGGAGGATCGCGCCAGCGTGATAACGTGCCCTTCTATTCCCCGATCCTTCGCCGCCTGAGCTGATGCACTGAGAACGAATCCAGGCAACCCGGCTTTGTCCTCTTCCGTGCTAAGCTCTAACGAGAAAGCCTCCGTGCTCTTCTGCACGTTCTGGCTGAATGCTGTGTAAAGTCCGGCAAGATCCGTCGAGATCGTGGCCAACCGCTCTCGGTCGCTTCCCTGAAGCTTCGCACCAGCACGCACGAAACCTCTATGTGTCAGCTCCAAGAC
>JANQQA010000131.1 GCA_028285205.1 Bythopirellula sp. | reverse complement strand
CTGCTGTTTCGGATGGGCGACTTCTACGAGCTGTTCTTTGAGGGCGCCCAGACAGCGGCTCGCGTGCTGGGCCTGTCACTGACAAGCCGCGATAAAGGTGACCCCAGCAACGGGAAACGGCCAATACCGATGGCGGGTTTTCCGCACCATCAGCTGGATGGGCATCTGGCTAAGATCATCGCGGCCGGGATGCGCGCGGCCGTGTGCGAACAGGTTGAAGATCCCAAACAGGCGAAGGGGCTCGTCAAGCGCGAGATCTCGCGCATCGTCAGCCGTGGCACCGTGACCGACGATGCGTTACTCGATCCCGCGAAGAGCAACTTCCTGCTCGCCGTCTGCGCGGGTGAACAATGCGGTCTGGCCTGGATCGACATCTCCACCGGTCGATTCGAGGCCGGTTTGCTACCCAGCGAGAAGCTCGGCGACGAGCTCGCGCGCGTCGCGCCGGTGGAGATTTTACTCCCCGACGACGCACCCGACCTGCCGGCCGAATGGATCGAAAACCGCATGGTGACGCGACGCCCGGGCTGGGCTTTCGGTCATGAAGCAGCGATGACGTCGCTAACCAAGCAGTTCGGCACCCAATCGCTGGACGGGTTTGGATTCGAAACGCACGACCAACCGGCACTCCAAGCGGCTGGTGCAATTCTCGACTACTTGAATGAGACCCAGCAGGCGTCGCTCGCGCACGTCGATCGATTGCTGCCTCACCGCATCGGTTCAACGCTGGAGATCGACGAAGCCACGCGCCGCAGCTTAGAACTCACGCAAACCTTGCGAGACGGCCGTCGCGATGGCTCGCTGTTGGGCGTGATTGATCGTACCGTCACTTCGATGGGCGCACGGCTGCTGGGCGATTGGTTGGCCAATCCACTGACCGATGCCCCATCGATCAATGCGCGTCTCGACGCGGTCGACGAGCTGCATGCCGAGGCATCGCTCACCGCCGAGCTGCGCGAGTCGCTCCGTGCTACCTACGACATGCAGCGCCTGCTGGCTCGAGTCACGACGGGGCGCGCCACGCCACGCGATCTCAGCTTCGTCGCGCGGACGCTTGCCTGTCTGCCCAAGGTCAAGGCAAAGCTCACCGGGCGCCAAGCAGGCCGGCTGCAGCAACTTGAAGCGAGAATCGACCTCTGCGCCGACATCCGCGGCCAGTTGGAGGCGGCGCTCGACGACGACTGCCCACTCACCGCGCGCGATGGCGGCTTCATTCGCGCCGGCTTCCACGACGGACTTGATGAGCAGCGTGAGCTGATGCAAGGTGGCAAGCAGTGGATGGCAAACTACCAGGCCAAGGCCATGGACGAGACCGGTATCCCCAACATCAAGGTCGGTTTCAACAAGGTGTTTGGCTACTACCTGGAAGTCACACACGCCCATCGCGAAAAAGTTCCGGCTGAGTTCATTCGCAAACAAACGCTCAAGAACGCAGAACGCTACATCACGCCCGAGCTCAAGGAATACGAAGAAAAAGTCCTCGCCGCCGAGGAACGCGCCCTGTCGATCGAACTGGAAATCTTCTCGCAGCTGCGTGAGCTGGTCGCCCAGGCGGCAAGTCGTCTACAGACGACGGCCGTCGCACTGGCTGAGATCGACGTGCTCGCGTCGCTCGCCGAGCTGGCCCGCTCGCGCAACTACGTGCGACCAACGGTCGTCGACCAACCGATTCTTGACATCGTCGACGGACGGCATCCCGTGCTCGATATCACCGAGCCCGAAGGCACGTTCGTACCAAATAGCGTGAGCTGCAGCTCAGAAGTCGCAGACCGCGCGGCAGTTGACGAAGACTCGCAACTCGCGACGCACAACTCGCAGCTGCTCATCACCGGCCCCAACATGGCCGGTAAAAGCACCTACATTCGCCAGGTCGCGCTGATCACGCTCATGGGCCAAATCGGCAGTTTCGTGCCGGCCAGCAAAGCAACCATCGGCATCGCCGATCGGATCTTCGCGCGCGTCGGTGCGAGCGACGACCTTGCCCGCGGACGCAGCACGTTCATGGTCGAGATGACCGAGACTGCGCGGATCCTCAACACCGCGACCGACCGCAGCCTGGTGATCCTCGACGAAATCGGTCGTGGCACCAGCACCTACGACGGGCTGTCGCTCGCCTGGGCGGTCGTCGAGCACCTACACGATGCGATCGGTTGCCGTACGCTGTTCGCTACCCACTATCACGAACTCACCGACTTGGCCGACTCACTCACCGGCGTCGCCAACCTCAACGTCGCGGTCAAGGAGTGGGAAGGCGATGTGGTGTTTTTGCATAAAATCGTCCCCGGTGCCGCCGACAAAAGCTACGGCATCCATGTCGCGCAGCTCGCAGGCGTACCGCGGGAGGTCAACGAGCGTGCCAAGCAAATCCTTGCCGAGCTGGAAAGCCAGCACGACGGCGGAACGCGATCTGCCTCAAGCAGCTCCGTACGCCTCCGCTCGGACGGGCCGCAGCATGCCACGCCGCCCAATGGCCATTCCCTGCAGCTCACGCTCTTCGAAACGGCCGATCACCCGTTGCTCGATATAATCCGCACGACCGATCTGAACAGCCTCACACCGCTGGAAGTTCAGCAGCTTGTGCGCCAGTGGCAAGAGCAGCTCGAAGGCGCGCTGCAGCATTAATTGACCCGTCTGCCGCCGCTAATCACATAGCGCCGATTCGCACGAATTTCTTTCCCCGTGCCTGACCATCGATTATCCTGAAGCTTACCCCGCACCGCAGAGGCCGTACACCGATGACTTGTCGCATACTCATTCTTTCCGCCATCGCAGCACTGACCCCGACCACGCCTTTTGACGTGAACGCCGAGGTTCCGGTACCAGCGGGGTTACAGCCGGGGGATTCTTACCATCTGGTGTTCAACTCCAGCACCTTTACCAACGCCCTCTCTAGCAGCATCGACTACTACAACGATTTCGTCCAGGCGGCTGCCGATGCGGCAGGCATCGGCGCCAGCGAAGGCATCACTTGGAAGGCGATCGCCTCGACCGCGTCGATCGATGCACGCGTGAACGCGTCCATCAGCCTCAGCACTCCCGTATACAACACCCGCTCCACGGGCTCGGAGAAGGTGGCCGACGGATTCGTTGATCTGTGGGATGGCAGCATCGACGGCTTCCCCAGGTACGACGAATTCGGCAACGAAAACACGATCGACGCCTGGACCGGCTCCACACCCACAGGGCTACGCGCCACGAATCGCACCTTGGGTGACGTCAGCGGCTTCGCTTGGTGCGGACGCCCCACAGTTCTTGGCCCGCAGTGGCTCACCATTTTGCAACCGTCGACCTTAACCCAGTTGCCCGTCTACGCCCTCTCGGAAGAACTGACCGTACCCGACATCGAAATCGACGCCGACTTCGACGCGGACGACGATGTCGATGGCACCGACTTCCTGCTGTGGCAACGTGGCGGCGGCGACGCCGATGGCAACGGCACCACCCACGACGTCGACCTCGGGCACTGGCAGGACCAATACGGACGCGGGCTCAACGGCGCTTTGCAAACGCTGTCCGCGACCGCCGTCCCCGAACCGGGCAGCCTGCTGCTGATCAGCCTCGTCGTAACGATCACCGCGGCCTGCCGGTCGGTTGGCCGCTGAGTCTCCGTCCGCCAGTCTGTGAGACCGAGACCACTTTGTTGCCAAACCCCTCCGTTGAGGTTTTTGCTGGCTTGCACGTGTTTCGCAAACGCGTTTTTCGCCGCAAAAGTCATCAGTTTTGCGCCGTGTGATCACGGCAAACTCCTTGATTCGTGGCATCTCCTATTTTCTTGGCACGCAATAGTCACTCGTTTTTGCAAACTGCGGCTTTCTGCGCGCGTCGACTCGCCTTGGCTTTCCGAGCGGCGTCGCACTCGCCGCCTCGCACGACTTCGATTATCAACATCGGTGAGCTCAATGCGAGCAATACTTTTGGCCGCCTTTCCTGTGCGTTACGAAAAATCAACCACAAGCTCGCTTTTGTGGGCTTGGTAGCTCAGGTTGGTAGCATCGCCTACAGGGCTGAGCAGCCGCGGCAAATAGTACGCGAAACGCAATCACGATGCCTCTGATGACTTCGTCACACTGCACGGCCAGCGCCAGTCCGTGGTACCCGGTGACACCACAACATCGCAGTTTTTCGTCAGCGCTCGGGATCGCCGCGGTCGGAATCTGTTGACATTTTTCCAAGTGCAGTGGTTCACTCTGCTGATGGCGAATGGATTGCCTCAGCATCTACCGGCACCCTCAATCAAGTTGCTGCAGAGCTATCAGTCGATGCTCCTCGCTAAGCAGGCGTCGCGCCGAATTCCTACCTAATTCGAGGACCAAACGCGGCCAAGCTTCGAGCCCAGGCGTTTGACACCAGTCGTGGTCACGTTGGTGTCGCGAACACTCAGGAAGTTCAACTGAGGAAAACTGATAATGTGCTCGATAGACTCGTCGGTTATCGAGGTACCCTCTAGATCAAGTAAGACAAGACCACGGAGCGGATGAACGCGTGCGAGTGACGCATCATCAAATCCGCGACCTGTGAAACGAAGATGGTCTAGTTTCGCCAGTTTTCTAGAATTCAGGAATTCGAAGGTTTCTTCATCAATACAGTTTGCGTGGAGTCGCAAATCCTCCACGAAAGGCAGTTCGTTGGCTAACAATTTGCAAACGTATCGGTGGCCAACCTTTTCCGTTAAAGAAACGCTCCTGACGACCCTCCAACCCAGTACAGTTCGCAACCACTCGGAGGACGATACCATCCGACCTGAGTCGAACAGCATCGGCAATGGGTTGTTGTCCGAGTAATCGACAAAGGCTCCGGCAGCCCGCAATTCCGCCACCGTGCGAGATTGCTCACGGAAAGTCCACCACCTGAAAACGGAGAAAATCATCAAGCCGACGCACACCGCCAGGATGCTCATCCGACTTCGAAACGAGGCGCATCGCCATCGCGATAGCACGGGAATCAGACCACCGACGACGCCTCCAGCGCTGACGCAAATGAAAAAGAGCACCTTATCGGCTATTCTGATGCCTAGAGACCATAGTAGCCCCGCCATAAGGTAGCCGAGTACGCCAAACAAGGTTCCTCCCACCAGTCCGAGGTATGAGGCGTCGAACACCAGGCGACCTGTGATTGCTCCCAACAGGCCGGCGAGTAAGACGAGCATTATGGGAGAGTAAGACGTACCCCTAATCTGGCCTTCTCTAGCCGCCATGAGTATCAGTGCCACCGCGACGGTGGCCCACAACAGGTCCACAATTCGAAACTGAAAGCGTCCCCTGTTCAACGGTTTCTCCGACATCGAGTTCCTCACTCGGCGTTTACTTCCACCTCCGGCAATTTATTGTAGTGATTGTGTGGCGCCCGTGCAGTTTCCTTCTGCTTCATTTTAGATCCAGGACCCGCCTCCGATGCTTGCAGCAGGATCCTTCGAATCGTGACATAGGAAGAAAGTCTCGCCTTATGCTCCTGCTCCGTCGGGATCTCTGGCTTGGCCCAACCTGCAGCGGGTGTCCAGTCGTTGGCTGTTGCTAACGAGGTCTCCATGGCGTGCAACTTGCCTTCGACGACTTTCAATGCGGTCTCGCCTGAATGCGTTTGATAGTTTGCATCGCATCCAATGCCCAACAAGAACTTTACACCCTGAACATTTCCAGATCGGGCAGCTGAAATCAAACACTCCTGCAAGTTCACATTTCTTTTCGCTAAATACCGGAGTCTCGATATGTCGGACGAGCTACCGGCGAAAGAGACGTCGCCCAGATTTGGATTCGCTCCAGATGCGACCAACAGGTCAGCGACATCAAAATGACCGTTCACTGCGGCGGCGCTGAACGCCGTTCGCTTCATGCGACCGCTGCCGAAGAGTTGGTTCACATTGGCCCCAGCCTGCAAGAGCAACTCCACTGCCTCGAGATGACCTTGGGTCGCCGCTGATAGTAGTGGGCCTGAGTCCTCTGGAGGATCAATTTTAGCCCCATGATCTAGTAGCAGACGAATTACTTCCACGTTTCCGTGGCGGGCTGCAAGTGTGATAGCATAGCTCCCCCGCAGGTGATGCCACCCCCAGTACTCCGGAGTATTGGCATCGACACCGCTTCGCAAAACCCATCGAACCTTAGCGACATTGTCATCGCGGATTGCCGTCAGCAGTGATTTCCCTGTTGGCCAAAGCAGCGCAGCCACTAGTACGATAGATCCAACGAGCGGAGTCAGAGCCGTCAGAACAGCTTGCCGACGGTAGCCAATTCTGCGGTGGATCTTCGCGGCCACAAACCACGATGCGAGTGCCACAGCGAATCCGCAGACGATTGCAATCAGGACACATTCACTTGCCGTAAGCCATCCGCTCGGTCGTGTCGCAGCGAGGCGTAGTGCCAACATCACCGTCGCGGCTGCGGTCACCACAGCGATCAGAATGCAGCAAGCTACTTCCAGAGGTTTCAGCATTCCCGCGGTCACCGTGATTTAATGAGCTTGGCACAACCAATACAGCTAAGCACTGTCATTATCGCCGGTACGCGTGTGAAGGAAAGTTCGACAGGCCCTCACGAACTCGCCGGTGGCACCTGGTAGAACCGATCTTTTCCCGATCGGAATCAAATTGGACTCGAAAACGTTGCAATCGCCTGGTCGGGTCAGTAGACTGGTGGCGTAGGCACTCTTCCTGAAATCTTCCGTCCACTTTAGTACGCACGCTAACGCAGTGAACACCTATTGAAATTGGCACTCCTTTGGTGGTGCGATTTTCAATAGGTGTTTTTTTGTGCGCTGGAGCTGAGCGACGGTCCAACAGAAGACTTTTCAATGTTCAAAGAAATCGCGTCGATGGCAAACCTAGGCATTTCAACAACGATCAACATCATTCAAGTTCGACGCGACTTTCTCCGCCGCATGCTCTACTGCGCTGCCGCGTTTATGGTGTTTCACGGACCAACGACGATCACAGCTCACGCGTCGCTTGCAAAGCGCGTGATCTTGATGGTCGCGGATGGGCAAGGATTTAACTCGGTGACTGCAACCAAGTACTACCGTGGCACACCAGCTGTTTACGAGTCGTTCGACTATCAATTCGGAGTGCAAACCAACTCAGCTAACAACCCGAATGGCTACGACCCAGTTCTCTTTTGGGAAAGTGGGCGGTACAACGGCCGCGGCGCGACCGGTTCGGCATCGGCGGCTACGGCGATGTTTGCTGGCGAGAAGACTCGTAACGGCCGCATCAATATCAGTGCTGACGGTGAGCCACTCACGAATTTTTTCGAAGAGGCAGCAGTGGCGGGCAAGAGCATTGGTGCCGTCAGTAGCGTGGAAATCAGCCATGCGACGCCGGCCGCCGTGTACGCCCACAACAGCAGCCGGAACAATTACGCGGCAATCGCTTACGAGGGCATCTACGGATCCAACGCGCTGGAAGACAGGCTTAACAGTAGCAGCAATCCTCAGGCAGGCGACAACAACAATTACGATGCCATGAACTATCACGGCAACTTTACCGTGCTGATGGGAGCCGGCCACGGTCGTTACGACAACAACGGCGACATGGACACACAACAAACAACTCGTTACGCGGGGGGAGACATAGCCTGGGCAGACATCGTCGGCAGTTCACCGCCAAACGGTTGGACATTTATTGATGAAAAGGCGGACTTCGAAGCAATCGCGGCTGGGCAAGACGTGCCCACCAAGTTGCTCGGCATCGCCCAAGCCAACGAGACGCTTCAGTACCGTCGGTCCAACACACCGGCCGACCCGAGCAACCCCTCAGGAGATGCATTCAATCCGAATGTTCCCACTCTAGCAACGATGTCCACCGCTGCGCTCAACGTATTGTCTCAAAACGACGAGGGATTTGCGGTGATGATTGAAGGAGGAGCGATCGACTGGGCTGGGCACGACAACGATTTGCCACGACACATCGAAGAACATCTCGATTTCGATGACGCGGTGCAGGCCACGGTCGATTGGATCAATGCAAAAGACCCAACCTGGAGTGAAACACTGTTGATCATTGTGTCCGATCACGAAACGGGCGATCTTTGGGGTCCAGGCGGTGACTTCGACCTACTTGTCGACAACGGAGCAGGCGTGATCCCAGGACACAGCTGGCAGTCAGGCAGTCACACGAATAGTCTGGTCCCGCTATACGCGCAGGGTGCGGGTGCCGAGCGCTTCGCCTCGAAAGTAATCGGCATCGACGAAGACATGGTGGCGGGCTACGGACTGGAAAACAGCGGCTTCGACGGCAGCTACATCGACAATACGGCAATCTACGAAGTGATGAAGAGTGCGGTCACCGTGCCTGAACCGACAACATTGCTATTGCTTGCGTTCGGCAGTCTCGTCGGTGGAATGCGTGCCAATCGCTCTCGCTAAACACCAGTGAGATTTCAGTTTACTTCTTTGCGCTAGCACTTCTCTGCGCGAAGTCGCCGGTCCATCACCACATCGATGTGGCCTAGGGTCGTCTGCGATTCTGCGGTATCTTCGCGTTGCTGGCATTGCCGTGCGGCGCATGGACTAGATTGTGGTGTGCTTCACAGAGCCACAAATGCTAAATTGCGTAGAATATTCCAGTGCGAGCCACGAACAGCATGATTATGCCATGCGTGTCTCAGGTGAGATTGGATCTGGGCAAAATGGAACGAGTATGAGAAAGAATGCATTCAGTTCTCCGTGGGAGATGGCCAGAACGAGTAATACCCTGCGCGCGTTTACACTCGTCGAGCTATTGGTGGTAATCGCCATTATCGGTGTCCTAGTCGGCTTACTCTTGCCCGCCGTGCAGGCGGCGCGGGAAGCTGCACGAAGAAGCCAATGCACCAACAACTTGCGCCAGATGGGACTGGCCATGCACAACTATGAAGGTTCGAATCGGAAATTCCCGTCAAGCGGCCAAGGCACGTCCTATCCGCCCGACTTCCCCGCAACGAAAGCGTCGACGACTTTCGATACTCATTCCTTCTTTTCTTACATCCTTCCCAACATCGAGCAGGCCAATATCAAGCAGCAGTTCGACTTCAGCGTGCCCTATTTGGCCACGCCGGAAAACATCCAAGCGGCAAAAAACACAATTCAGATTTACTTTTGCCCCTCCAACAGTTACCGGCCTCAGTTAAACGACGAAGAAGGGTACGGCACGGTCGATTACGGTGCCACCTACTACACAGACATTCATCCTGAAACGGGTGTGAAGGATAGCTTCACGCGCGCGGATGGAGCACTCGTCGTGGGGGGGACTGAGAGTCGGCGGATTACTGACGGACTCAGCAATACGCTTGCAGTTACCGAAGATGTTGGCCGCAACGAAGAAATGGTCACCAATAGCACTTACACCTACAATGCGCCCAACCAACCGTACGACGGAGAGTTGAGGAAACTGTGGCGCTGGGCAGAGCCTGATAACGCGTTTGGTGTTTCTCAGCCAATTAACAACAACGCCAACCCAGCTGGCGGGCCGCCAACCTGCCCATGGTCTCAGAATAACTGTGGGCCAAACGACGAGGTGTTCGGTTTTCATCCGGGTGGTGTCAACGTCGTCTATTGCGATGGTCACGTCGATTTCCTAAGTGACTCACTCGCGCCAACCACGCTTCGTCGTCTGGTCACCCGCGATGGCGGCGAGGTGGTCGAGAGCCTCTGAAATCGTCCGTCTCGATAGAAACTGTTGGGACGCGAAGCAGCTGGTATCACCAGGACCGGATGAATGGTCATCTTCTAACGGCGTCGAACAGCGGCGCGAACCTGCGGGGAGCAGTTGCTGTCGAGGAGAAAACGGAAGGTTTGGTTCCTTTCCTTAGTGAAAGTTGCCGAATAGAATAGGAGATCACACCGTTTTCGGGGGGCGAACAGGGTTCGACCGGGTAGCCGAAGCGTGAGTGGCGTGTCGTGGTTGATCAGTGGGCCACGTAAAAAGCTGATCAAACTTTTAGTTGCCAACGGCAATTATGCTTTGGCTGCCTAGAGATAGGCATCCCGGACTAAGGGCTGGAGCCGAACTGGCCCGGACGTCCGTCACCAAATTCGGATCGCTGCTAGTCACTGCTGAGCACGCTAACAGTTAAACAAGTTCCCAGCTAGTCTGCGCGTAGCCGTGCCGGAGAGGGCGGCGTTCAGGCGAACCTAAATCCTCCGACTACACACGTAGAAGCTTACGTGGAGATGCCACGGGACGCGGGTTCGATTCCCGCCGCCTCCACTTCGCAACCTCTTGCTGAGCAAGGGGTTGCGGATTCTTCATTTCAGTTGGCAGCGGATAGGCAGCGGAACCTGTGCCCTAACTGTCTGCTACAGGCACAATCTGACGACGTAAATCAGTCCGAACTGTACCCTTCGATTGATTTCATCTGTCAGAATTGGACCCTAATTCCGTCACATATTAGGAAGACAATCTACACACTTGTTGAAGCCTCGATTAGGTAAGAAAAACAGCATCATCGAGTATTTATGCTTTTGCTTCTTTTTTGATTCCTGAATCAAAGTTGTTGAAAACGTAATCAAGTGCAATGTCTACGAGTTCTTGAGTTTTGTTCGGTTCTATACCAGCCAGCTTTCTACTCAATGAAAGCTTTGTTAGCCGGTCCCTCTTACTGTCTCTTACTTTGAACGTATGGTTCACCCAAGGGTCGGTAGTGGAAGACCGAACACTTCCAGGGTTTTTCGGACTTATCTTGCGTCGGGACTGTGAACTTCTCGAACGTGGTTCTTTCGGTACTCTTTCACCAGCTGGTTCACGAGAACTCAAGCCCGTTTCTTGCTTGCCCCTCTCTTCATTGCCTTTCCCTCGCTCTTTCTCTTTCTTGAATAGTTCAAGCACTTGGCTCTGCTCCGCAGCTAGTTCTGAGATTGTATCTGTAACATCATCCCTTGCTTTACCGGTAAGTGACAAGAGAGTCGTTAGCCAAGAATGCTTGCTGCAGAGCAATAGCTCGTCGGCAAGTGGCGAAAAACCAGTGAACTACGGTAAGCCTGTCTCTTTGTGGCTTTTCGGGGCTGAAATCTTTGCTGCGTTATCAGCAGCAAAGGAAAGTGGCGTGGGTGACACCACGTACCAGGTTCACTCTGAGGATGCGTCCCCACACGGTCCGGGTCTCTGACTCTAGCCGCGAGACTCTTGTTGCAACTTGTTCGTACTAACGTGGGAAGCTCTTTTGCTGCCGCTAGTGATGTAGCGGTGCGTTGCCTAATCAGCAATGTGCAAGAAACCGAAGCAATTTGTTGCATCGGGTAGTGAACGAGGCACGCAAGCCTCATGGGTTACCAAAGGTCAGCACAAACGTGATTCGCTTTCGTAGAAAAATTGTGAAGCCGTTTGAAGAGGATATCTCTTCGTGCTTGACTTTGGAAGATGGCCATGAGAGTTCTCATTCATGGCAAACGATGTAGAAGACACAGCAACGAAGAGCGATTTAGAAAAAGCGAAGGAACGACTTGAGGGCAAGTTGAACCTGCTCATGCAGGATGTCTACGACAAAATAGATAATCAAACAACAGAGGTGATTCTGCATGTCAATGCTGTGCAAAGCAAGCTCGAACAGACGCTTGATGAGAAGTTCGACGCAATTCTTAGAGCGTTCAAGATATCCTCCACGTCAGTCGATAGAAGTGTAAGCCACAACCTTCTCTTCTGATTGCAGCGGTGTCGGTCTTCCTGAGCGAATCTCCGGGCAGTTCCTTTAGACAGTTTCTCAGCCCCGCTCTTGGTGTGAGCGTAGAAATACACTTTTAAGAGAAGACTGGTGTATAGACACTGCTTTTCGCGTGTGTCGATGTTTGGTAAGGTTTGCAGGATGCTGCTGGCCCCATGACCACGAAAGCCTAGCGATGCCCGCTACAACTGATTTTCTTCAGGTATCTGAAGCCGCTGAGTTCCTAAGTGTGTCGCCTAATACGATTCGGAATTGGGGACGCGACGGTAAAATAACCGAATACCGGCATCCAGTGAACAATTACCGTTTGTTCAAGCGAACTGAACTAGAACGAATCCGCAAGAAGTTATTGTCTCCTAAGCCACGGCGAGTGAGGCCACGATAGCCATGAAAAGTCCAAATTTCATAGCCGACACTGTATCTTTTGAGCTGTTATGCGATGAAGTAGGCACGGGTAGCGTATACGAGCTGACGCCGGAGGATGCATCACTTCTTGCTCCCCACATCGCTTCTCACCCGGAGACACTGTTCATCGCTTGCAGTGGAGTAGACATAGGAGGTGGGCAAGGCAACCTTCTGCTCGCTGACGGTAAGGCAGTTGCAATCGAATGGGTACGTGAAGAGCGGAATCCTGTAAGTGGTGAGCCAGAAACCAATATGTATCGCTATCTGTTCGGCCTTACTTCAGAAGGTAGCTGTGTTGGCTATGAAGAGTATGACTTTCACTCAACAATCAACAACGAGCAACTGGGTGACCACTGGATGTCGCTCGAAGAACTGTCTAATCGATACCCTATCCCGTAAGTTCCGCCCTTAGAAACTGACAAATATGGATTCACAAACTCAAGTCGACCCTCGTATGCCCCTAACTTCCATCGATGTGCTTGGTGAGCGGGCGGAGCAGTTGCGTGAGCTGTTTCCTGAAGCGTTTGTCGAAGGGCAGATTGACTTTGACCGCTTACGAAACGCCTTGGGCGACTTTGTTGGTGAAGGACGCGAACGCTATGGCCTTAGTTGGGCGGGGAAGGCGGATGCGATTCGGGCGATACAAACACCGAGCGTTGGCACACTGGTGCCATGCCCTCAGGAATCGATAAACTTCGATACGACAGACAATCTATTCATCGAAGGTGACAATCTCGAAGTACTTAAGCTACTGCAGAAGAGTTACTACGGGAAGGTCAAGATGATTTACATTGACCCGCCGTACAACACAGGCAACGAGTTCATTTATCCAGATAACTTTCGCGAAGGATTGGAGGAATATCTGAACTACTCAGGTCAGAGTGGAGATGGAGGCGTTCGACTTTCAACCAACACCGAGACCTCTGGCAGATATCACTCAAAATGGCTCGACATGATGTACCCTAGGCTCTTCATGGCCAGAAATCTTCTCAAAGAAGATGGTGTCATTTTCGTGTCCATCGACGACCACGAACAGCATAATCTTCGGTTACTTATGGACGAAGTATTTGGTTCAGAGAACTTTGTAGCTTCGATAATATGGCAGAAAGTTTACTCGCCTAAGAATACTGCGAAACATTTTTCCGAAGACCATGATTACGTGCTAGTCTATGCTCGTGATGCTGAGCAATGGCACCCTTTGCCGCTTCCGAAGACTGCTGAGATGGAAGCCAGATATTCAAACCCTGATGATGACCCACGAGGTCCGTGGAAAGCAGGTGATTTGTCGGCGAGAAACTATTATGCACAAGGCACGTATGCAATTAATTGTCCATCGGGTCGCGAGATTAAAGGACCTCCAAAAGGCACCTACTGGAGAGTCTCCCAGAAGAAATTCGCGGAGATGGATGAAGACAATAGAATCTGGTGGGGGGCAGATGGTAACAACTCACCAGCTATCAAGCGTTTTCTGTCTGAAGTTAAGGAAGGAAGGGTTCCTCAAACGCTATGGTCTTACAAAGAAGTTGGGCACACGCAGGAAGCCAAGAAGGAACTTCTGAAGTATGTCCACTTTAATGATACAGAGAACGTCTTAAATTCGGTGAAGCCGATACGTCTCATCCAACGCATGCTTCAGATTGCTAATCGTCCGTCAGATAATGACATAGTTTTGGATTTCTTTGGAGGCAGTGCCGCAACAGGACATGCCATTTACAAGCAAAACCTAGAAGATGGAGGTAATCGTAGGTTCATCTTAATTCAGCTCCCGGAGCCCCTGCCCAAGCCAGAGCAAGACTTAGAAACCATTTTTGATATGGGAGCGGCAAGACTTAAGAACGTCACCAATGAAATAAATGAAAGTGAAGAAGGCAAACTTGAAGGGGTTGGTTCAAGCGAACAGCTGCCAAAGCTAGGCTTTCGCAAATTCAGGCTCAGCCAGAGCAATTTCAGGATATGGGATGGCAATGAAGAAGTGACACCCGAAAGATTGCGGGAGCAACTCAAACTATTCGCGGACCACGTTCTTCCAGACCGTGGCGAGCAAGATGTTCTCTATGAACTAATGCTAAAAGCGGGGCTGCCTCTCACAGCTCCCATTGAAGAAAAAGCGGTTGCCAAACAAAAGTTCTACGCAGTTACTTCTCGGGACGCGTTGCTCTTCGTCTGCCTAGCAAACCCTATCACACAAGAATGCCTTCGCGGTATGGCCGAGCTGCAGCCTCAACGAGTAATCTGTCTCGATTCTGCCTTTGGAGGCAACGACCAGCTGAAGACAAACACGGTTCTTGAAATGAAGTCCCTTGGCATTGAGTTTCGGACGGTATGACCAAGAGAACAAATTCCATGGGTGACCAATACACTACCAAGAGTACGTCGAAACATACAGCAACGGTTGCGGACCGTGTTTTGTCTGAATCGACGATAACTCGGAAAGTACTGCGTTCTGAACTTATCGATAATGCGAAGAATCCTGACGCCGCCGTTAAGGTTACTATCGTTCATCAGCGGAAGAAAAAGGATGATGACTGGGAAGACTTGCCAGCCGAATCGCTCGCCAAGCTGAAGGCTGGAGAGAATGCCAAGATGTCATTGAGTACCGATGAGACTTTATGTCTCTTCGAAGAATTGCAAGCTCTATCTGCCATATTCAAGGAGAAAGGAATTCTCTGGGGCAAGAAGCAACTTGTGGTTGGCTTTGACGCCGAAGTGTTGAAAGTTCCGCCGCAGCGAAAGAGCATTATTCAGACGTTACTGAACGAAAATCATTCTGAGGAAATCTGGCGTGAGCTAGTCGAAAAGCAACCTGACTTGGCGACCAAGCTTAGCTTGGCACGTCTGCAGAGTAAGCGTGCGGAAGCTCTTGAGGAGTTTCAGCAATCGCTTGTTGATCGTCGTGGCGAACCGTACTGGCAGGACTTTTTCCAACGAAATACTTGGATATTCGGCTACGGTCTGAAATATCAGTTTCTACATACTATTCAAGCCCAGCCACATTACGGTGGGATGTCGGTATCAGGAAGAGGGGATGAGCGGGGAGATTATTTGGCCGCGAGCAGTGGCGACGTGCGTTTTACAGTTCTAGTTGAGATTAAGAAACCTGGAACAGAGCTCCTTCGCAACGACCCCTATCGCAATGGTGTCTTTGCTGCATCAAGCGAATTAGCTGGTGCCATTTCACAAGTGCAAATCAATTGTCGTAAGTGGGAAGTAGAAGGAGCGTCTCTTGAGCAGAACGCTGAGATGCTTAAGGGCGAGAATGTATTCACAGTTAGGCCAAAAGGAATCTTGGTAGTCGGAACTACCGACCAAGTGCAGGAGCTCGACCGCCGGAACTCTTTCGAGTTGCTACGTAGAAACACCATGAATCCCGAAATCTTAACCTTTGACGAGTTATACCAAAGAGCTCGATACATTGTAGAGCATGCAAGCTCTGAGACAGTTTCGCAGAGCCCGTCGAATCGTTCCGAGCCTCAGCCCACTCCTGTATTTGATAACGATGACATCCCTTTTTGAAGCCAGAGAATGACAAATAGTCGCCACTAGGGGCGACTAAGACTGGAAAACCTAAATGGCGAAAGCAGAAGCAAGCGTCGAAGAGCTCGTCCAAACCATCGAGCGGGGAGAATTACGCCTTCCTGAGATGCAGAGAAGATACGTTTGGAAGGCTCCACGTGTGCGAGACCTGCTTGATTCGCTGTATCGTGGCTATCCTTCAGGAGCCATCCTGATATGGGAAACCGATGAAGTGGTGCCAACGCGTGAGTTCGCAGTCGGACAGTCAGGAAATCCATATCAAACAACGAAACTCTTGCTCGATGGGCAGCAAAGACTGACTTCTCTCTCGGCGGTTGTAAGAGGGGAACCAATTACGGTACGTGGTCGCAAGCGACCACTAGAACTGCTATTCAATTTGGAACACCCAGATTTGCTCACCTACGTTAATGAAGTCGACGAGGAATCGGAAAATGGCGAAGAGGAAGCTGAAGACGCGACTGAAGACGAACTCCAAAAGCGTTTTGACCAACTGACCTTTGTCGTCGCCACAAAGAAGCTCGCTAGTCTTCCTCATTGGATTAAAGTCACTGAAGTGTTCAAGTCGGATTCTGACGCAGCGTTCCTCAAAGAGGCAGGCGTGACTGACTTTGATGACCCTCGTTACGAGAAATATACGAATCGATTAAAGAGACTTCGCAATATCAAGAAATATGTGTATCGAATGGACATCTTGGAACGTAATCTCTCGTATGAGGAAGTCACCGAGATATTTGTACGCGTTAACTCGCTTGGCACAAAGCTACGAAGCTCTGACCTAGCGATGGCCCAAATAACAGCGAAGTGGCATGAATCTCTCAAAACCTTCGAATCGTTCCAGGAGGAATGTTGCGACCAAGGCTTCGACGTAGATTTGGGCATTCATCTCAAGAATCTCATCGTCTTTGCTACGGGGCAATCACGCTTCAAGACAGTGGGAAGTCTTTCGGTCGAGAAACTTCAAGAATCTTGGGAAATCTGCAAAGAAGGCTTTCACTTTGCCATCAATTTCCTGAAGAGCAATTCAGGCATCGAAAGCCCTGCTCTTCTTTCGTCACCATTCTTGATGAATGCGTTGGCGTACTTTGGCCATCACAATGAGTATTCACTTTCACCTCAACAGGAAGCTGATTTGCGGTATTGGCTGTATGTGGCAAACACCAAAGGGCGCTACTCGAGGGGTTCCTCAGAAACCTTGCTGGACCAAGACTTGGCTCGAATTCGCGATGGTCGCGGGGTAGAGGGGATGATTGAAAGCCTCAATTCTCAGTTTGGTCGATTGGATATCACGGTGGGAGAGCTTGAGGGTCGCAATGCCCGTAGTGCCTACTTCAAAACGCTATTTCTGGCATTTCGAGAAGACGGAGCTAAGGATTGGACTTCGAATCTGGCAATTTCGCTTTCGCATAGTGGCAAGCAGCACGCTCTGCAATTCCACCATATCTTCCCTAAGGCAATCCTGAAGGGTCAGTACCGGACTGTCGTGGTGAACGATATTGCCAATTTGGCATTCATAGGCGGTAAGACAAATCGACGAATCAGCAACAAAGCTCCCGAGAAGTACTTCCCAGAGATAATTGAGAAGCAGGGGAACGGAGTACTCATCGCACAATGCATTCCTTCAGACAATGGCTTGCTGACTACTGACCGTTACCTGGAGTTTATCTCTGCACGAAGAACACTCTTAGCCGACAGGCTTAACCGTTTTCTCGAGGACGCCCGTTCGAACACATAATCGAATAATTGGATAAACACGCCACGACAACATGAAGATTCAGTTCGATAGCAATCAGAAATACCAGCTAGAGGCCATTCAGGCGGCCGTTGACGTGTTTGACGGGCAGCCATTGGCCCAAGGAGAGTATGAAATCAGAATGGACGCCGTAGGTGGCGACCGGCTAAGCGACTTGGGGGTAGGGAACAACGTAGTACTTGACGACACTCGCATTATTCAAAATGTCCATGATATTCAAGAACAGAATGGAATCGAACCGGTTACCCGAGACCTCAGTGAAGGTATGAACTTCTCTGTCGAAATGGAAACTGGTACAGGCAAGACCTATGTCTATCTTCGCAGCATTTTTGAGTTGAATAGGACGTACGGTCTTAAAAAGTTTGTTGTTGTAGTGCCAAGTGTAGCGATTCGCGAGGGCGTACTGAAGAACATCGAGCTTACTGAAGAACATTTCCGTTCTATCTATGGAAACATCCCCATTGACTACTGGGTTTACGATTCGAAGCAGGTTTCAAGGTTGCGTGGATACGCAAACTCAAATCAGCTTCAGATTCTCATCATGAACATTGATGCTTTCAACAAAGACCTGAATGTGATTCATCAGGAGAACGACAGACTCTCTGGTAGGAGACCAGTAGAATTCTTACAGGCCACGAACCCGATTGTCATCGTCGATGAGCCGCAGAACATGGAAAGTGAGCAGGCTCGAACAGCTATTGAGAGACTCAATCCGCTTTGCACGTTCCGTTATTCCGCGACTCACCGCAATGTCTATAACCTGCTGTATAGGCTGGACCCAGTCAGAGCGTATGACTTGAAGCTAGTGAAACGCATTGAAGTCGATGCAATTCTCGATGAGCCGGACTTCAATAAACCCTATATCGAACTGAAATCTGTAAAGGCAACGAAGACTAAAATCACTGCGAAGCTATCGATTGATGTTGATACGCCTAATGGAGTCAAACGAAAGGCTCTATCCATCAGCAAAAACGGCACTGACTTATTCGACAAGTCTGGCGAGAGGTCAGCGTATCAGGGTTACGTAGTCAACGAAATAGATGCAGCGAACGAGTTTGTAGCCTTTAGCAATGGGGTGACAATCTACTCTGGGCAATCTGTAGGTGGTCATACGGATGATGTGATGAAGGCCCAAATACGCGAAACAGTGAAGGAGCACTTAGAGAAGGAGCTCAGAATACTCCGGACCCAAGCTAGCGGGCAGAGGATGAAGGTCCTTTCATTGTTCTTTATCGACAAGGTAGCGAACTACTTCCCCGAGGATGGAAAGATTAGGAAATGGTTCGAAGAGAGCTACAACGAACTATCGAGCAAAAAGCAATACACTGAGCTAAAACTGCACGCTGTCGAGGAAGTTCACAACGGATATTTCGCTAAGACGAGTAAGGGCGAGGCGAAAGATACCAAAGGCAATACCAAGGCAGACGATGATGCCTACAAGCTGATAATGCAGGAAAAGGAGCGGCTACTTGACCTCGATGAACCCCTACGCTTTATCTTTAGTCACTCTGCTCTCCGCGAGGGTTGGGACAATCCGAACGTGTTTCAGATTTGCACGTTAAATGAATCAAAATCAGAACTAAAGAAGCGTCAGGAGATTGGAAGGGGGCTACGTCTCCCAGTGCGAGAAGACGGCACGCGATGCTTCGACCACAGTGTCAATCGCCTTACAGTGATTGCTAACGAGAACTATGAAGATTTTGTTCGTAAGCTACAAACTGAAATTGAAGAAGAGTGTGGCGTCGCGTTTGAAGGACGAGTAGCCAACAAGCGAGAGCGACGCAAAGCTGTGCTTGTCCCGAATTGGCAACTGAATGAGGAGTTCCAAGAACTTTGGGGTCGCATTCAGCACAAGACACGATACTCCGTGGACTATCAAACCAGCGACTTAGTAACGAAAGCGTCGGGAGAGCTAAGTAGAATGCCTGAAGTAAAGGCTCCGAAGCTCGTCGCCCTGAAGTCCGGCCTGGACATTTCTGACCAAGGCGTAACTGGTGAATTGTTGGCTGCGAAGCAAATCGCACTTGAGCAAGCTGAACATCGAACTATTCCGGATATGCTGAGCTATCTGCAACGTGAAACAGAATTAACTCGCAGTACGCTCGCTCAGGTACTCATTAATTCGGGACGTCTCGGCGAGGTTGCTACTAATCCGCAGCAGTTTCTCGATTATACGGTGTCTGGAATTCGCAGAGTACTCAACCAGATGATTGTTGACGGCATCAAGTATGAGAAGGTAAACGGTCAAGTCTACGAAATGCTTTTATTCGAAGAGAAGGAAATAGAAAGTTACACAAGTCGCATGATTGACATTGAGAACGGAATCTACGACTGCGTTGAATGGGAATCTGAAGTTGAGCGTCAGTTTGCAGAAGCCATGTCTAGTCGTGACGACATAAAACTAGTCATCAAACTGCCGGGATGGTTCAAGGTTGAGACACCTATTGGCACCTACAACCCTGACTGGGCAGTCGTCAAGCAAGAGGACGATAGAGTTTACCTCGTGCGTGAAACGAAGAGCACTAAAGAGCAGGAGAAAATGCGGCAAAGCGAATGGGACAAGATTCAGTGCGGCAGGGCTCACTTTAATTCGCTCGATGTGGACTTCGCTCATGTGACCAGTGCAGATGAAGTCTAGAGCGGTCATTCAAGTACCGAGAATAGTAATTCGCTCTACTTCTCCGCGAGTAATCTTCTGGTCACGTCTATCGTAGAGTCGCGTGCTCCTTGGGTCGCTAGCTTAATGCTCCAGTTCTTGCCATCATCAAAGTAGTCCGTCACGTTCATTGCAAGGGCAGCTTCAATGCGGCCAAACGTTGCAGTCATCATTGCAACTACAGGCAGCTTGAGCGTGCTGCTCAAGTGCTGCTTCAACATCACGAAAACATGAGAATGGCAATAGAGTCGTTTGAGAAGAGTGGTGCAGCGTCAGACGGTCGGCAGGAATTCAGGGAACCCGAAAAACGTCAAAGTGATTTCCCATTCATGAGTGATTACTTGTGGGCTATTGATTCAAAGGAGAGTTTTGCGAGCAACAATTATCTTGCGGACCTCAAAGAAGCCCTTCTGTTGGTAAATTACAATTACATGCCACCGCAAGGTCTTGCACCCCTAGAGCCCCTTGGTCGCTTGGTTGAACTGTTGGCAATCATTTATCCAGAAGAGCATGAGAAGCTTTTCCTGACTGGCCTTCAAGTTCATTTAAAGGCTGTAGTGTCAGAAGAGCAACGTAGTAAATACGGTTTTGCACCGGTGCGACAAGATTTGTTGCCAGAGAATTTGCGAGCAGAACTAGAAGCTTATCGCCGAAGTCAAAGAAGGTCAGTGGCGACAATGGAGCCAACGCCATCTGATTTCGTCACGATACATGGGCATGGAGCAAGTAGACCCTCAGAATTTGTGCTTGATTGGATTTGCAAGCCAAACTATTTATTGGCGTTGCAAGAAGATAGCGTACCACGATTACTTGGACGATTGAGCGAACAGGAAGCTTTTTCCATGTTGAATCTTTTAGACCTTGGAACGAGTGGTTGTGAGTCGACGTTAGCAATGAAAGATATTCGATTGGATTTGCTGTCACATAACGGCACCCATGCTGTTGACAACCTGATTCAGCTGCTCTCGCCAATGAATTCTGGCAATCCCCAAAGTACTTACGTCGCATTGCATCAGAAACTACTGATAGCGGCACATCGAAAAAGAAGTTCGAAGCCATCTGAAATTATTGCAGGGCTTGTCGATGTTGCTTTGCAGGATTTGAAATTCTTAGAGAAAAACGTGGGCCATATGTTGCCTGAGGTAACGCCAGCAGAAGAAATAAATTCAATTATCTTTGGCAAACTCAGACTCCATGATGAATTCTGAATTAGTTGGTAAGTCTCTCAATGTCGCTAAGTGAGTTTTCTGGTGATGTTTGAGTTTGAGAATCTGATGAGTCGGTCGAAGGATGTTGTTTGTTCGAGTCTGGGGGACGAGAGGCACTCGGAACGACAAGCTCTTCATCGGTTTCATTCCAAGGCTCCATGCAATGCTCATTTGTCTCGCGTGGAAGGTAGGGAGGAGCTAACTCTTTCCGACCGTCATGACTTTGTTCGGCGTTAATTTGATGCAATAGACGCTTGAAGTCGTAGTTGCTGCGATAAGCTCCGATACTCCGTGATAAATAGATGCCTTGCAGGCCGTTAAGTGCATCTGGGGTTGGAAGGGAGAGAAATTCGGCAGGCAATACCACGTCACGAAGCTCGACTTTTTCAGAGTAACTCTGGCTACCGCCTTGGTTGTTGTAGGACACTGAATAGGAAGTTTCAAGAAACTCAGCTTTGCTTACCACCGAAGAGCTCCATTCAGCAGTTGCGGGGCTTTCCATGCGAAGAAGTGCCTTTTGGCCACACTGACCTACAAGTTCATTAGCTACTCCCTGGCCGTAAACATCTTGAAGCCCTTCAATGTCTTGAAAACCCAAGACTACGCAGCACCCCTTACTTCTGCCACGAAGGACGAGGTCTTTTAACCCCGGAAGGTTTCCGGCCTCTCGAAATTCATCTAGGAAGAACCAAGTGCGTCTTGTCGATGGGTCGAGGGGGTCACCAGTTGCTTCTCCTTGGGCCAAACATTCCTGGCTAGCAACCTTCAAAAAGAGCTGATTGATGAGGTCGAGCGTCGAACGGCTTTTCTCATCATTGCCAACGACCAGGATAGAACTGCTACGAAGCCAATGTTGAATAGAAAATGTTCTGTTGGATTTGCGTGCGTGTTCCCAATTTGCTGCAACAGGCTCGAATGGGTTCATCATGGTCGCCATCGTGGCATAAAGGCTCGTTAGAGTCTGATTTGCCGTCTCGAGATATTGCTGAACGACTTCAACCGTTTGCGGACAACTCGAGAGCACTTTCGTGAGTCGGTCGTGATTCTTTAAAGTCAAAAGGACTTGTCGAAACGTCCACTTTCCCGGTGCGAGGTATTGAAAAGCGACCACGACGGCTCTTAATATGTCACGAGAAGCATTCTGAAAGAAAGGCTGAGACAGATTTCCTTGCTCTGGAATGAGGACATTTGCAAGTTGGGCTGCTTCTGTTGGGGTTTGAATATCGGCAGCGATATCCCAGGCATGCGACCTTTTGTCTAAGGGATTGAGAATCAGATAAGGACAATCAAGTGCCATCGAATCTAGAATTGGCACCATGTCTTGTTTGGAGTCATAAATTAGTGCCCTTTGATTTGTCTCTGGACCTAGTAGTGGTAGCGTATCCTGCATGAGAAGGCGAAGTGTCAAAGTCTTTCCGCTTCCGGTAGCACCTACGATACAAAAGTGGGTAGCTGCCTCACTTGTTGGAATTCGTACTCCTCCCCAAAGAATCCCCCTGTCATGATAAGGTCGTTGACGGTCCGCGAGTCGTTTCGCTTGCGAATACTGGAGTACGTCTCTTCCCCTTCTATGATGTGAAGTAGTTTGCGGTTGAGAGTCGTTCCCATAAATAAGAGAAATCAGCTTTATGGGTCCTGCGATGATGAGAATAGCAGCAAAAGCGTAGCGGACTGCCTGCTCGCAGTACTTCGACGATACGTTTTCACAATCCACCAGCGTCAAAGTCGCGGTGCCGTGAGAATCACGGAAGCATCCACGCAGCGATGCCGATGGATTTGGGATTCAACGCACGTTCGCCTGGATTTGCGCCAAATCATACTACGAGAAGCACACAGCCCGTCTAAATACTCAAACAAGCCCATCCCAACGGCAAATCTCGCGCGTCTCCGCACGTGATGGGATTCGAATGGTCCCACGGTCCCAAAGCACTCGATGATCCCTGCTTACTGTGCTGCCATGCCCGAAGTTCTTGGTGAACTCGGTACAGGCAAGTGCGGTTCTCTTGTCGAGGCTAACATCTATTCTGGTGAGTGAGCAATGTTTGGATTATTCGGTGGTAAGAAGCAGAAGTTGGAAAAGAAGTACGCTCAGTTGATGGAAGAATCGCATCGACTCAGCCACATCGATCGCAAAGCAAGTGATTTGAAAATGGCCGAGGCCGAAGCAGTGCTGACACAGATCAAGGCGATCGATGAAGACGCGAAGACCGAGTAGCTTCAAAAGACCGAAGCACGACGCTGGCCGTAGCAAAGTTGATGTCAACAACGTCATTGACCGTGCGTGCGTAGCCACCTCCCATGACCGTCACTAGTGGACGTGCGAGCCGTTGACAGGCCTGAACCACGAGACGATCTCGCTCGGCAAGCCCTGCTTTCGAGAGACTTAGCCTTCCATAGCGATCCTGTTCGAAGCAATCCGCCCCGGCGATGTAGCACACAAGGTCAGCATCGGACAGTGGCAGTTCGGTTGCGAGCGCCTGCTCTAGTTGCAGAAGATATTCCTCGTCGGTTGTGCCATCACGCAGTTGAATATCAAGGTCGCTACCGGATTTCAATTGAGGAAAATTTCGTTCGCCGTGCATTGAGAATGTGAAAACTGCGTCGTCCTGGGAGAAGATCGCCGCGGTCCCGTTGCCTTGATGAACGTCGAGGTCGACAATCACGGCAGTGCGGATGAGTTCATTGGACTGCATGACGCGGATTGCTACCGCGATGTCGTTGAACACACAGAAACCTTCACCACGGTCGGCGAAAGCGTGGTGCGTGCCGCCAGCAAGATGTACGGCTGCGCCATCCTCCAGGGCAGCTTGAGCAGCGGCGGTCGTCGCTCCCGTGGAACGACGATGTCGCTCAACCATCGCGACGGACCAGGGGAAGCCGATGCGGCGCTGCTCGATTCGTGTTAGGTTTCCCGCTTTGACATTGCGAAGATACTCAGGCGTATGCACGAGCAACAACTGTTGATCCGTGGCCGCAGGAGCTGAGTAGAATTCCAAGCGGTGTTTGAATTCTGACTGCTGGAGGCGTTCCCGTGCAAGGCGGTACTTTTCGATCGGAAAGTGGTGCCCGTCGGGAAGCGGCAGTTCGAAGGTGTCGCTGTAGTAAACTTTCATCGCGGCCGGAGGCTTCGATTTCAGTCGGTCGGCAACATGATCCACAGCTCAGGGCGACCCGCGTTACAGTGGACTGCTCGTGAAAGGAGACCCAGGCAAGACCAAGAAAGAAACAGGACCATACGTGCCGCGTGCCAGGCTCCCCCACCCTCAGCAGAACTGATTTCCCGGCGATTGGCAACGCTCGGCACCGGGTGAAAGATCGTCTCGACCAAGGTCGGACGCTGCGGTTCGTCATCCTGTAGGCGATCCAGGGCCACCAATGTGCTGTCAAGCAGTTGTCGTGGCAGCCCGCGCTCAACGAGCTGACCATCGATGGAATAAGAAGCGCGGCGGCTAACGGTCGGCAACACGAGCAACCCCAAAAAAGTCCACAACGTAAAGCCAGCCGATGTAGTGACTAGCTGCGCGACACTTTCTACACCCGCGCCTGGCAACAATGTAGAGAGCGTAAAGCCAACCAGCACCCACGCTAACGCCAGTAGCAGACCCCTGCTGCGACTGCTGGAATCGATAGCAACCCGGCGACGAGCAACTGCTGCGGCGAGCTGTTCTTCCGACAATCGCCGAAACCAGCTACCTGGTACGACGATTGTTTCTTTACCTGGTAGCCCTGCCACCCCACCAGTGAAGCCAGGGTCGCTGTGGCTAAGCACGTCAACCGATTTCGTTGCGAGTCCCCATCGTCTGAGGTTACTTCGCAATGCGCGCAACTGGGCGTCGGGTAGAGCTTGCACTCCGTCTGTAGTGAGCCGAATCAGGTAGCCTTGAAGACCAATGTACGCTGTGCACAGTACAGCGAGAAGTAGAAGCACTCCGAGAAGTCCCAACTGCCGGCCGACGGCGAGAATTGCAAGTCCAGTTGCCAAGAATAGCGTCGACTGCAGCATCACGCCAATCAACCAACGTCCGAAGAAGTGCGCGAAATCGATCGATTGCCGTCGATGCCGATTTGGTAGGACGAAACCACCCAATAGATCAAACGGCAACATAATCAGTAAGAAGGCGCCAATGAAGGCCGATAAGCCCCAGACGTCATCGTCTTGCCAGACTTCCGAAGAAGGCAGAATCTTTTCGTGCCAGCGACCGACAAGCAGCCATGACGCGGTCAGCACGATCGTACCGACACCGGAGATGCCGAGCCAGAGCCTAGAGCGAGCATACGTCATCGTGAATACTCCAACGGGAATAGCCAAGTGCCCGAATGGCAACTAGAACTGCATGGGCGGCCGCTCAACGCAGCCGCCTGCACTTGATTAACCGGCATACGCCAACACGTTTCACCTCACATCACGAGAAATTTCGCTACCAATTGGCCGAAAAAATCGATGATCCGCGGAACGACGATCGGTGACGGCCCGCTATGCTTTCAGCTCTCCCGTCGTGCCCCAGAATCTACGGTGTATTGACTACCGTCAAAGCGACTGCAGGTTTGCTGAGCAATCGTTGATGAGTGGCTACCGTAAGGATACGCGTGCTCGTGATGATAGCTCTGCCTCATCTGCCGCGCATTCGCTTCCTGCTGCCGTGCCGTTGCATCACTCGTTTTGCCTCTGTGCGACTCGCGTCTCTACGACGGATCACGTCGATGCGGGCCCGGGCACTGCGATAAGCCATCGTGTGCTCCACGATCGGCTTGGGATAGTCCTTTCCGATCTGGCAGCCTGCAGCGGATTGCAGCATGACGGGCATCTTGTGCGGTTCGGCGATGTACTCATTGGGCACCTCGGACAGTTCAGGGACATACTTTCTGATGAACTCACCCTGTGGATCCTGGTCGAGGACTTGCTTGACCGGCGAATAGATCCTTACGGTATTGATGCCAGTCGTGCCCGCTTGCATTTGGAACTGGGAGAAATGGATGCCGGGCTCAAAGTCGAGGAAATGTTGGGCCAAGTAGAGGGCCGTCGGGCGCCAGTGTAGCCACAGATGGTAGGACGCAAACGAGACGAGCATCGCTCTCATGCGGAAATTGATCCAGCTATGGCGATGTAGCGCACGCATACAGGCGTCGACCAGCGGATAGCCAGTCTGCCCACGGCACCAGGCTTCAAAGTACTGCTGGTTGAACTCGTCTTCGCGTAGCCCATCGTAGGCTCGACTCATGTTCTCAAACTCGATACTCGGCTGGTCTTCGAGCTTCTGCATGAAATGGCAATGCCAACTCAATCGCGACTGATAGGCTTGCAGCGACTTGAGCCAAGCGCTCGGCGTCCGACCACCTGACCTTCGCTGTCTGAGTTCTCGCTGACGGGCTGACAGCGCGTACTCGACAGTCTTCATGGAAACGCAGCCCCATGCCAGGTAAGCACTGAGTCGGCTGCACGAATTCCCAGCGGACACCGGACTCGACATTTCTCTACTGTAGTGTTCACCTCGCTGATAAAGGAAAGACTGCAGCACTTGCTGGCCTGCTCGTTCGCCACCCTGGGGTAAATCCGTCTTTTCAGTCTCAGTGAGTCCAAAATCCGCCGCGGTGCGCTGTCTTTCGAAGGCAACGTCTCGCGGGCTGTGAATAGACTCCGGTAGGGCGGCTGGCGGTTGTTCAAGCCATCGGCTCCGTTGTTGAGACCAACCATCGCGAGATTTCAAGCGACGAATGACACCGTTCTGCGGAACTTCGTGCCACGCAATATCATGTTTTGCCGCCCAAAGTGCCACTCGACGGTCGCGGTCATAGGTGATCCGGTTGCCCGTTTCTTGATGACTCCAGAGCGCCTCGACGGGGCTCGCCTGATGTATTTCATCAAGCACTTCAGGCATCCGACCCACTCGATAGGTCAGTTGTCCTCCCACTTTGCGAAGTTGATCATCGAGTTCCGCCAAGGCTTCATTGATAAAACTCAAATGCGACGCGTCGAACTCTTGCGAGTGTATGAGTTCTGGCTCGTAGACATACAGGCATAGACACGGGCCTAAGCGGGCGGCATGCCACAACGGCGCGTGATCGGCAATTCGTAGGTCGCGTTTAAACCAAACCAGTTGCATGGGCGAATCCTCCACTGGCTATGCCGGAGAATCTGCGATTGTCGCCAAGGTCGACTCGATTAGTCGATAGAGTTCGAATCGCTCCGAGCCATGTTCGATCGCTCTGTGTCGCGTCAGTTTGTCCGCGACCTGTTGATCCGTGACTCCAAAATCATGCAAGAGCTGCCGTGCATCGTACCAGGTGGGCAACCAAAACATGATCTGCTTGAACCGTTCGACGCCGCCGACGGCCTTCATGAAGTAGTCGTAGTTGAGAATAAAATAGACCTTCTCCTGAAACGGCGACGTCTGCTTGCAGAATCCGGTCCTATCGTAGACATAGTGTCCAGCGCGAGGCTCCCATGGCAGTCCGCACTGATGGAGTCGACGCGCGATTGCGATTTCATCGTTGGAAAATTGCATCAAACCTTGAACTCCGTCTATACGAAGTTGATTTAGAAGAGTTGTGGCTGGTATTGAACATCAGAATTGTCGAGGATTTCGCGCTGTGCAAGAACGCTCAGCAACCGGCCCGCCGCCGCCGAGCCACTCAGGAAAGCTCCCTCGACGCGTGGCCCACCGCACCAATCTCCGCACGCGCCGATACTCATTTGTTCGTCGAATAGACAACGGACGTCGAGAGGCTCGGTGGGTAATGCGAATCGCCAACGATGGGCGGTGCTGTACGTCACCGGAGAAGGAGCAACGCCAATGCTCTTCCAAAACTCCGCCATTAGTTCCGACTCGACCTCGGCAGCATCTCGCTCCAAGTTCTGCTCCGACCATGCGGGGGAGGCGTGCAGCACCCAGGTTTCCGGCGCAGCGTGTCGGCTTGGTTTGGCGCTGTTACGCGCGATCCAAGATAGTGGTGAGTCATGCACAAATGCACCGTCGAACGGAAGTTGCAAACTGTGGTCAACCGCCACCAGCACAGCCCAACAGCCAGCCATCCGAACCTGCTTGGCTTGCTCAGCTAGTGTTGGCGCGGCAGCCAGCAGCTCAGCCGATTGGGCTGCTGGCGCGGAGACGATCACCGAGTCGAACCTTCCTATGTGTTCGTCACGATCGTCAGTAAGGTGCCACATGCCGTCGACAGCGATCGGTGGTGCGACCTTGGTCTCATAGCCGATTTTTAAGTCGCCGGCCAAATGGCGACAAATCGCGTTCATGCCTGGCATACCAACATATCGGTCGGTGCCGCGCTTCTCTTCGCGCACTTGCCCGTCTTGCAGTACGACGATTTGCCCTTCCCACGGCTCGACGAGGCCATCGTGCTGCCAGGAATCCACGTACCGCTGAAATCGGGCGTCGCGGGCGGTGAAGTACTGCGCGCCGTGGTCGAAGTGAAGGTCTTCTTCAGTGCGCCTCGTCGACATCCGCCCGCCAGGGCCGCGACTCTTCTCGAACACGGTCACGTTCACGCCGTGGTCTTGCAAAGTTCTCGCACACATCAGTCCCGCCATACCCGCACCCAACACGGCGACGGAATGCTTCGCGCGAAAGAGAGGTCGCGTCGTTTGCTGTCGATACGCATTGGGATCAAGACGCTCTGCATGCTGGGCTGTGGAACGATCGCGAACGGTACCAAAGATCGGCCTGGCTGGAGGAAACGGCCGGTCGAATTGTCCCAAACACCACAGAATTCCGCCGTACGAGGCTGGGTCTCGACCATCGAGAGCGTAGCGATGATTCAGATCGATCATCGTTGCCAGTGCCTGCTGGGCGTCTTTGGTCCAATTCAATAGTGCCTTGCCCCAAGTCATACGCACGTTGTTGTGCAACTCTCCATGCATCATGAGAGACATCTGGGCAGCATCCCACAACACATCCGCTGTGCGGGCGCGGGCCAGCTTTTCCCAGGAGAAAATCGCAGGGCGAGCATCCGTTTCATGTTCCGACAGTGTTGCGATAGCCCATTCGGGCAAGGTAGACACTTCGTCGTGGTCTTCTCGATAAAAACAGAACGCGTAAGCAAGTTCGCGCCAGATGATCAACTCATCAAGGAATTTCTCAGCTCCGTCGTTGTCGATCTCGGCAGCTTCGCGTGCAATTTTTAGCGGTGAGATCATGCCATAGTGTAGGTATGCCGACAACCGACTCACGCCCTCGGAGAGCGGGTTGTTTCGCGTTCTAGCGTAGCGGGCCAGCTTGGTTTCCTTAAACGCCATCCAGCGCTGATTCCCTACGCGCGAACCGCCCACGGTATGTGGAACAGGCCCGACGGTGTGGTCAATCTCGCATTGGCCGACGAGATCGCCGAGATCAGCGGCCTGCAAATCGAGCGGCTTGAACGGGAGATCCGGGGGCATTGCTGCCGGATACTCTGCAGCGATAGATTTCCAACGCTGCTCTAATCTCTCTTGATAAAGCCGTTTCGTTGCCTTGCGGTAGGCAATTGCTCGGTCGTAGGCCCGTCCCACGAGCTGCATCGGCAGCACGCATGCGGTATCGACTGTCACGACGGGCGTTGCCGTGCTCTGGCAGAGAGAATGTGTCCAGCCACGCAAGGGTGTCACTGGCATATCTTCCGTCACAACGAGTCCGGCGCGTGCGGATAGTGACTTCAGATGTGGGCCACGCTGCCCAGGCCGTTCGAGATGGAAGGCATACGCCACGCCCGCTTCGCGCATCGAAAGCTGGACGTCTCGAGCACCTTGCAAGATGAACGTATGATGTCGATCGGAAGCGAACGGGTATCGCTCAGACAGCCCGTGGTAGACCAGCAGCGGAAGCTGCTTCAGATTCGCGATCGCGGTCGCAACGTCTAACGCAGGATTCTCATCCGCCCGCACCGCAGTTCGCATCCAGTAGAGAACGAATTCGCCTGTACCGCCGTCCGGGCCGTTCGACACAATCCGTGTGCGCTCGCGGAGAGCGTCCGGCAACGATCCGATAAGTTCGTCAATCGTGGTCGCCATGCGGATGTCGCTATGCGTTTGATGATTGCGGCAAGTGTGCTAGTTGGACTCGTACTCTTTCAGGAAGCCGCGGAAGAGAATAAGATGCTCTTCCTCGTCTGCGAGGAGGCGGATGCAGAGATCTTGTGTCACGAAGTCGTCGCCATCGGTGGCCCGGATGACTTCTTTGTAATGAGCACACGCTTGTTCTTCGGCATCGATAACGGCTTTGATGACGCCCACGACATCGGTAGTTATTTCGGAGGGTTGAATCTGATTGCCTAGCTTCACCGCTGCTGAGCCGGGGACTAGGCCACCAAGTTGCTTGATGCGCTGCCCCAGTTGTTGAGCGTGCATGATTTCTTCGGTTATGTCCGCGGCGAGCGACTTCTTGATTTCTTCCGCTCGCACGCCGTCGAGGTTGATACTGTTCGCGAGGTAGTTTAGCACGGTCTCAATTTCCATGCTGTAGGCGGAGGAGAGAAGCTCGATAACCTGTTCTCTTGAAGCGGCCACTTTTGTTCCTTTCGGTTGCAATTTGGCGAACTCAGTAAACTGACATGTCCAGTACGAGAAACGGATGACGACTAAACACAGACCTCAGCAAACCTGCCGTCACTTGGTGATCGTGTTAGGCGATCAACTTAATGCTGACTCGTCGGCGTTTGATGACTTCGACCGGGAGAACGATGTCGTCTGGATGGCCGAAGTTGCCGAGGAGTCGACCCACGTCTGGACGCACAAAGCCCGGATCGTCATTTTTCTTGCCGCAATGCGGCACTTTCACCAGGCTCTGAGCCGACGCCGTTACACCGTACAGTACCGCAAGCTTGACGAGCAGATTAACCGTGGCTGCTTGTCCGCTGAGTTGGAAGCGGCCGTGCAAGAGCTCAAGCCGCTAAAGCTCATTGTCACACAACCGGGTGAGTGGCGTGTTCGCGACATGCTCTTGCGAACAGCCAAAAAAATGAACGTCGAACTGGAGATTCGTGAGGACCGACACTTTCTCAGTTCGCCAGCAGAATTCGCCCAGCACGCCGAGGGCCGCAAGCAGCTGCGCCTCGAATATTTCTATCGCGAGCTGAGGCGCAAGCATGAGATTCTCATGAACGGCAACCAGCCGGAAGGCGGAAAGTGGAACTACGACTCAGATAATCGTGGCTCTTTCGGCAGCAAGGGGCCTCAAGGCTTAACTACTCACAAACGCTTCCGCCCAGACAAAACTACCAAAGAAGTGATTGAATTGGTGAACCGACGCTTCGACGGTCACCCCGGCAGTCTTGATCACTTTGATTGGCCAGTCACACCGAAGCAGTCCAGACAGGCACTGGAGGACTTCATCGAGCATCGACTCGCCAACTTCGGTGATTACCAAGACGCGATGTGGACCGAGGAGCCATACCTTTATCATTCACGCCTGTCGGCGGCGCTCAACTTAAAGCTATTGGATCCGCGCGAAGTGATCGACGAGGCAATCGTTGCTTATCGCACAGGAGCAGCGCCGCTCAACAGCGTTGAGGGGTTCATAAGGCAGATTCTTGGATGGCGCGAGTACGTCCGCGGTATCTATTGGCTATACATGCCGGAATATTTGCATCGAAACACGCTCAAGGCGAAACAGCCCCTGCCCGAGCTCTACTGGACGGCGGACACCGAAATGCACTGTTTGCGTCAAGCCGTCGGTCAGACATTGGAGTATGGGTACGCCCATCACATTCAGCGTCTGATGGTTACCGGTCTGTTCGCGCTGCTGCTTGGTGTCGACCCACAACTCGTGCATGAGTGGTATCTGGCCGTGTACGTCGATGCAGTCGAGTGGGTTGAGTTGCCCAATTCATTAGGCATGTCGCAATTTGCCGACGACGGTGTCATGGCAAGTAAACCCTACGTCGCCACTGGCAAGTACATCCAACGCATGAGCAATTACTGCAGTGGTTGCAAATTTGACCCCGCCAAGGCCGTGGGCGAAGACGCATGTCCGTTCACCACACTGTACTGGGATTTCCTGGTCAGACACAGAAAACAGCTGACGGGAAATAATCGCATGTCGATGCAACTACGTAACATCGACCGGAAAGACCCAGACGAAATCAAGGCGATTCAAAAACAGGCCAGGAATCTTCGGAAGTCGCTCAATTCGGCAAAGGCTTAGATGAGAGTTTTCGGCATCGACTTCACCTCCGCCCCACGCGCGGCTAAGCCCATCACTTGTGCTGTATGCGAACTCGCAGCTGGGAAACTCGTGGTAGAAGAGCTACACTCGTGGAGTTCGTTCGCAGGGTTCGAGGCGTTTCTTGCCACGCCCGGTCGCTGGACCGCCGCCATCGATTTCCCATTCGGACAGCCACGGCAGCTGATCCAGGCGCTGGGGTGGCCCGAGCAATGGAGCGAGTACGTGAGGCTCGTTGGCAGCCTGACCAAACTGGAATTCGTGGAGTTGATCGACCACTACCGAGAGCAACAACCCGTCGGAGACAAACACCATCTCCGCGCTTCCGATAAGTGTGCTGGCAGTTGTAGCCCAATGATGCTGTACGGTGTGCCGGTGGGCAAAATGTTTTTTGCAGGAGCGCCGCGCCTGTTGGAGGCTGACGTTTCAATTGTGCCCTGTCGGCCGAACAATACCGGGCGCACGGTGATCGAAGGCTACCCTGCCCTGGTTGCTCGTAACCTGGTCGGCGATAAAAAATACAAGAGCGAGCAGGTCAACGGTTCCGATCGATCGGGTGTGCGAGCCCAGATGCTTCAGCGATGTCAGATAGGCGCGCTGCGTATCGCCTATGGCATTTCCCTGCGATGTACTGCTGACATCAGGCAACGCGTGATTGCCGACACGAAGGGAGACTTGCTTGATGCCGTAATGTGCGCCGTGCAAGCAGCCGCGTTCCATTTGCCTCACTGCCGCAACGCATCGATCCCTCCATCGGCGGATGCGGTTGAAGGTTGGATCGCGGACCCAACCTACGACTATTAGCTCGCAACGCGATGGGGCGACCCACTGTTTTGCTGTTCGCGCTGTGCGGCTTTCACAATGCGGTGCAGCATGCCCCGAAAGATAATCACATGCAGCGGATACAGACTGTACCAATAGACAAGGCCCCAGAGCCCGACTGGGTCAAATATTGCCGTCTGACGAATACTTGATCCGTCGCCCTCCGGTTCGACTTCGAACTCGAGCCACGCCCGACCGGGGACTTTCATTTCGGCTAGCAAGCGCAATTTGAGATTTGGCTCGTACTCCTCGACACGCCACCAATCCACAACGTCACCGACGCGTAAGTTCTCCGGATCACGCCGACCACGACGAATGCCAACACCACCGCACACCAAATCGATCCAGCCACGCAACGTCCACAAGAAATCGGCGAAGTACCAACCACGCTGTCCGCCGATTCGACGAATTGGCGCGAAGGCGAAGTCACATGGTACGTCAGCGTGAATCGCCCGCGTATCAACGATGCGACTACCGAAGCGCACCCCGCCCCAGTTGCGCAATCCACGCGCTGCCGAAAGCGCGTCTGACCAACGCGTCTGTGTCAGTTCTTGATCTTCGTTGATCAATGCACGCTGAATGGCCTCTGTCAGCCCGCGTGGTTTGACTGGAAACTCCTTTAACGCCGTCGAGTCTTTCACGACCGTGGGATTGCGTAGGCTATCAACAAGCTTGCGTCCCACTCGCGCATACACCGGCGTCACCAGCCCGAGCCACAGACTCGAGAGTCGCGGCGTCAGCACAGGCACCGAGATCAGCCACCTACGCAGCCCGCGCTGCTTGGCCCATTCCCGCATAATATCACCGTAACTGACTTGGTCGGGACCGCCGATTTCGAAGATCTTGCTCTCGGTGCCATCCCAATCTAAGGCGGCAACCAGATATGCCAGGAGGTCTTCGATTGCGATCGGCTGAGTTTGCACACCTACCCATTTCGGACAGATCATCACCGGTAGCCGTTGCACCAGTGCCCTCACCAACTCGAACGACAAGCTTCCAGAACCGATCACGATCGAAGCGCGAAACTCCACGACGGTACAGCCGGATTCACGTAGGATAGCGCCGACTTCGTGACGACTACGCAAGTGCGCTGAGAGCTGATCATCATCGTCGCCAAGACCGCCCAGGTAGATGATGCGACGGATGCCAGCTTCGCGAGCGGCTGTTGCGAAATTGCGGGCAGCGATGCGATCTTGGTTTTCAAATGAACCTCGCGAGCCCATTGAGTGTACCAGGTAATAGGCGGTATCGATGCCCTCTAAGGCCTTATGCAACGATTCGATGTCGAGCACATCACCTTGAACGACCTCCTCGACCAGTTGCGCCTCGTCACCGAGGTTTCGCGGCTGTCGTACCAAACACCGTATGCGTTCACCGCGTGCCTCAAGCAACGGCAACAACCTACCGCCCACGTAACCAGTTGCGCCGGTTAGCAAAATCGTCGGCGAATCTTTGCTCATTACCTAGCATCGGCCAAATTGGCCGTGTTACGGACAACTGCGATAAGAAAACTCCCAGCCAACGAATTCAGACGTGACTCGAGCAGCCCCAGTTATACGATACAGACTGAGCGATGCCTATCGGATTATTCAAGTGCTGACAGCAACTCGAGACCGAATATGCTCGCGGTTGAGCTTCGCAATCCAATCCAAACTGATCTCTTTGGGGCAGACGGCGGAGCATGCACCTTGATTTGTACAGCTGCCAAACATTTCTTCGTCCATCTGAGCAACCATATTGCGTGCCCTCTCGCTGCGCTCCACTTGGCCCTGTGGTAACGTCGCAAGATGGGAGACCTTGGCAGCGGTGAACAGCATCGCGGAGGCGTTCTTGCACGCCGCAACACAGGCACCGCAACCGATACAGGCCGCCGCATCCATCGCATCTTCCGCCGTTTGTTGAGCAATCGGCAAGGCGTTGCCGTCGGCGGCACCACCCGTGTTCGCAGAAACATACCCACCGGCCTGGATGATGCGGTCGAACGCGCTGCGATCAACCATCAGATCCCTCACCACCGGAAACGCCGTGGCCCGAAACGGCTCAAGATATATATTCTCCCCATCCTGAAAACTGCGCAGAAAAGTCTGGCAGGTGGTCGACGCCTTTTGCGGTCCGTGCGGAACGCCATTGATGACCATCGAACAGCTTCCACAAATGCCTTCGCGGCAGTCATGATCGAAGACGACGGGCTCCTCACCTGCAGCGATCAACTCTTCGTTCAGTTTGTCCAACATCTCCAGGATGGACATGTCTGGTGAAAGGTCTTTCGCCGGGTAGCTGACAATCTGCCCGGTGTCGTTTGGTCCCTGTTGTCGCCAAATGTTGAGCGTGAGCTTCATTACTTGTAGTTCCTCACAGCCAGCTCGACGGTTTCTAACTCCAACGCTTCGGCATGCAAGGCAGGCGGCGAGCCAACACCAGTGAATTCCCAAGCGGACACATTGCAATAATCCTCATCGTTTCGCTCCGCCTCACCTTGATCGGTCTGATGCTCTACGCGGAAGTGAGCGCCGCACGATTCGTCACGGGCGAGGGCATCGTGGCACATCACCTCGGCGAACTCAAGGAAGTCTGCCACCCGTCCTGCCTGCTCCAAGGCTAGGTTTAGGTTGGCGCGCTCGCCGGGGAGCGACACATGCTGATAGAATTCCTCTCGAAGCGCGGGTATGCGAGCCAGTGCATCCAATAGTCCTGCTTCGCTTCGCGACATGCCGCAGGCCTCGATCATCAACTCGCCAAGTTCTCGGTGAAAACTCGTGGGCGTGCGCTTTCCGCTGCCTGACTGAAGCCGACTGAGGCGCGCACGTGTTTCAGTTTCAGTTTCCTTAAATTCCACCGAGTCGGCCGACAGTTGATCTCGCGGCGTCTGGGCGATGTAGTCGCCGATGGTGTAGGGCAAGATAAAGTAGCCGTCGGCAAGTCCCTGCATCAGCGCACTTGCACCCAGTCTATTCGCTCCATGATCGGAGAAGTTTGCTTCGCCGATCACGAAGAGGCCTGGCAGGTTGCTCATCAAGTTGTAGTCAACCCACAAACCACCCATCGTGTAGTGTGGAGCAGGGTAAATCCGCATTGGTGTTTGGTACGGGTCTTCGTTGGTAATGTGGCTGTACATATCGAAGAGGTTACCGTAACGCTTGCGGATCGTTTCTTTTCCGAATTGCTCGATCGCATCGGAAAAATCCAGGAAGACACCGCGCTTTGTCGGGCCAACCCCACGTCCTTCATCGCACACTTCCTTTGCGGCACGTGAGCTGATGTCGCGAGGAGCAAGATTGCCAAAGCTAGGATACTTTCGCTCTAGATAGTAATCTCGCTCGTCCTCGGGAATCTCTCCTGCAGGCCGACTTTCGTCTAGGTTTTTCGGAACCCAGATTCGCCCATCGTTTCTTAACGACTCCGACATGAGTGTCAGTTTGGATTGATGCTCGCCGCTCGCCGGGATACAAGTCGGGTGAATCTGGGTGAAGCATGGGTTTGCCATCGCCGCACCACGCTTGTAGGCGCGGAATGCAGCAGTCACGTTCGAAGCCTTCGCATTCGTGGAGAGATAATAGACATTGCTATACCCACCGGTCGCGAGCACTACAGCATCCGCGACATGCGAGTTGATTTCGCCGGTCACGAGATCACGCGTGATGATTCCTCGTGCTCGACCCTCGACAACCACCAAGTCGTGCATCTCGGTCCGTGTGTGCTGACGGATTTGTCCGTTGGCGATCTGCCGACTAAGCGACGAGTAAGCGCCCAGCAGCAATTGCTGCCCAGTTTGCCCCCGGCAGTAGAATGTGCGCGAAACCTGAGCACCGCCGAACGATCGATTTGCTAATTGTCCGCCGTACTCTCGCGCGAACGGAACTCCTTGAGCGACACATTGGTCAATGATGCTCGTGCTAACCTGCGCCAGTCGATAGACGTTTGCTTCGCGAGAGCGAAAGTCGCCGCCCTTGATCGTGTCGTGGAATAGTCGCCAAACGCTGTCGCCGTCGTTCTGATAGTTCTTTGCCGCGTTAATCCCTCCCTGTGCCGCGATGCTGTGGGCACGTCGCGGGCTGTCGTGGAACGTGAAAGCCTCGACTTGATAGCCTTGTTCCGCTAGCGAAGCCGCTGCTGACGCACCAGCGAGGCCGGTACCGACAACGATGATCCGACGGTTGCGTTTGTTCTTCGGACTGACAAGCCTCATCTCGGCGCGATGCCGATCCCATTTTTCTTCCAGTGGGCCGTCGGGAATTCTTGCATCTAGTTCGAATCTAATTTCACTCATGGCTGTGCAACTCCTTCTGGAAGTCCGAGCATTCCAGTGAGCACAGCAACCGGGATTGAGATGTTGCCGATCATCAAGATCGCAGCGACGGCCCAACCTAATTTCTGGTACCAGCCGCGCGACGCGTTCCCGGTGAGTCCGAACGTCTGAAAAATGCTCGAGGTCGCATGGCTCAGGTGCAGACCAAGGAATAACATCGCAATGATGTATGCACCGGAAACGTAGATGTTGCGGAAGCTCAGCACGACCATAGAGTACACATCGTGCCGTCCGGCGGCGTCAGTTAAACTGTGGGTTGCTGGGTTCGTTACACCCAACGTAAAGTGTAAAAGGTGGTAAACGAGAAAGGCGAAGATGACCAAGCCGCTGGTCAGCATCGTCCGCGATGCCAATGAGGTTTCGACAGGGTCGTCAACGACGTATCCTTGTGGGCGAGCGCGCCGATTCTGTCTTCGCAAATAGACGGCCAATCCCAAGTGCAAGCCGAAGGTTGCAATGAGGCCGGCGCGTGCCGACCAAAGTAGTAATGGCATGCCCTTGAGGAACTTGGCATAGGCGTTCAGCTTGTCCTGGCCCAGGTAGATCTGCAGATTGCCGAGCATGTGCGCGGCAACAAAGATCAGTAAACCCGTGCCGGTGAGCGCCATCAGGAGCTTAGCGGATATCGAGCTCAAGCCGCCGAGCACAAATGTGGTTGGTCTGGATGAACCGGAGGTAGCTGTTGACATATGTAGTGTTGTTCCTCGCAATGCTACACTAAGTCGTGGAGTAGGGGCAACAATGTCAACCGGCCGCCAGCTTTTAGCGTTAACAGTGCGAGATCATCGTTGTCGTTTGACGTGGCGACTAGAGAGGCACTAGCGACTTTGTGTTTTCGACTTGCGGCATTTTTGACTGCAGTAGCGCACCTGCTCCCAACAACGGTGCCACTTCTTCCGCCATGTGAAGATCCTTCCACAAGTGGCACAATACTTTGTAGGCAACGGTTTACGCATGCTGCCGACGCTTACGAGTTGGGCGCTGCAAGGGAACTGATCGAAAAAGTCGGACCGTGGCTAATCCTGATGAGTTGTCCGAGACTAATTTCGGAATCGTGGTAGAACGACGTGAATCGGGCGCAGTTCGATCGCTGGCAATCCGAGAAGCCTCCAGTACTGACTGCCCGTGTGGTAACCGATCTGGGCACACGTTCGTCCAGCGACGCGTACCTCCAAGACCGACGCGAGGCGGTCGAGTAAAGTTTTAACAGCGTGCAGACGCCGCCGCCGAGAGCCCCGTGGCAAGCTGAGCTGCAGCACCTTCAGCCCGCTTGCCACATCGGGGACTTCTACGACAATCGTGCGACCCTCACTGCGAATCGTTAGGGGGCAAGAATCGATTTCACAGCGAAGGTCAGCACAAACTTCAACGTTCGTTAATGCTGTGTCCATGTAGTTTGTTGCCCTGGTCAACTCGTGGCGTGTGCGCCATTACGCGTCGTAATCCGGAGGGCGCCATTCATTTTCCAGCGAGCCTGTGCCGCGTCAGCCGCGGTCGAGCTTGGTACATGGAGTTCAAAGTTATCAAAATCGTATGAGATTTCCGCGTCGCGGCCTGTGAGTCGATCGTAGAGTCCAATCGCTAGATCAGGCCAGTTGTTAGTGCTATTCATATTCGACATGGTAGAAGTCTCCAAAAAGGGCAAATGGGACCATCGACACGATGCCGATGATTCGATCGAAGTGTTATAAAATGGGTGAAGGTGCTGGGTGCCGTGTAGAGAGCAATCGCGCTATATTGTTTCCGATCGCGCTATATTGTTTACGAATGACAAATCGAACGGTGAAGTGACGCTGTGCTGATTGGCGTCGTATTGCTATGGATGGGACCGCAAAAAACAACAGTCCGTTAACGCTAGCGATCAATGATCGACTTGAGATCAATGCCGTGTGGCTGATGAAGCTACGGTGGGTTGCGGTCGTCGGTCAACTGATCACGATTCTGTTCGTGACGTATGCGATCGGCATTCCCGTTCGAGTCGCGCCGTTGATGCTCTCGCTGTCGATTACGGCGATCAGCAATCTCGGCTTTACTTTATGGTTGAGGTCGAATGCAGAGGTCCCAAAGTTCCCGCAGACGCCCTGGTATTGGAATCGCGTTTTCGTTGCGCTCATGGCGTTGGACTTGGCCGTACTAACAGCGCAGCTGTACTTCACCGGCGGACATGCCAATCCCTTTACCGTGTTTTACTTTGTGAATCTGGCACTGTCGGGCATTTTGCTCACGGCAAAGTGGGCGTGGCTGCTGAATCTTCTGTCTGTTGTTAGCTTCGCGGTCCTTCTGTATGTGCAGGTGCCGCTAACTGAGCTGAGGCAACCGGAAAACCTGCTAAGTGTTCGTGAGATTGGCTTCACCACGCTGTCTCAGCAAGGATTACTGGTGGCATTTGCAACTTGTTCTTCGGTTATTGTCTACTTCGCAACCCGGTTAACCTCGGAGTTGAAACGCCGCGATCAAGCGTTGCGGCAAACCCAAGTACGCCAGGCACGCAGCGAGAAGTGGGAGTCCCTCGGCACGTTGGCGGCAGGCGCAGCCCACGAATTGGCGACGCCCCTCACTACGATTGCTGTGGTGTCCAGGGAAATCGAACGCGAGTTGGAATCTCAGAATTCACCACAACTGTTGATCGATGACGTGCAAGTGATCCGCCAGGAACTGGATCGCTGCCGAGGAATTCTTAATCAAATGTCAACGGACGCTGGACATATGACCGCCGAGGAGCCGACGGAAATGGACATCGGTTCGCTGATGAAACATGTACTGGATGGCTTGTCACGAGAGAATCGGCGAGTCAACATAAATGTGCCGGAAGATCTTGCACAGTTGTCAGTGATGCTCCCAGTCGAAAGTGTAGGGATGGCGGTTCGAGGAATTATACACAACGCGATCGACGCGTCTCAGGATGAACCGGTGGAAGTGAAACTCTCCAAAAATGCTTCGATGATTTGCATTTGTGTCTGCGATCAAGGCGTGGGCATGTCCGAGGAAGTGCTTCGGAGGGCCGACGAGCCATTTTTCTCCACCAAAGAGACCGGTAGCGGCATGGGGTTGGGTAGATTTCTGGCGAGGTCGGTAATTGAACGATTGGGCGGATCCATTGTGACCGAGTCGACGCCAGGTGTCGGCACGGAAGTGGCCATTCAGCTCCCCCTCAATCAATCCCCGAAACCGAGTGATGACCGCTAAGACCCTACTGTATGTTGACGACGACGAAGTACTGCGCGAACGGCTGTCCCGTGCGTTCGTGGCCCGGGGGCTGAGCGTGCTGGCGGCACCATCGGTTGACGAGGCATGTGAACACTTGGACTCTGCTAGTCCCGATCTGGCGTTGGTCGACCTGAAAATGCCCGGAAAATCCGGTTTGGAACTCCTCAAAGAAATCCGAATTCGTTCGCCAAAGACGAAGTCGATCGTACTTACCGGGTATGGCAGCATCGCCAACGCCGTCGAGGCCATGCAGCTGGGGGCGCTAAACTATGTCACAAAGCCAGCTGATGCCGACCAAATCTTAGAGGCGTTCGAACAAGCACCGACCAGAACTGCCGGTACAGATAGCGACCAACTCAAGCGACCTTCTTTGGCGGAAACCGAGTGGAATCACATCCAACAAGTGCTGGCAGACTGTGACGGTAACGTAACTCACGCGGCCCGCATTCTCGATATCCCCCGTCGGACCCTGCAGCGCAAATTGAAGAAGCGTGCTCCCTGAGCCGCGGATTGCACACCAACTCGACACCTAGTTCTGCATGGGTATTTCTTGCCCAGGTGTGCGGGACAGCGCATGCGACATTTTGTCGCAGGTGGCAACGTCCGGCGATCTGCGGTTACCCAGAAGCCAGCGGTGTGACTATTTGACGCGTCGGTTTGTTGGGGTCTGCAGCCTAACATAACGATGACGACACAAGACAAACCCGCTGTGCGATTTCGCACGAACTCCCGCCACCTGCAGCTACGCGCCCACAACCGTGTCCGATCCCGCCCGCTTTCATTTCCCCGACTGGGTCAATCGCGCGATTCCGTTTGCCGCGATTCTCATGCTTCTCGGCGTCATCTATGCGACCGTGGTCGTTGCCTATGGCACCTCGCCATACACCACGAATGTCGGCTACGCACCTAAGCAGCCGGTGCCGTTTAGCCACAAGATCCATGTTGGCAAACTCAAGATGGATTGCCGCTACTGTCACTCGACAGTCGATAAGGCGGCCCATGCCGCGATCCCCGCTACACAGACCTGCGTGAATTGCCACAGCGCCGCCAATCCCGACGGGTCGGTTGCGAACTCGGCGATCCACACCAACAGCGAGAAGCTGTTGCCAATCCGCGAAAGCCAGGCGACCGGTGAGCCAGTGGAATGGCAGAAGGTTCATGATCTACCTGATTTCGTTTACTTCGATCACAGCGTCCATGTGAACCGCGGTGTCGGCTGCGTCTCGTGCCACGGAAGAGTCGACAAGATGGACGTGGTGCAGCAGGCCGAGCCGCTCTCGATGGCGTGGTGTCTTGACTGCCATCGCAACCCAGAGCCGCACCTGCGGCCTCAAGAATTCATCACTCAGCTCGATTGGGAGCCCGAGGAAGACGCCGAAACGCTGGGCGCGAGAATCCGTGCCGAATGCGACATCAACCCAAACACGAATTGTTCGACATGTCATCGGTAGCACCCACCACCGGCAAAACCTACTGGCGTAGCCTGGACCAGCTCCAAAACACATCAGAATTCCGCGACTTCCTGCATCGTGAGTTTCCGGTCGCGGCTTCGGAATTTCCCGAAGGCCTATCGCGGCGGCGCTGGATGCAACTGATGGGCGCTTCGCTGGCGCTGGGCGGGTTGGCTGGATGCCGCTGGGAAGAGGAAAAGATCGCGCCATTTGCGATGCGGCCTGAGAATCGCATTCCTGGCGAAGCTGAGTATTTCGCTACCTCGATCGAGATCGCCGGCATGCCCCGTCACCTGTTGGCGACCTGCTACGACGGGCGACCGATCAAGATTGAAGGCAATCCAGATCATCCGTCGAGTTTCGGCGCTTCCGACGCGCTGTCGCAAGCGACGATTCTTGGCCTCTACGACCCCGACCGCAGCGCAACACTACGCCAAACCGAGGGGCGAGAATCCTTCAGTCGCTCGTGGCAAGATTTCGAGAAGTTTGCTCGCCGCCACTTTGCTGGTCTCAAACAGAATCGTGGTGAGGGATTTCACTTACTCGTCGAGCCTAGTTCCTCTATCTCGCGCAACGAACTGCTGGCGCGATTAGTACGAGAGTTCCCACAGGCTGTCATTCACGAGTATGCGCCCGTCTCGCGCAAGAATGAGCTGGCCGGTTGTGAGTTGGCTTTCGGGCAGAGTCTGCGAACGCGGCTTGCCTTGTCCCAGGCGAAGATCGTGGCAAGCTTCGACGAAGACCTGCTCGTACTGCATCCGAACTCGCTCGAAAATGCGCGTGGATATGCGTCGCGACGTGAACCTGGCGAAGAAATGAGTCGAGTCTATGCGGCTGAAAGTCAATTTTCACTCACGGGCGCTGCGGCCGACCATCGACTGCCGATCGCTTCACACAAGATCGGTTTGCTACTCGCTCATGTCGACGCGTTGGTCCGAAACGCGTTGAACGATAGCGCGCCTCGCGAGGCGTTGCCCGCGTTGCCGGCCGAAGCCGAGAGCTTCGCGAAGGCATTGGCCGACGACCTCGTGAAGCATCGTGGGCAGAGTATCGTTGCCGTTGGTCCCTCGCAGCCGTCAGAAGTTCATGCCATTGGGGACCAATTGAATTCGCTGCTGAGAAATATCGGCAAAACCATATTCTTCACAAGCCCGTCTGTTAAGCCTGTTGCTACGCAGACGCTGAGCGATTTGGTCGCGGCAATGCGAAATGATGAAGTCAACACCCTACTCATTTTAGGTGGGAATCCAGCCTACGATGCACCAGGTGACCTTCGCTTTGCAGAGGCTCTCGCTAACGTCAGTACTTCCATTCGATTGGGTGAGTACGAAGACGAAACCTCGCGTCTTTGCAGCTGGCAACTTCCCGCGGCACACGCCTATGAAGCGTGGGGAGACGTTCGCAGTTGGGACGGCACGATCTGCGTGACCCAGCCGCTCATCGATCCGTTGCTGGGTGGCAAGTCGGCGCTCGAAGTACTGGCCTTGATTCGCGGCGATCAGCGTGAGGCTCAACAGATCGTCCGCGATGCGGTCTCTGCCGCCGCGCCCGCGAAGCTCACAGACGATTCCTGGAAGAAACTGCTGCACGATGGATTTCTTGCCAACACTGAATTGGCGACGGTAACGCCTTCGCTAGGAGCAAGCGATGCTCGCGGCACGTGGATCCGCGAGGCTGCTGCTCGATCGGAAACCGACCTGGAGCTTGTATTCACGCCTAGCGAAAGTGTGCTGGACGGGCGGTTTGCAAACAATGGTTGGTTGCAGGAGACGCCCGATTTCCTCACCAAGCTGACTTGGGACAACGCCGCAATTGTCGGCCCCAAGACGGCCGAGCAACTCGGAATCAAACACGGCGGCATCGTCACGGTCAATGCAGCCTCAACCACAGTCGACCTGCCAGTGTTCGTCTTGCCCGGTCAGGCCGAGGGCTCGATCGGAGTTGCGTTGGGCTACGGCCGTTCTGTAGCGGGGATGATTGGAGGCAATGTCGATGCCGGCGTCGCGCCCGTCGGAGTCGACGTAAACTCTCTGCGGAACTCACAGCAGCCGTACTTCATCTCAGATTTCCAGATTACTCCAACTGACCGATCTTGCGAATTCGCGACTACTCAAGATCACCACGCAATTGACACGGTGGGGCTAGAGGAAACGGGTCGGCGCGTCGGGGCTTTGGTCCGCGAGGGAACGCTGAATGAATACGAAGAGCATCCCGACTTTGCCCAGCATATGACACATCACCCGCCGCTGGAGTCGTTGTGGGAGGAGCCGACCTACGAAGGCAACGCGTGGGGCATGTCGATCGATCTCAACAAGTGCATCGGGTGTAACGCCTGCATGGTTGCGTGCCAGTCGGAGAATAATGTACCGATCGTGGGTAAGGAACAGGTTGCCAAAGGTCGTGAGATGCACTGGATCCGCGTCGATCGCTACTTCCAGGGCGACGTGGAGAATCCCTCAGTTGCCACGCAGCCGGTAGCTTGCCACCACTGCGAGAACGCACCGTGCGAACAAGTCTGCCCAGTCGCTGCGACGGTGCACAGCGACGAAGGCCTCAACGATATGGTCTACAACCGTTGCATCGGCACGCGATACTGCGCAAACAACTGCCCTTATAAAGTACGACGATTCAATTTCCTGGACTACAACGAAGACCTCGAAGACGCTAATCGAGAGTTGGTCCAGCTCGTCGTGAATCCTGAGGTGACCGTGCGTAGTCGCGGCGTCATGGAAAAGTGCACCTACTGCGTTCAAAGGATCCAGAACGTCAAGATCGATGCCAAGAACGAGCAGCAACCAATCGGTGACGGCGAAATCAAAACGGCTTGCCAGCAAGCTTGTCCGACACAGGCCATTGAGTTCGGCGACCTAAACAACTCGGAGAGCCGCGTCGCCGTGGCCCATCATGACGCACGAGCCTACGGCATGCTCTCGGAACTCAACGTGAAGCCACGAACCAAGTACCTCGCACGCATCCGCAACCCACACCCAAAGCTCGAATCCACAACCACTTCGCCAGGCGGACACCAGGGAGGCAATCATGGCCACAGCTGAACTCGCCGTTAACCCCAATTTGTATCGTCGGCCGCAGGAAAGCGTTATCGATGGGGACCATAACTATCGATCGATAACCGACACCGTTTGCAAGATCGTCGAGCGCCCGCGACCACCGCAAGCGTGGTACGTCGCGTTCGCGATTTCGTCTTCGCTGACGCTGATGTTGTTTGGCTTGATTGGCTACTTGGTCGCAACGGGCGTTGGAGTTTGGGGCAACAATGCACCTGTGTTCTGGGCCTGGCCAATTGTGAATTTCGTGTTCTGGGTCGGCATCGGTCACGCCGGAACACTGATCTCCGCTATCTTGTTTTTATTCCGGCAGAACTGGCGAACGAGCATCAATCGCTTCGCCGAAGCGATGACCATCTTTGCGGTCGCATGTGCGGGAATCTTCCCGGCAATCCACGTTGGTCGCGTCTGGCTGGTCTATTGGTTGGCTCCGTATCCGAGCCAACACCTGGCGATGTGGCCGAACTTTCGCAGTCCGCTGCTATGGGATGTGTTCGCAGTTTCGACCTACGCAACGGTTTCGCTGCTGTTCTGGTACATGGGCATGATTCCCGACTTGGCGACCCTACGAGATCGCGCGACGACGAAGTTTCGCCAGATGGCCTATGGCATCGCCTCTCTGGGATGGACTGGGTCGGCGCGACAGTGGAGTCGGTACGAAAAGGCCTACATGTTGCTCGCCGCCCTGGCGACGCCGTTGGTGCTGAGCGTCCACACGATTGTGAGCTTTGACTTCGCCGTCTCGCAGATCCCTGGCTGGCACACGACGATCTTTCCTCCATACTTTGTCGCCGGTGCGGTGTTCAGTGGGTTTGCCATGGTCGTGACGCTAATGGTACCAGCTCGCGCCTACTTCGGGCTGAAGGATCTGGTGACGCCTCGGCATCTCGAAGTCATGACCAAGATCATCCTGGCGACCGGCACCATGGTTGGTTTTGCTTACGCGATTGAGTTCTTCATCGCCTGGTACGGTGGCAATGGTTACGAGCAGTTCGCGTTTATTAATCGGGCACTCGGCCCCTACGCGTGGGCATATTGGACGATGGTCGTGTGCAACGTCGTTTCACCGCAACTGTTTTGGTTCAAAAAGTTCCGTACGACGCCATGGCTAATGGTCGTCGTTTGCGTGTTCGTGAACATCGGTATGTGGTTCGAGCGTTTTGTGATCACCGTCACGTCGTTGAGCCGTGACTTCTTGCCGTCGAGCTGGGGCTACTACTCGCCGACAGCCATCGATGTGCTGATGTTTGTCGGCAGCTTTGGCCTTTTCTTCACTTTGTTTTTGCTGTTTTGCCGCTACCTGCCAATGGTCGCTATGTCGGAGGTGAAGGCCGTGATGCCGAAGCCCGACGAAGCAGACTCCGAAGCGCGAAAGCTGCGGCTGCGGCCCACGCCCGCAGAAGAGCCTGCGAAGCCTGAGTACGTTGGGGGAGGGCCGGAAGCATGACGAGCGAGCAGCAACAAGTTGCAGCTGATCAGCCTCGGACCGTTGGGTTGCTAGCCGAGTTCGCCACGCAGGACGAACTAATTCGAGGGGCAAGGTCGATGCGTACCAACGGTTACGCCGAACTCGACGCGTTCACGCCGTTCCCCATTCACGAGTTAGACGACGCGTTGGGTGTGCGCCCCACCAAACTGCCGTGGCTGGTCTTGGTGGCGGGGCTCGTCGGCGGCATTGGTGCAATCGCGTTTCAGTGGTGGACAAACGCAGTCGACTACCCGATGCTTATCAGCGGAAAGCCGCTATTCAGCTTGCCGGCGAACATCCCAGTCACGTTCGAAGTCATTATTCTGGCAGCTGCGTTTACCGCGTTCTTCGGCATGTTGGCTTTTAACGGTTTGCCGAAACTGTCGAACTCGCTGTTACGGGTTGGTCGCTTCTCGACCGTAACTACCGATGGCTTTTTCCTCTCGGTTGATGCAAAGGATTCGAGTTTTGATGAGAAGGTAACCGGAGAGGCACTGCGACTCGCTGGCGCGAAGCATGTCGAGCCGTTGACGGAAGAACCAAATCCGAGTGCTATGCCGCGGGCAATCTTGATGGGCGCCGCTGTGCTTGGCTCCTTGGCCTTACTCCCGCCGGTCATCATCGCGAGCGCTCGTTCCACAACTTCCGACAAGCCGCGCGTACACAATTTCTTCGATATGGATTTCCAGCCGAAGTTCAAGTCGCAGACTTCAAGCCGCTTGTTTGCGGATGGACGGGCGATGCGCCCGCGGGTTAGCGGTACTGTGCCGCGCGGAAGCTTGCAACAGAATGCCAGTTACGAGTTCGGTTTTGCACCCGGCAAAGCAAGCAGCGGGGAAGGTGACGGATCCGAAACAGCGACGCCACAGTGGGTTAAAGAGGTTCCCATGACGGTATCAACCGAACTGATGGAGCGTGGGCGTGAGCGCTTCGACATTCACTGCGCGGTTTGCCACGGCAAAGCTGGCTATGGTAATGGTCTGGCGTCGCTGCGGGCTTTGGAGTTGGAGCAAGGTACTTGGGTGCCGCCGACGTCGTTGCACTCACAACACGTCATCGACCAGCCGGTCGGTCAGTTGTTCAACTCGATTACCAATGGCGTGCGGAAGATGCCAGCTTACGGACACCAGATCTCAGTGGAAGACCGCTGGGCAATTGTGTTGTACATGCGGGCTTTGCAACGAAGCCAGCAGGCGTCGCTCGCGGATGTGCCAACCGACCTTCGTGCAACTTTACGTGAAATGAACTGAGGTTATCTGCGATGAACGCGACCACAGTGCGTCAAATTAAGAATCTGCCTAGTCTGCAAGCCGAGCAGTTGGGGCACTGGCCTTCGTCGGCGATGCGGATTGGAGCTGCGCTTCTGATCGTAAGTCTGGCCATCGGCTATTGGTCGGCGGATGGCATGCAGCGGTTAATGCACGTCTATTTACTGAGTGTCAGTTTCTTCCTCAGTATCAGCCTCGGGGCGCTGTTCTTCGTCGTGCTGCAACATCTCACAGGGGCACGATGGAGCGTGGTCCTGCGCCGGATCGCCGAGTTGCTGACTGCAGCGATTCCTGTGCTCGGTTTGATGATGTTGCCGATTGTTTTGCCGATGTTTTTTGGTAGTGCCGCGCTCTATTCGTGGAACGACGAGGCGTTGCGGCAAACCGACGCCCTGGTTCAAGGGAAGACGCCCTACCTGAATGCACCATTTTTCGCATTCCGCTGCCTGGCTTACTTCACACTGTGGACGATCATCGCCCGCTTCTACTTCAGTCGTTCGGTAGCACAGGACAGGGCCGCCGACGCGCTCCCAACTGAGGCGATGCGAAAGTGGAGCGGTCCCTCAATGCTGGCTTTCGCCGGCACGATCAACTTTGCTGCATTCGACTGGCTGATGTCGCTCGATCCGCACTGGTTCAGTACGATTTTCGGTATCTACTTCTTTGCCGGGTGCGCAGTTGCTGTGTTCGCCACATTGGCAGTCGCCTCGGCAATTCTCCAGCGATTTGGGTTGATCTCGCAGGCAGTGACCACGGAGCACTACCACGACCTCGGCAAGTTGTTGTTTGGTTTTACTTTCTTCTGGGCGTACATCGCGTTCTCCCAGTTTTTGCTGATTTGGTACGCAAATATTCCCGAGGAAACCGTCTGGTTCTTGCATCGCCAGGAGCACGGCTGGCAATTCGTCGGCCTGTTGCTCATCGTCGGGCATTTCTTTTTGCCGTTCTTTGGCTTGATGTCGCGATCCGCACGCCGGAGCAAGCGTGTCCTACTGTTCTGGGCAGTGTTCATGCTCGCCATGCACTGGATTGATTTGTATTGGCTGATTATCCCCAGCGCTTCGCCGGAATCGATTGCAGTTGGACCATTGGACTTATTGACTTTGGTGGGCGTCGGCGGAATCTGGCTGGCGACCATCCTCAAGCGAGCAGTCGGCACGACCTTGGTACCTGTCGGCGATCCGTATCTGGAAGAGTCATTGGCATTCCATAACGTATAGGTGCAGCCATGGCGGAAGAAGAAAACCTTAACGTTCCGATGATTGCCACCGTCGGCATCGTCAGCGTGCTCGTCACGGCGGCGACGGTGATCGCCGTGCAAGCGCTGTACTACAACTATGCGACCGCCGAAACTCAGCGGAAAGTAGTTGAAGCTCCGACGGCTGACGGCGACAGTAAACTTGCGGAGCAACTGGCCAAGCTATCGCGCTACAGTTGGTCGAACCGTGAGAAGGATATTGTCACGATCCCGATCGAACGAGCGATGCGTCTGGTTGTGCAGGAGAAAATGGCAACGCAAGCAGACGACGATGTTTCAGCGCAACCGGAAGCTGAGGTGCCGTGATGCGATTACTTGTTGTTTGCACGCTCATTGCTCTATGCATGGCCGGTCGAGCTGACGCCCAAGTCAATCGCGATTTGGACGCGCTGGAAGGCGTTGGCATCGACGAAAAGCTCGACACGCAGTTGCCGCTCGATTTGACGTTCACGGACACCAAGGGCAAGGAAGTGCGATTGGGCGACTTGTTCGTTGGTGATCGCCCCATTCTGTTGTCATTGAACTATTCGGATTGCCCGATGCTCTGCCAACTGCAGCTCAACGGCTTGTTGGATGGCCTTCGCGAACTTAGCTGGGATGCAGGTGACCAATTCGAAATCTGCAGTGTGAGTATCAATCCGCTGGAAACTCCTCAGCGTGCCAGACAGGTGAAACAGCGTTACGTCAAGAGTTACGGTCGCCCGAACACCGCCGAGGGCTGGCATTTCTTGACGGGCGATCAACGATCGATCGAGCGACTCGCCGATGCCGTTGGCTTCCGCTACAAGTATGTTCCTGAACGCGAAGAGTACGCACATTCCGCCGCCATTATGGTCTGCACCCCAGACGGACGCGTTTCGCGCTATCTATACGGCGTGCTCTACCCAGCTCAGACGCTGAAATTGGCGTTGGTCGAAGCGGGCGAAGGCAAAGTTGGTTCGACGTTGGATCGCGTACTGCTCTATTGTTTTCACTACGACGAAAGCTCGGGACGATACGCGCCGGTGGCGCGTCGATTGATGAAGCTGGGCGCTGTGATGACGCTCACGACGTTGGCGGTTGGACTGATACCGATTTGGATGCGCCGCCGACGAGAGGCGTCTCTGGTTGAGAGAGCTAACGACTAAGGTGGTGCTTAGTGTTCCTTCCGATTCAAGAAACCATGGATTCGATGATGCCGTTAGCAGCGAGCTCAGGTTCACTGTTTCCCAAGCCGACGTCAACAACCGCTGGCGATGTGGATGAGCTGTTCTATTTCATCCTCGCCATCTCGGTGGTGTTCTTCGCAATCATTGTCGGGGCGATGTTCGTGTTCATCGTCAAGTACCGGCAACGTGACGATCTCGAAATTCAACCCTCGCCGGACCACAACAACGTACTGGAAATCGTTTGGACGGTGATTCCCGGACTGCTGGTGGGAGTGATCTTTTTCTGGGGCTTCATCAGCTATCTAGACATGCGGCAGGCTCCGGACAACAGCTACGAGATCCAGGTCACGGCGAAAAAGTGGAGTTGGAGTTTCACCTATCCCAATGGCCATGTCGACAACAAATTACACGTACCGATCGACCGGCCAGTTAAGTTGGTGATGTCGTCTGACGACGTGATCCACAGCCTTTACATCCCGGCGTTCCGATTGAAGATGGATCTGATTCCTGGGCGCTACTCGACGACTTGGTTCGAGGCACATACCGCCGGTGATTACACATTATTCTGCGCTGAATATTGCGGGACCCAGCACTCGACGATGCTGGCGAAAGTCGTTGTTCATCCGTCTGGCGAGTTTGATACGTGGCTCGACAACGCCGCGAACTTGCTGAAGACCATGACTCCCGTGGAAGCTGGAGAGATCCTTTACACCCGCCGCGGCTGCGTGCAGTGTCACTCCATTGACGGTGCGGCCAAAGTTGGCCCAACGTTCCTCAATGTTTTTGGCACCCAGCAGCCCCTCACTGACGGATCGATGGTCGAGGTGGATGAGAACTACATTCGGGAATCGATCCTGGAGCCGCAAGCCAAGATTCGAGCTGGCTACAAACCGGTGATGCCGACGTATCAAGGTCAGTTGAAGGACGAAGAAATTGCCGCGCTGATCGCTTACATCAAAAGCCTCTCCACAACCAATGAGGCAACTCCATGATTGCTATCAATGAAAATGCGGCTCCTGGCTCCACGCCAGCCGCCGAACAGAATAACTACCTGACATGTGATAGCGGTCTGCGCTCGTGGTTGTTCACGCTCGACCACAAACGTATCGGTGTGATGTACTTAGCAGGGATCCTGCTGACCTTCTTGATTGGAGGTTTGATCGCACTGGTAATCCGCCTCGAGCTGTTTACGCCCGGCAAGGCGTTCTTGAGCGAGGATCGCTATAACGAGCTGTTCACATTGCACGGCGCGATCATGACGTTTTTGTTCCTGATTCCAAGCATCCCCGCCGCACTGGGCAACTTCTTGCTGCCGGTGATGCTGGGTGCGAAAGATGTCGCATTTCCGAGGATGAACCTGGCGAGTTTCTACTTGTGGGTGGTCGGTGCCATCTTCTTCCTGTTGGCGCTGGTGCTCGGCGGCCTGGATACCGGTTGGACGTTCTACACGCCTTATAGCACGACGACCAGTTCCACGGTGATAGCAGCAACGATTGGAGTGTTCATCCTTGGCTTTAGTTCGATCTTCACTGGGCTGAACTTTGTTGTGACGATCAACACAATGCGGCCTCCCGGCATGACGTGGTTTAAGATGCCGCTGTTTCTGTGGTCGTTGTACGCCACTTCGATCATCCAGCTGTTGGCAACGCCCGTGCTGGGAATCACGATGATTTTGCTGACAGCTGAGAAAATGCTTGGCATTGGCATATTCGATCCCGCGCTCGGTGGAGACCCGGTGCTCTACCAGCACTTCTTCTGGTTCTATTCGCACCCGGCCGTCTACATCATGATCCTGCCCGCCATGGGCGTGATCAGTGAACTGATCAGCGTTTTCAGTTCCAAGCCGATCTTCGGCTATCGATTCATTGCCTTCAGCAGCATCGCGATCGCGCTGTTGGGATTTCTGGTGTGGGGCCACCACATGTTCATCAGTAGCGATTCGCCATTGGCTGCCGTGATCTTCAGTGCCCTGACGTTTAGCGTTTCAATACCCTCCGGGATCAAAGTATTCAATTGGCTCGCGACGATGTACAAAGGCTCGATTCGTTTGACGACGCCCATGTGTTACGCGCTCTCGTTCATTTTGCTATTTGGCATCGGCGGCTTAACCGGGCTATTCCTTGGCGCTTTGGCAACCGACGTGCACCTGCATGACACCTACTTCGTGGTAGCGCATTTCCACTACGTGATGATGGGCGGCACGCTGATCGCCTTCCTGGCGGCGCTGCATTACTGGTGGCCGAAGATGTTTGGCCGAATGTTTAACGAATTCTGGGCCAAGGTGGCTTGTCTGGTCATCTTCGTTGGTTTCAATTGGACCTTCTTTCCGCAGTTCCTGTTGGGAACGCGCGGTATGCCGCGACGGTATGCACGCTACGAAGCCGAGTTCCAGAGTCTACACCAAGTCTCCACGGTCGGGGCGATGGTCCTGGGTGTCGGCCTGTTCATTTGCGCCGGCGTACTACTGATGTCGCTGATTCGTGGCCGTCGCGCACCGAGCAACCCCTGGGGCGCCGCGACGCTCGAATGGCAGTGCAGTTCTCCGCCCCCGCACCATAATTTCGAACAGTGCCCGTTGGCCACCGATCCGTATGATTACTCGGAACTGGTTTTCGAGGGTGAAGACGAAGGCTTCGTACGTCGGCCGCCGGACTTCCCCAAACGAAGCAACTTGCCTGAGGAAGAACCTGCTCTGGTCTAGCTAAGGAATCGCTTTGTCAACCGCATCCACGACGCTCGAACACCCGGGTGGGCACTCACACGTTGCGCACCACTTCGACTCTGCGCAGCAACAGTTTGACGCAGGCAAGCTGGGCATGTGGTTGTTTCTGGTTACCGAGGTGTTGTTCTTCAGTGGACTGTTCGTCGCCTACGCAGTTTATCGAGCCAACCACCCAGACGTGTTCCTCGATGCGCATAAATACCTAAATACGACGCTGGGGGCGCTGAACACTATCGTGCTGCTGCTCAGCAGTCTGACGATGGCATGGGCAGTTCGTTGTTCTCAACTTGGAGAACATCGCCGACTCGTTTTGCTCCTGGGGATCACGCTGGCGTGCGCAAGTTTCTTTCTGGGCGTAAAGGCAGTCGAGTACGGTCACAAATGGACGGAGGGATTACTGTGGGCGGGAGCGTATTCTGCGGGGGCGGAAGACGCTACTCACCACGCAACAAACTCGTCGATGCCGCTGGTTGTGTTGTCGATCCCCGCGGCGATTGCCGTGGGTGTTTCTTCGCTTTGCTTCGTCTGGTCGCGTCGTCGTGAGTACAGCGTAGCCACAAAGTTCTGGCAATACATGCTCGTTGCTGCCGCCACATACTTTGCTGGCTTGGCAATCGGTTACGTTGTGGAGCATGCGACCGCCGACCACTCCACTCAAGCGACTAATGTCGACGGCACTCACACTGCCGAAGCCACTGCGGAACTGGTGGATGATTCAGCTCGTTTCACTGGGGTGTTCTTCAGCATTTATTACGCAATGACCGGAGTCCACGCCATCCATATCCTCGCCGGGATGGGAGTAATCGCATGGCTCCTCTTGCGGGCGATTCGCAACGAGTTCGGACCGGAGTACTTCGGCCCCGTCGACTATGTCGGCCTCTATTGGCACTTGGTCGATTTAGTCTGGATTTACTTATTTCCTCTGCTGTACTTGATCCGCTAACAGGCGCGTTAGGATGAACGAAACTGCCACCCAAACCGAAGAACATGATCACGGGCTATCGCACGTGATGCCTTTGCGATTGCTGTTTGGGGTATTCATCGCCTTGGTGCTTCTCACAATCTTGACTGTGGTCGCCGCTCAATTCTCGTTTGGAGCTTGGGAAGTTTGGGTGTCGCTCGGCATCGCCACCGTCAAGGCGATACTTGTCGCGGTCTACTTCATGCACCTGCGCTATGATCGCCCGTTCAACGCACTCGTCTTCGTATCAGCCATTGTGTTTGTGGCACTGTTCCTCGCGCTGACGCTGATGGATCTGAAAGCGTAGAGAAGTGAACGTGTTCCGCGCCGTGTGAGATAGCTTGGGTCGGACACATCGTCCCGCGGCAGTTCGTTGGTCACCTCCGATGCGTTAGGACTGAATGTCATGTGTCAGCTAAGCGCCCATGAGTAAGGCATTTAGCAGTCCACGGTGACGCTGCGTCGAACGACCGTATGGCAACAAGGTGCCCAAAATTGAACTCGCCGAAATGATATGCGCTAATGCAAGTTTCGCGGAAGTGGAGTCTGCCGAGGGAAATGCCACTTTATTCACTTTGGAAGACGAATAACCTGCAACGGTGTCACGCCGCGACACGCTCGACTGTCATGGACCATTCGAGACGCTCGTCGGCTGCCCACGAGTCATCAAGTTTGCGACCCTACTTATCGCTCACTTCGATACTGACATCCATGGCACCAGATTGAAAGCACACGCACCTCCGATTGGAGGATCGTCGTTATTCGGTCGACCTTCAACAAGACATTCTACGGTTCAATCTCCACACTCTGTGAAATTTACCGACTTGAGAAACAGCGAGGTTCAGACCTTGATTGGTAGAACGTGATAGCCGAAAAATGAAGTAGACTTATGCCAAGCAGCGTAGGGTCCAACCTCGCTGTCTGATGTGCCCTGGTCACGTCAAATCCAAATATGCTTCCACATCTGCCTGGGTGTCAATGTCAATTGCTGCCATCGAGTGTTGCACGAATCGTGAATCACGACTCAATATGAGCTGCTTTGCACCGACTGACCCGGCAAGAGTAGCCAAGTCATCGAGATATGAGACGGGAAAGCATGCGGGCGCCCCAAGAGATCCGTCTGGGTATTGTGTCGCCGCAATCAGTTGGGGCTCGCTTGCAACGACGCTCAATAGTTCTTGCAGGTGGCAAACAGGTACGAAAGGCTGATCGCACAGGTGCAAGAGCACTGAATCTAACTTCGCCGGATCGGCTTGGAGAGATCTTGCGCCGCAGCTTATCGTTGAGCCGATACCCTCTTCCCAATTTGCGTGGCGAACGATGCGGCAGTTCTCGGTGGAGATAGACGCTGAGACTTCGTTTGCGAAAGCCCCGGTAACAACGACAACGTCATCAATCCCCGCCGCTTTAGCATTCCGTACAGCACGCTGGATCAGCGTCTGCCCTTCGAATATCAATAGCTGCTTTGGACGCCCAAGACGTATGGATTCACCGGCGGCAGGAATGATTGCAGCAGAGTGCATCGGAATACGTCAGTCTAGGTGCGTGGCTCGTGTGGCTTCAGCCTGTTCTCGGCGTGCCGCAGAGTGTGTCGTCAGGTCGATGAGTTCGTGCCGCACAGGGTCGTGGATCGGTGCGTTTCGTGCCTTCAGCTGTCCACCAGAGCGGCTGGTTGCATCGGCAATAATCTCGCCAAGAATTGCGATTGCGATTTCTGCCGGAGTGGATGCGCCGAGGTCTAAACCAACGGGTGTATGAAAACGATCCAGCGAATCGACCTGCGGTAGCTGATTCTCTGAATGCAACTCCTTTAGGATGCGTGCTGTTCGCGACTTAGGACCCAGCACTCCCACGTAGCTGACAGCTGATCGAAGGAGCCAGGGAATCAATTTCTTATCAGCACTGAAGTCATGCGTCATTAATACGGTGGCTGTGTCTTCCGTGGTGTCGAGTCTCCCCGTGATCACGTTCCACGGTTCGCAGAGTCTCAGAGCCCCCGGGAATCGTTCGGCTGTCAACAGACCTGCGCGGTGATCTACGACCGTCACCTGCCATCCGAGTTGCTTGGCCATGACATGAAGTGGCATAGCGTCGTCACCAGCACCAAAGATCCAAAGCGACTTTGTTGGAGCTATTCGTTCAATCAAGGCCCGCGAACTCCCTCTATCGGTCGCGATTTCACAACAAACGGGACGCCCGCTCACTGCTACTTCTTTCCAAATCTGGTTTAAGCTGGGATTCTCGTTAGCCCCACTCGTTGCAGCAATCAGCTGACTCGCCGTTTTAAATCGATCTCCAACAGAAGCTCGCTCGATGCTGTCCGTCTGATAGATTGTGGAAAAAACATAAGAGCGATTCAACTTGACAGCGCGTCGCAAGACCTCCGCCGGGCAATTTGCGTCGCGTGAGATTCGCTCGATAAGTACATAGATGATTCCGCTACAGCCCATGTTGTAGCGCGGATTAAAATTCGTTGAGTCATGACGAGTATCGAAGCTGATGAGCTTCGGGCCGAACTTCGTCAGTTCCTCGGCGGCTCGACACACGTCCCGTTCCAAGCACCCGCCACTGATGGTGCCAACATGCTGGCCATCCGGAAGAATCAACATCCTCGCGGTTGGCCGTCGGTACGACGATCCTACTACATCGACGACAGTTGCGAGATACAACGGTTCATCGGTCGAGTCGACCGCGTCCAGAATGGCGTGGATCTCATTCATGTAACACTACTACGAAAGTTGATCCCCGATCGGTAACCGTCGAACGCGTTTGCCCGTTGCATCATGGAGCGCCGAGCATACTGCCGATGCAACGCCAGGAACCCCGACTTCGCCAATTCCGCCCATGGGGTCTCTGCTGTCAACGATATGGACTTCAATCTTTGGGGCTTCGTGCATACGGACGACGCGGAAATCGTCGAAGTTACTTTGTTCGACTTGTCCGTTCTTGAAAGTAATTTCACCTTCGAGTGTTGCAGAGAGCGCGAAGTTTGCGGCACCTTCCATCTGGGCAATCACTTGATCTGGGTTGACCGTTGGACCGCAATCGATCGCGATGACTATACGATGGATTTTTGGTTTGCCATCTTCGACGGAAGCTTCCACCACGTGAGCTGAGAAGCTCTGAAAGGACTCGTGGACGGAGATGCCGCGGCCCATTCCCTCTGGCAGTGGCTGCTTCCAGTGTGCTTGTTCTGCTGCAGTGTTCAGGACGCGAAGTAGTCTTGGATGATCACGTAGCAACTCTTGTCGTAGTTCAAGCGGGTCGCGGCCCAGCTTTTCGGCGCATTCGTCGAGAAAACTCTCCTTGGCGAAAGCCGAATTTGAGTGCCCCACGGACCGCCACCATTGAACGGGAACGGGCAGAGTGACGGTTTGCAATTCGACCAGCTTGTTCGAAATATGGTACGGGAGCTTCGTCGCACCTTCGACGGCCCAAGTATCGAGTCCGTCAACAACAATCACTGGCTCAAAAAGCGTGCCACGAATCGGCGACTGGCCGACCACTCGGTGTCGCCAAGCATCAAGCTTACCGTCCTTGAAGGACGCCGACATCGCGTTGACGTACATCGGTCGATACCAGCCGCCACGAATATCGTCCTCACGGGACCAAACCGTCTTGATCGGTGCCGTCACCCCAGCCTTTTTCGCAGCAAGAGCAACGTCAACAGCTTCCACTAGGAAATCGGATTTTGGATTAGCCCGACGACCGAATCCACCACCGAGGTACGAGTTTTCGATGGACACCTTTTCCTGGTCCACCTGTAGTTTGGCAGCCACCAGCATTCGATCGACGCCCAGAAACTGGGAGCCAGTTACGAGGTCCGCCCCGCCGTCGTCTCTCAGTGTTACTAAACAACTCAGTGGTTCCATCGGTGCATGTGCTTGGAACGGGACTTCGTAGCTCGCGTGCAGCGTTTCATGGTTGGCAAGCGATTGTTCGCAATCACCCTCGCTTTCGACGGTCCGCGCTTTGCGTTTCGCCATGTCGTGATATTGAGAGCGAAGCTCCCGCGAGTCGAGCATCGCTCCGCGTCCGGGCGACCACTGGATGTCGAGAGCTCGACGACCCTTTAAAGCGGACCAGTATCCGTCAGCGACGACCGCAACGCCCGAGTCCACTTCGACAACCGCCCTCACACCAGGAACCTTCTTCGCAGCGCTGTCATCAAATCGCTCCAGCTGGCCACCGAAGTAAGGGGAACGCTCCACCATCGCGGTCAACATTCCATCGACTTTGCGGTCGAAGCTGAACAAAGCTGTGCCGCGAACCTTAGACGCAGAATCGACTCGATGGGTTGGTTTGCCGATCCGCGTGAAATCCTTTGGGGCTTTGAGGGCGACATCTTTGGGAACTTCAAGTTGTGCGGCGTTGCTAGCGAGTTCGCTGTAGCCTAGCTTCTGACCGGACTCCGTATTGTGGATGTGACCATCTTCCGCACGGCATTTGGTGCGATCAACGGACCAGCGTTCCGCTGCCGCCGAGATGAGCATTTCCCGTGCAGTAGCGGCGGCTTTTCGCATAACCTCACCAGCCGTGGTCATGCTTGTGCTGCCGCCAGTCATTTGAACTCCAAATGCGGCGTGGTTGTAACGACCATCCGCTGGTGCATGCTCAACTCGAACTTCGCTTGGGTCGATCTCCAACTCCTCGCAGACGAAGATCGCCAGCCCTGTGTGCGTGCCCTGACCCATTTCATCATGCAATGCGAAGACTTTAACGCCAGCATCTGCGGTAATGTCGATGAATGCATTAGGCGAGAATCCATCTTGGCCGGCAGAGATGGTTGCTTCCTTCGCGGACACGACCTTGTTACCGCGAAGTGAAATTGCCAGCGCTAGTCCGCCACTTGCGGCAAGCGAGTTCGCCAGAAAGGTCCGCCTGGATTGGATGCTCTTGCCCGATTGCCCCGCTATCGCTTTCACAACGGTGCTGCTATTTGGCTGCTCATGATTCTGCTTTGCAAGCTCGGTAAAAGCATGCTGTAGCCTGCGTTCGAGACTCATAGTTGTTCCTCCTTGACGTTGGCTGCCGCGACTTTGATTGCCTCACGGATGCGTGGGTACGTTCCGCAACGACAGAGGTTGCCGCTCATCGCAGCATCGATTGCAGAGTCGTCAGGAGACGCAACTTCTTTCAGCAAGGCCGCAGCAGACATGCACTGACCTGGCTGACACCAACCGCACTGAACAACATCTTTCTCGATCCATGCGTCAACGACCGCCTTTCCAAGCGGATCGGATTCTAGATTCTCAATCGTTGTAATCGCCGTGCCTTCGGCATACTTTATCGGAAACGCACATGCTCGCGTGGCTTCTCCGTCCACATGCAATGTGCATGCTCCGCACAACGCACGCCCGCAACCGAACTTGGTTCCCGTCAACCCGAGGTCTTCCCGCAGGACCCACAGAAGCGGACGGTCGGGTTCGACTTCAACCGAAGTTCGCTGACCGTTCAGTTCAAAGGTAATTTGCAACGCACTGTCCTCCGTCGTTGTCGGTTAACGCGATATAACTCGGCGTGAGAAGCGGCATTCAAACTCAGACTGACTTCAAAAGGTTGTCTCACCTTGATTTGGGATCGCTGCACCCGTCGCGAACCATTTTTTCAATGCGCGGATGAATTCGTGATGACTCACTGGCGGAACTGATCGTCCTTCGCCTGGCTCCCAACCCCACAGCACCAACGGATCGTTCTCCATATGATGGACTAGATCATCCAGTGAACGATTTCCGTTTCGCTTCTTGTCCATCAACATCGTGGCAAGTTCGTGATCGTCCAATCCTTCCCAGCCCATCGAACGCGGAGCGAGTTGCCAATGTGGCGTGCCAGGGATATTGGGCACTTCCTGATTCTCAGTGCGGTGGCAGGCACCACAGTGAAGCCCTGCCATCCCATGATTCTTGGGGCCGCGCTGCACGTTCATGCCATGAAGTCGGCGGTCGTCGCCAACATGAGGGCGATCGCCGCTCGGGTGGCAGTTTAAGCATCTTGGATGCCGAAGTACGGTAGCGACCTTTGCGAAAGCGGCCAGGGAAGCCTGCTTTAGTGCCTCCGGCGAAAGCGGGGGTTCACCCACTGCTTCCTTCAAGTCGTTCGCTTGTTTGCCATCTTCGGCAACCGACTGTGCGAACGCCCCTTCTGCAGACTGCTGATTCGAATCGGACAGCTGAGATGACGCAGTTTGGCTACCGGAAAGTGAGATGGCTAGCGCACTCAACGTAGCGAAGCCAATCAATGTGCCTAGTTTAAGATTCACGCTTAGTCCCTTATGCTGCCGTGTAGCTACACAAGCCAAAATCCTGTAATTCGCATGGTACCGGATTGACAGCATACGGCAACCAGTTTACTTTTTGTAACTGCAGTTTCGACAGCACTCCCGCAGTATGTGAAGATATGGCTAAGAAATCAGGCCGAATAACGAGGAACGCCGCGGCTGGCCGCAGAGTAGCCAAATCAGCTTCCTGTGAAGGTCCATGTCCTATCGAGCGCGGAATGCGGTTGATTGGCGGGAAATGGAAGGGCTCGATTCTATGGCACCTTCAGTCTGGGCCGACTCGGTTCAATGAGCTTGCACGACAACTTTCTGGCGCCAATCGCAAAGTAATCAACGATCGGCTTAAGGAAATGGAGGAGCATGGACTTGTACAACGCCACGTACTCAGTGAACGTCCCATTGCGGTGGAGTATTCTCTGTCGAAGCTGGGCAAAGAAGCCCTAACCGTGCTGCGGAAGCTGGAGAAATGGATATCCTCCAATGATCTCTAATCCACCGGATGAACCGATCTTCGGCGATGCAGCAGTCGGGTGCTTTTCTCACAGAATGGGCGCTAACCGTCCTGTGCGTTGTGTCGGGGAACTTCTTCGGTACGGTCATGAGCCACTAGCCTGAAACTTGCCACGAGTTCAAAGCAAGTTCGGCATGATTAGTGTCGGCATCGAGTTTCAGGCCTTTGAACTTCCGCGCATTGATGTCACCACCGAGGTTGGAATCGGCGAATTGGAATTAGAAACCGGGCGAAGCTCTAACGTGTAATCAATTCTGGCATGACGCCAACTCACAATCTCGAGTAATCTGTGCCAAAGTCGCGACAGAACGCGACCTAATCGAGAAATCAATCGCTCGTGCCAAGATCACAACCTAAGTGATCC
>JANQQA010000085.1 GCA_028285205.1 Bythopirellula sp. | reverse complement strand
TATTGGGAAGAAGGCAAGCTCGACGAGGCAGCAGTCCTCGGTGAGTTCATGGCCCGCCGCTACCCCGAACATTCGCAGGCGCAGGTCGCGGCGAAGATTGCCCTGGCCGCGTACGAGCGGATGTATAACGCGGCGCGGAAAGCAGGAGAGGCCACCGACTTCGAAGCCCGACACCTGAGCGAGATCGCCGAACTGCTCGTGCTTCGCTGGCCCGGTTCGCCGGAAGCGGAGGCAGGCCTCAATTTGCTGATTAACCTCGCCTTGCGCGACAATCGGCTGGCGGACGCCGAGCGGATTCTCGACCAGTTGCCACCCGCCAGCCGAGCGGGCGCGGAACTTCGACTTGGCGGAGCGCTGTGGACGCGGTACTTGCGGGCAAAGGGCCAGGAAACGGCAAGTTCTGACGCGTCGACTTCGCAACTGAAGCAGCGAGCCGGCAAGCTGTTGGCCAGCGGCTTCGAGACGCTGCAGTCGAGACCACAAATCTCCGCCAGCGAAGCCAGTGGTGTGTTGTACTACGCGCAAGCTTTGCTTGCCGATGGCGAAGCCGAAGAGGCCGTCGCGGTCTTGGAAAACGATTCGATCGGACCGCTCAGCCTGGTCGAACGGAAGTCCCCTGCTACCAGCAGTCCCCAGTTTATTCAAGAAGCCTTCAAGGTCGGCTTGCGGGCGTACGTCTCGACCGAGCCTCCACAGCGCGAGCAGGCGCAGGCAATGATGGCGGCGTTGGAAGCGGCGATCGGCACGGGCACCGATGCCCAGCAGAAGCTGATCAACATCTACGTCAGCCTCGGACTTCAGCTGCAACAGCAGATCAGCGGGTTGACCGCCGATGGCAAAGCCGACAAAGCCCGCGCCGTGGCGGAATCTTTCGCCGACCTGCTCGCCCGCGTGACGCAACGCGCGGGCGCGGCAGACAGCTGGAAAATTCAGAGCTGGATCGCGCAGACCAATCTGCAGTTGGGCCAGGGACTGACGGGCGACGACGCGGAGAAGTACTTCCAACAGGCAGAGACGACTTACAAAGCTCTGCTCGACAAGGCAGAGCAAGACCCACAATTCGCACCGTCCAAACTGTCGGTGCTCGCGACCAAAAAGAAGCTGGCCGACTGTTACCTGGCTCAAGGAAACTTCTCTGACGCCTTCCAGCAGTACGCGCTCATTCTCAAGGGCAAGCCAAACATGCTCGAACTGCAGGTGGTGGCAGCCTCGGCACTGCAGAAGTGGGGGGCGGAACGTGGGGAAGCCAAACGACTGGAAGAAGCTATTCGCGGCGCAATGCCGCAGTCGAATCGCAGGAATCTGGTGTGGGGTTGGCTCCGCATCGCTGAGATTGTCGATCGTAGTCGCCGTTCCGCAGCCAAGAAGGCTGCCAGCGATCCCAGCCAGGCGGCGCGTGCCGCAAAGTACAAAGACCTGTTTTTCGAGGCTCGGTATCACGTGGCCGAAACGCGTTTCCTTGCCGCGAAGCTCGCCACCGGAGCGGAGCGCAAGCAACAGATTGGCAAAGCACTGCAAAGCCTCAAGTCGATGCAGAAGCTCTACCCCGACTTGGGCGGCCCCAAGTGGCAGGCGGAGTACCTGAAGTTGATGCAGCAGATGGAACAAGAACAATGAAGGGCCTACTTGGTTTGATTAGTACACGATTCACAATCCTCGCGTTGTGTCTGACGATCGCTTGCTCATTTGCGAATGATGCGTTCGCACTTGATCGCATCCGCGATCGCAACGGCACCACGACCGGCAAGATCACCAAAACGTCGGCCTTGGCCGTGACGATCACCAGGGGCGGCACCGAGATCAAGAAGCCCGTCGAGGACATCGTCAGCATCACTTTCGACGACGAGCCGGAAGACCTCTCACCGGCACGACGCAGCGCCGAGAACGGCCGCTACGAAAACGCCTTGGAGCGTCTCGCAAAGATCGACCGTGACGATCTCGATCGCACCGAGGTACGACAAGAAGTCGAGTTCCTAGCGGCCTACTGCACGGTACAACTCGCACTGGCCGGCCAAGGTTCCTTGGACCAGGCCGAACGTCAGATTTCCTCCTTCCTCGCCAAAAACAGTAAAAGCTATCATCTGCCCGCCGCCATCGAACTCAACGGCGACGTGCTCCTTGCCAAGGCCGACTACGACGGTGCTCGTGCCATGTACACGAAGCTTGGTAAGGCCCCGGCCCCCTACTTCAAAGCTCGTTCTGCGCTGCTGACTGGGCGTTCGCTCCAGGCGGAAGGCAATCACCAACAAGCGGTGGCATCCTTTGACACCGCGACGCAAGCCGCTGAAGGCAACGCTGCTGCGCAGTCGCAAGTGCTGGAGGCCACGTTGCTCCGCGCGATAAGCCAAGCGGCACTCGGCGAGTTGGCAGCTTCCACCGCCACCATCCAACAAATCGTCAAGGACGCCGAAACTGAAGACTCGCAGCTGCTCGCCCAAGCCTACAACGCGCTGGGCGAATGTTATCTGCAGGCAAAAGACCCCAAGTCTGCCAAATTGGCTTTCCTCCATGTCGACTTACTGTTCAGCACCGAATCCACTGAGCATGCGCGGGCACTGTACGAACTCGCCAAGCTCTGGGAAGCTCTCGGCCAGCCTGCACGGGCACAGGACGCTGAGCAACGGCTGAAGGACAACTACCCGGGGAGCCGCTGGGCAAACCGCTGACATTCAGGAAATCCCTGCCGCATGTGGCAGATACGGCAAAATGGGCGAACATAACGGCCGGCGAAGACTCCCATTAACTCGATCCTCCTCCCATCCAATTGGATGACCAAGGTCATCACGTTAAATTGAGCAACACAGTACTGCTACTTCCAATTCGAAACTCGAGAAGATAATCATGCACTTTCTTCACAACATAATATTGCTTCCCTGGAACCGCTATCTGCTTAGCGGTCTGTGCCTTGTGCTCGCGCTGACGTTGGTTGGTTCCTGGGAACCTTCGTTGGCTCTTGCTCAGGACGCCCCCGCGGAGCAAGATGTCGCGCCGGCCGGCAATGGCACCGCCGACGTGGAGATCAGCTACCTGTCGTGGGCGGCCGCGTCGTTGGGCTGGTTCTATGGACTGGTTTTTTTGGGCCTGTCGTTCATGTTGGTCGCATTGTTTGTGATGAACGTGCTCACCGCACGGCGCGAGAATGTGCTGCCGCGTGACCTGGTCGAAAGCTTCGAACAGAACCTCGAACAGAAGAACTACCAAGCCGCCTACGATTTGGCCAAGGGCGACGAGTCGTTCCTCGGCCACGTCCTGTCCGCCGGCATCGCCAAGGTCTCGACCGGCTACAACGAAGCGATTGAGGCAATGCAGGAGGTCGGCGAAGAGGAAAACATGCGTCTGGAGCATCGGCTCAGTTACCTCGCGCTAATTGGCACGCTGAGCCCAATGATCGGCCTGCTCGGCACGGTCGATGGCATGATCAGCTCGTTCAAGCTGATCGCTAACACCGCGACCGGCGCTCCCGACCCGCAAGCGCTCGCCCAGGGTATTTCTACTGCCTTGTTCACAACGTTCATTGGTTTGGTCCTCGCAATTCCCGCGCTGGCGGCGTACAACCTGCTTCGCAACCGCGTATCGCGTTTGGTGCTGGAAGTCGGCATCATCAGCGAAGGCCTCATGAGCCGGTTCCAGAAAAAGTCAGCGTGAGCTAACGCGATGCGTATCAAAGCCAAAAAAGACTCGAGCATCGTCGAAGGCGACCTGACGCCGATGATCGATATGACGTTTCAGTTGATCGCCTTTTTCATGCTGGTGATCAACTTCTCCGACGTCGAGCAGGATCAACGCGTCCAACTCCCCGAAAGCGAGTTGGCCAAGCCACCGGCCGCTCCCTACGAGCAGCCCTTGACGATTCACCTCACCAGAAACGATACGTATATTTTCGGTGGCAAGGAATTCACCCGCCTGCCGCGGCTCAAGTCGAGCTTGCTCTTGGAAACACAAATCATCAAACGTCACACCTCCAAAAAACTCGCCGACGTGACGGTCATCATCCGCGCCGACGGCGATGCGAAAACCGGACAGGTCCAGGAAGTGATCCAAGCCTGCCAGGAACTCGAATTCGAACGCTTCGCCCTCCGCGGCAAACAAAGCGAACAACGAACGATTGGAGGTAGCTAGGCGCTAGTTTCAAGCCAAACCACCAACACCGCACTCTCGCAACTAGCGCCTAACAGCTAACAACTACCAACTCAGCCATGAAATTCCGCAACACCGAACATCGCGAAACGATCAAACTGCAGATGACGCCGATGATTGACATCGTGTTTCAACTGCTGGTGTTCTTTGTCTTCACTTTCAAAATCGTGCTGCCCGAGGGCGACTTCAACATCCGCATGCCTTCGTCCACGGCGAGCCAAACCAGCACGCCAAGCGAAACGCCGCTCCTGCGGGTGCGCTTGCGCGCTAGCCCCGGTGGCGAACTGGCCGGCGTCTCGCTGGGCGATCAGGCCTTCACCGGCGAGCAACCCTTCTTGCAGTTGCACGAGTCGATCCGCGGCTTGATCAACGACGCGGGTGGGCCCGGGTCAACCGACCAAGAGGTCGAGATCGAGGCCGACTACGACCTGAAGTACCGCTACGCGATGAACGCGATCACCGCCATCACCGGCGAAATCGACGCCAACGGCGAGCAACACAAGCTGGTCGAACGCGTCCGCTTCGCGCCACTCGACGACGAGTAGCGTCTTCAGGCCATCGCGAGTTTTGCGGACTTTTGCCGTTCCGCCTAGTTTTTGAAACCCGATTTTTTAACTCAAAAGTCGTTCATTTTGCGCTTCGTGATTTCCGTTTCGCTCGGCAATTGCCGCGTCGCCTTCGCACCTCGGCACGCAAAAAGGGTCGACTTTTGCCTCTTGCCGGTTCTCGGACAGCGTTCGACCGCGGATGGGCACGCTACCGCGCAGCTAAGCCGCTGACCTGCCGGCACCACCTGTGTAGGGCCCCGATTTACCATGATCTTGGTACTCCCATAACAGTCTGTGGAAACCGAACACGCAGAGGATCCGCCTCCGCTCGATTCGCCTCATGACCCCATTTTCACGCGTCGCGGAATCGATTTCAGCAACGATTTTTGGCCACCCTCAGAGTGGGGGGTGGAGGAAGGACGAAGTAGGACGGGTGAAGGCGGAGGGAGACGGAATCGGAATGATCCAGCTCTTGCGAATCAACACGGTGCACTGTTGAGCCTTGAAAATGCTCCTCGTCGCTGGATTTCCGGTCCATGAACTGCGTGACGATTCCACGCGAGAAGGTTCACACCGACGCTGGATAGCCATTGCTTCTTGAACCGCCGTTCTGCGTGACTGAGGCAGCTATCGGACGTTAATCTCTGTGTTGCATTTCTTCTTTTGCTTCTTTGCCATCTACCTGTTGGGCAGCAATCTCTGCTGGGAGTACCATGCCAACTTCATCCGCCAAAGTGTAGGCAACGAGGAACCAGACAAAAGCAAGTTTGGGTCGTCGTTTGTAGCAGGCAATTGCGGCGAGTATTAAAACTACGCTTGCCAACAAAAGCAGGGTTCCTGAAAAAGGGCATGAATTTAGGAAATGCTCGATGCTCCATCGTAAACTCCATAGTGACAAAGCCGAAAACGCAGTGATGCCCAATCTCGCAAAGACATTTCGCGATGCAGGTTCTGCTGGTCGCTCTGACTGGGGTAACTCAGCGATAGTCGACCCGGATGTGTTGGATGCTTCCACGTTCTCGATGGGCTGCATTGGAGCCTAAAAGTGTAAATGTCTGCGAAGAAGCGTTAAAATTCATCATACCAAAATGCAAGGAATACGGAGGAGCGACATCGGTCGATTCCAGCGTCGAAGGAACTCGCCGCCGCTGGAAGCTGATATCTACCAAAATGCTTCAGCGTCTCATGCCGAACGCACGTAGGCAAATCCGGACAGTGCCTCGGCCATACTCGCCGACGCGAGTTGGCTTGCTGTCGCGTCATTCCATTTGCACATCTTCGTCTGTTATTCGACGTACACGCAACTCTCCGCCTATGGAGTCGACTACCATCAAACGTTCGCCCATTTCTATCAGAGTACCATCGTGTGAAAATGCCGAATAGCGTAATCCATTTTCCTCGACAAGCCCTCGTGGCTTCAGTGGTGACGCAACTACGACCACTTTACCAATCAGATCGATATTGGCAGAAACTTGTGGGGCATCCTGTTCGGGAATTAAGGGTTCAGCACCAAAGGTGAATCGGGTGCACCAAATCCACAAAAAACGTTGCAACCTAGTCATGCGGTGCACTCGGGCTGGGGATTGAAGAGCCCAGCAAAGAGCTACCAGCCAGAAAATCAGCAGAGTGAGCGCACCCCAAAGCAAGTATTTTTCAATAGTTCCCATTAATGATGTACGCTGAAAGGTTGCGACCCGGAAACTTTGAGGCTGAGAATCTAGCTTTCACCCGACCACGTACTATATCAGAGAGTTCCAGAAACTGTACCTTGCTAACGCACACATGTGGCATCGCACTGGTTTGCAACGATATCGAGATATCCACGACTGAGTGGTACCACCACTTCTGTTTCTATATCAGGAGTACCTCAGGATTTGTTTGCTATTTTTGAGCTCGCGGCTACACTAAGCTAGTCCGGCATCCCCGAACCCTAGTACCGTTTGCGAGATAAGAACTAATCTAAAGTCGCCACGAATTAATGCACTTGCTTGACGGTCTCTGTGCTGTCAGCCGCGCATGATTCGTGGCGGCTTTTTTTAGGCATTGAAATAACAACTTCAGATATATCTCGCTCTCGCGTCAACCAAATTCTCATTTTGGCTTTTGATCGATTATGGTGGACAACTAGATGAATTACAGCCACATTTCTCCTGCAGCTTTCGTGCCGCTTCGGAGTCGATTATGGCCCCGCACGCACGACGCGACGCGACGTCTTCAAGCCGGCTGCAGAATGTTGGCACTGCTCACAGCGGTGAGTGGCCTGCTGGATCAGACGGCGCTGGCAACAGTGCCCTTCGTTGTTGCCCATCGCGGTGATTCGGGACATGCTCCAGAAAACACACTAGCGGCGATCGATTTGGCTGTAGGCGTCGCCGACATGACAGAATTCGATGTTCAGATATCGGCCGACGGAGAACTCGTGTTGATGCATGACAGCACCGTCAATCGGACGACTAACGGACGAGGAAGAGTGTCGTCGTTGACGTTGGCGGAACTAGAAACTCTCGATGCCGGTGCCTGGTTCTCCTCAAGTTTTATCGGTGAGCCAGTTCCGACGCTTGGCGAAGCAATGAATGCCGCGACGGAAGGAAATCTCGAGCCTTTCGTGGAACAAAAGTCAGGAACGGCAGCGGACTACCACGAAGCATTCGAAATGCTTGGGTATGCGCCGGACGAGTTTCGCGTGATTTCCTTTAGTTGGAGTTTTCTGGACGACATGAATGCTCTGAATGCGGAATATCACCTGGGTGCGCTCGGCTCTGGGGGACTGAACCAGCGCACCATCGATCGCGCTGTCGCAAGCGGCGCGGACTTTATCGACTGGCACCATTCCGCCATCAATCAGGCCACCGTCGATCTGGTGCACGCAAACGGAATGGAACTGCATGTCTATACGGTCGATAGTCCAATGCGAATGCAAGAGCTAATTGCATTGGGCGTCGACGGCATCACAACCAACGATCCTGGCACATTGGCCGCTCTACTAGCAGTACCCGAACCCCCTCTGGCATCAACCCTGTTAGCAGCCAGCGGTTGTTTCTATTTATGGCGTTGGCCGCGCGACCGGACCGGTAGATCGAGGGCGGCATGGACGTTCGAGCGGGCTTAGTCAACCCTTGACAGTGCGTGTGGTCATCTTCACCTCATTTGGAATCAGCCAGCATATTCCAAGGTAGGAGGTTCACTTCTACGCGCGCAAACCATTACGCCAACTTGGTGAATAGGCGTATACCTGCGGCAGCTTTCATGCGAGTTTGAGCAGACAAGCAATATAGTCCACACGTTACTGCATTGGGTGGACCAGGCGACATGAAATGCGATACTGGCCAGTAGGAGAATGCATTGCGCAACAGCTGGAGTCTAGGTGTCTACCTGCCAAGGACATTCGTTAAACTGCACTCTTTATAGCCTAATTGTCACGCCAATAGTGAGCCGGAAATGGGTTTGGTCCGACCTAGGGTACAGTTTACGTTGAAAGCAGTACTGATAGCTGTGGCGGTCCTTTCATGCACTCTGGGTACAATAACTTACGTTCATCTTAACTACGTTCACAAACCACGCAAAATCTTTCTCGCTGCTGAATCGGGCGATGCGAACACTATCCAGGAGTTGTTGGCCACTGGGACAGCCCTTCCGAAGCTAGACAAATTCGGACAAACGCCATTAATGTTCTCGTGCCTAAACGGGCACCTAGCAGCTACGAAAGTTCTCGTGGAGGCTGGGGCACCAATTAACGAACGTCTTCAACATGGTATGACACCGTTAATGTACGCAGCAGCCGCTGGGCATCTTAGAGTCGTCGAGTATCTTGCTGCCCAAGGTGCAGACCTGACATTGCTCACAGACAGCGGCTATTCGGCCTTGTATTGTGCGGAAGGCAATGGCCATACGGAAGTGGTCGAATTTCTGGCTGGCGCGACTAACCGAAAGGTAGAATCTGGAGATCGGCACTGAATAGCGGGACCCATTTTTTGGCTGTGTCAGGTCTGGGTTAATGTCGGTCTGTCTCCGAAGCTTAGACACAAGAAGATTCCACCAGCGGAAGGACTCGCAGATTTGGGAATCTGCTGCTTGTCAACTGTGCTCGGCGTTTCACGCTAAACGATATTTGTGGGGCATCCATTTACAAGAAGGCTTTGGATGTCCCCAGCCAATCTTGTATAAACGAGCGTTGACTGTGACAGAGTCAGCTTTGACACAAATTGCCAATCGGAGCCACTGATGAATCGCCTGACTGGAGTCGTATTATTCTCTGCACTGCTCCTCACTACTGCACCTTCTTGCAATGCCGAGGAGGGGGCTAGTTTGATGACGATGATTGCCGAATGGCAATATCCAAAATCTACTATCAATGGTGCGACGATGGCCGATGGAAAGACGGTCAACAGCGATGGTGATCGTACTACTCAGTCCATCGTGTGCAAGACCGTGCTGACAACCGATGATTCGGTCGATCAGGTCATTGCCTTCTATAAGGGCAAATTGAATCCAAATAAAAACACGGACTCTACGCCTGATAAGGACATTGCTAGTCAAGGGCGTTCGGTCGTATTTCACAATGATTCGGACGGGCGACCGTTCTCGATGCACGTCATCGTCGTTAACACTGACCATGCATCGACTACACTTGTGGTTTCACGTGGCTCGAAAGAAAAGAAGACTCACATAGCTTGGAAGCACTACGAGCGATTGTAAATGGTCGCAAGTATGGTTCCAGTGCATTGGATCACCAGCGTCGAAGGTTCACTCCTCCGCGCGCAACTGAGAGCCATCGATTTATGAAATCGAAAGTGATTTGCTCAAGCTGCCGACAATGCCTGCTGCTTCCTTTTTCGCGGTTTCGAATATGCCACAAGCGGTATCGAAACTAGAAACAACACGAAGAAAGCAACAAGTACAATCACGATGAGCAAGAATGAGTCAAAAGAATCAGCTGCAGTTTTTGGTGTAGCCCAATTCAGCAACTCGCCTCTATTGAATTCATTTTTTACAAACTCTTCTTCTGTCATGGGGCCAATTACCTTCGAATCTGCTTTGGATACTGCCACATATCGCATTTGCGGTATAGTGCCCTGTGAGGCAGGCTCTTCAGCTCCTGCTTTGGAAACCAGATTATAGCCACGGAGTACTATATGAGTTGGAGTTACCGCATACTCAGGTAGAGAAAAGTAAACCGCTAGTGGTGGTTCAATAGCCTCACGATTCACATCGATTTGAGATAATCGGCTGCCATTAGTTCCGTGAATTCGAAAGCCATCGGCGACATCAACGCTATGCCTATCCCATCCGGATGTTGCAAATGAGTTCGTTGATGCTGCGACGATAAAGCTAGTGAGTAATACAATCCTCAATGATAGATGTCGCATATTAGATTGCCGAATTATTTGGTGATATGTATTTGGTCGACAAAGTGAATTACGCCTTTGATTGAATGTACCTCTTTCGCTCATTTCAAGTAAAAATCGACGGTTTCTGTCACAGTTTACTGCTTTCGGACAAATCCCTATCCAGCGGAGGTGGGACTTCTATGAAAACTCATCACTCGTCAAGTGAATTTTCTCGGTGGTTCCCTTCTTCTATCCGAGCGTCTCCCGCGTTGGCGGGATAGCC
>JANQQA010000075.1 GCA_028285205.1 Bythopirellula sp. | reverse complement strand
TACGTTTGCCAAGCGAGTTGTCTGCGGTCGAGGTGTTTCAGCGGCTGTCCGCGCTGCCGCATGTCGTCTATTTCGACAGCGCTAGTCGCGACGATCCGCAGAGTCGATTTTCTTTTGTCGCTGCCGATCCGTTTCAGTGGTTCACTTCTCAAGAGCCAGACCACGACCTATTGCTGGCGCTCGAGCAAGGCTGGCAATCGTTTCCTGCAAAGACCATTTCTTGGCTGCCACCATTTCAGGGCGGCGCTGCAGGTCTCTTCGGGTATGAACTGGCAGGCTGTTTGGAAACACTCCCGACGGCACAGACCAACGACTTATCGACCCCACCGCTGGCGGTCGGTTTGTATGACGTCGTGTTCGCCTTTGATCATCATCGAGGTCAGAGCTGGATCGTTTCGCAGGGATTCCCCGAAACCGATCCTCAATCGCGATGTGATCGCGCCCAGGCGCGACTCGCGCAAGCTCTGAAGTGGATCGAAACTGAGCCACCTGCTCCGCGTCACGAAGCCGAACCTAGATCGGTTTCCGCGCTGGCGGATCAGCACGACGTTGGTCTCGACGGGTTCACGAGCAACATGTCAGCCACCAGCTATAAACAGATGATCCGACGAGCCGTTGAGTACATTCATGCCGGCGACGTCTTTCAGGTGAACCTCGCCCAGCGGCTGCTGAGCCCTGCCAAGTGCGACTCCGTCGATTTGTACTTGCGCCTTCGCGAAAGCAACTCCGCGCCCTACGCCGGCTATCTGGATCTGGGCGAATGGCAAGTCTGCAGCACCTCGCCGGAGTGCTTCCTAACCGTTCGCGACGGCCAAGTCGAAACCCGTCCGATCAAAGGTACACGCGGTCGATCGGGCCAACCCGAAGCCGATCTGTACGCGGGCGATGAACTGCAGCTGAGCGAGAAGGACCGCGCTGAGAACGTGATGATCGTCGATCTGATGCGCAACGATCTGTCGCGCGTCTGCACACCCGAGAGCGTGCATGTCGCGAAACTCTGTCAAATTGAGACCTACGCGTTCGTCAAACACTTGGTGTCGATCGTTCGCGGTACCTTGCAGACGGGCTCGACACCGTTTGATCTGCTGCGTGCTTGTTTCCCGGGCGGATCGATCACGGGCGCGCCGAAAATTCGCGCCATGGAGATTATCGCTGAGCTGGAACCGACCGCACGCGGACCATATTGCGGATCACTCGCCTACATCGGTTTTGACGGTCAGATGGATAGCAATATCCTCATTCGGACGGTCACCGCCGGTCAGGGCTGGTGGCAATTGCCTGTGGGGGGTGGTATCGTGGCGCAATCGCAACCTGACGACGAGTACCGTGAGACGTGGCACAAAGCTCGCGGCATGCTCGCTGGAATCTTGGAGTCCGCCACGCGATGATCCTGCTCATCGACAACTACGACAGCTTCGCCCACAACCTGGCGCGCTACCTGCGTCTGCTCGGGCAGGGAGTGCTCGTCAAACGCAACGACGCCATCGACGTGGCAGGCGTGCGGCAACTCGCTCCGCAGGCCATCGTGCTCTCGCCCGGACCCTGCACTCCACTGGAAGCGGGCTGTTCGCTCGAGGTGGTGAGTCAACTCTACACAGAAATCCCCATGCTGGGGATTTGCCTGGGTCACCAAACGATCGCCGCGGCGCTGGGTGCAAGAATTGTGCGCGCCAATGAGCCGATGCACGGCCGCACCTCGGTCGTCGATCATGATGGCTCCGCGCTGTTTGCCGGTGTACCTACTTCGCTGACCGTATGCCGCTACCATTCCTTGGTGGTCGATCCTGCAACTTTGCCCGCAGAGTTGCTATCGTCGGCGGCTTGCGGTGATGGCACGATCATGGCACTCCGCCACCAGTCGCTGCCAGTGTTCGGTTTGCAATTTCATCCGGAAGCGATTCTCACCGAATGCGGATTCGACCTGCTGAGCAACTTTTTGACGATCACGGGCCTTAACTCTTCGACCGCCGGCGTTGAACTAACCGAGCGCGAGCTCCGCCGCCCTGCCCTGCCCGCTCCGACTTTGCCAGCGCAACCCGTGACTTTTTGACGACGCCCACGCTGATGCTCGAAGACCTACCGAAACTCGGCGCAGACGGACGAATTCTGGAGGGCATTGTCACCACCCGCAACGAGAACGGCACGATCAACATCTCGCCCATGGGGCCAATCGTCGACGACCAGATTCGCGGATTTGTATTCCGACCTTACAAGACTTCGACCACCTACAAGAATCTGAGGCGCGAACGAGAAGGCGTGTTTCATGTCACCGATGATGTGGAGCTGTTCGCGCAGGCGGCAGTCGGGCAACCTGATCCGACGCCGGCGCTCGATGACTTGGTGCTCACCGAGGCCTGCCGTTGGTTCCGGTTTGCAGTCCAGGCACTCGACGATTCGCAGGACCGAACACACATCATCGCGGCCACGACGGACCGAGGCATTCAACGAGACTTCTTTGGCTTCAATCGGGCGAAGCACGTCGTCATCGAAGCCGCAATCCTCGCCACTCGTGTGCATCTGCTGCCTACCGAACAGCTTCAGCAGGAACTTGCACGCCTGGAGACACCGCTGCAAAAAACAGCGGGTGAATCCGAGCTACGTGCGTTCGCCTTTCTCCGGGAGTACATCGACACGGCCATTGAGCGCGCCAATCCGATGGAGTCTTCACCATGACGCGCGTGGTCGAAGTCCGCACGCCTGCGCGCTTGCATTTTGGGCTGTCGAAGTTCGGTGGCACGGGCCGACAGTACAGCGGCTTAGGCGTGATGGTCGATGGCGAAGGGATCGTGCTTCGTGCTTCGCTGGCAGACAGATTTCAAGCGATCGGCCTGCACTGCGGACGCGTCGAGGAATTTGCCCGTCGTTGGGCGGCGCATCAACAGTTGGCGACGCTGCCTGCGACTCGAATAGAGGTCGTCTCCGCACCTCCAGACCACGTAGGACTGGGAATCGGCACGCAGCTCGGATTGGCAGTGGCTGCTGCCCTCTCGGAATTGTTTGATTGCAAGTATCGCGACGCCCTGCTGCTCGCGCAAATGAGCGGACGGGGGCTGCGCTCCGCGGTCGGAACCTACGGATTCCTGCAGGGTGGTTTGATCGTCGACGGCGGCAAGCTGCCCGACGAGCCGCTCGGTCAGTTGAAGACACGTATCGATGTGCCGTCCGTTTGGCGATTTGTGCTCATCCGTCCGCCAACCGAAACAGGACTATCCGGCCCGGCGGAAAGTAAAGCAATGTCGTCGATTCCCGCGGTGCCATCAGCAGTCACTGATGCGCTGCACGCGATCATCGAGAACGACATTCTCCCCGCAGTTCGCAACCGCATGTGGGATGACTTCGCCGAGGCCATCTACCAATACGGCTACATGGCCGGCGAGTGCTTTGCCGCGGTGCAAGGCAGCCCTTTTGCATCAGCTGGGATTGCCGATCTCGTCGACCACGTGCGCCAGCTGGGTTATCCAGGCGTCGGCCAATCGTCTTGGGGACCGACCGTGTTCGTCGTCGCAGCCAACCACACGTCGGCAGAAGATTTGATTGCTCGGTTACGAGTGCATCCCAACTACGAGAAGTTTCACTTCGCCGTCACCCATGCTAACAACAGTCAGGCATCCATTGAAGAGATTTCTCCCGTCAAATAGTGCTCGGCGTGGCTTACGCCGTGGCCGTCTCTAACAGACCGTAGTCCGCCAGCGTCTGGGCGAGGGCGGCTTCTTCGTTGATCGTGAGCGGCGTCATCGGCAGGAGCAGCTCGCCGGTGTCGCGGCCCAGCAGTTTCATCGCCGCTTTGACTGGGATGGGATTGGTGGCCAGGCCGAGCATGTCGCGGCAGAGTGGAAACAATTTGTGATGCCAGCGTTGGGCTTCGGCAACGTTGCCGGCCTCCCAAGCGCGGAACAGTGCGAGCAGATCCTCAGGCACGATGTTCCCAGCCACCGAGACCACCCCGTGCGCGCCGACGGCTAGCAGCGGCAACGTGAGACTATCATCGCCGCTCAGCACGGTGAGATTCGTCGCGCTGAGAATCGCCGACGCCTGATCGAGGGAGCCGGTCGCCTCTTTCACGAGGTCAATGTTCTCGAGTTCCGCTAAGCGAGCGATCGTCTCTGGTTCGATATTCTTGCCCGTGCGCCCAGGAATGTTGTAGATGCACTGCGGTAGGCCGGTCTGTTCGGCCAGGCATTTGTAATGTTCGTAGAAGCCCTGCTGGGTCGGTTTGTTGTAGTAGGGCGCAACTTGCAGCGCCGCATCGGCACCAACCTTTTCGGCGAACCTAGTCAGGCTCAGCGCCTCGGCGGTGCTGTTGGAGCCTGTGCCCGGCATGACTTTGATGCGGCCCGCAGCCGTCTCACAGACGAATGCGATTACACGTTCGTGTTCCGCATGCGAAAGCGTCGGCGACTCGCCCGTGGTGCCAACCGGACAGAGGCATTGCGTGCCCGCCTCGATCTGAAACTCGATCTGCCGGGCAAACGCGTCGTAGTCGACTTCCCCATCCTTGAGCGGCGTCGTCAACGCCACCGACAGACCGGCGAACTGTGCTCCCTTGGTTGGCATCTCTGAACATCCCTGGGGTTGTTTACGAAGTTTGGGCCAGTCAGCAATTTAGCGTTTCGGACGCTATTCTGATAGTGGTGAAGCGTGCCGGCGATCCGTTGGATCGCGGTTATCAAGGGGTCATGGCCGATAGCTCATAGCCCAAAACCCACAGCCCAGAGCTATCCGGTAATCAGTCGCTTCATGTCGCGCACCGCGCGCTCCAAGCCCACCATGATCGCTCGCGCAATAATGCTGTGGCCGATGTTCAATTCGCACATGTGAGGAATTGCCGCGATCGGCCCGACGTTGCGATAGGTGAGTCCATGACCGGAATGCAAGGTGAGATTCGCCGAAGTGACTTGCTCGCCGGCCAAGATGAGCGTGTTGAGTTCTTCCTCCGCGTCGTAGTTGGCGGAGGCGTGCGCGTAGGCACCGGTATGCAATTCGACGGCCGTCGCGCCGGTTTGAATTCCGGCTTCGATTTGAGCGGGATCGGGATCGAGAAATAGACTGACGACGATACCCGTGTCTTGCAAGCGTTTGACGGCCTCGGACACGCGTTTTGGATTGCCAACCACGTCCAGTCCACCCTCGGTGGTCACTTCTTCCCTTCGCTCGGGGACCAAAGTCACCTGGTAGGGTCGTGCCTCACAGGCGATCGCGACGACTTCTTCATCGCAGGCGAGTTCGAGATTTAGCTTCACCGCGACCGTTTGACGCATCAGATGCAGGTCGCGCTCCTGGATGTGCCGACGATCTTCGCGCAGGTGGAGCGTAATGCCGTCGGCACCGCCCAGTTCCGCCAAAGTAGCGGCCCACACCGGGTCGGGCTCGTTGGTCAGTCGTGCTTGCCGCACCGTGGCGACGTGGTCGATATTCACCCCGAGCGTTGGCATTTTGCCTCCCTTGTGGTGCGAAGAGAATTGTGAGGTTTTTTGGCAACAGTGGCAGCCCCATGTAGTTTTAAGGTGACAACGGCACAGGTGTCTACCACGTCACATGGAATACCTTTTTCACCGAGACACGAAATTCAGATGCTGGTTCACGCACAATCTTCTGATCGCGGTCGCGCCTTGAGTCGGTCTCAGGTGCGCACGTAAACGTAAGCTACGCTTGATTGAAACGGGACGATCTGTGTCGGAATGCCGCTTGGCACTGAAACACAATCCTCCTGAGATCGGAACCTACTCATCGACTTCTCACGGCTAACTCATCAACTTGCGAAGACAACCAGTGAAGGACACCACCATGAATTGCCAGGAGCTTGCTCAACGTATTCAAAAACTCCAGCCTGAGGCCTCGGTGCAAGACGTCGCGCGATTGTGCTTGCTGCTCGCCAACCAGACGGATCAGCTAGCGGATTTCGCCGATGCACCCACGCTGCAGGCTGCTTGGAAAGAGACCGGTCTCAAGTTGCAAGCCGCCACCGACCAACATGCCGCGATGACGCAAGAGCTGGAAGCACTCGCCAATTCGGATCCCGAACAATTCACCCGTGATCAAATCTGGATTCTCATCCGCGCAATCAAAGTGCAAAGCCAAGTACTGCAGCTGTATGTGGGCCAGCCGCTACTGGATGTGTGACTGCATCCAGAATGCTGCTCGCCGAACTGAGGACGGTATGCCGGAGCGTTCCACACAAAACGCATTGGAACTCGTTGTTGCTAGCGAGAATACAGCAGAGCATCGGAAAGCTGCTCAGGCTCGGAATTCGGCCACTCGTCCCTAAATCGAAGCATCAAATCTTTATTGGAGCTGAACACGAGCCACGGTGAACCGTCGACATAATAGATAGTCAATGCAATGTCTTCGTCGAAGACTCTCCGAAGTGCTGATGCAGTGTTGAGCCGATAATACTCCGGAATCCAGGATTCGAAGTCAGGCATTTCAGCAAAGCCGAGTAGTATGCATCCTTGGTTGACTACTACATTTTCGGAATACTGAATCAATGTGGCTGTATCAGTGACAAAGCCGGAAGGCACTTCGATCAGCTGCGACCTCAGCTGCTCATGTTCGGCATCGCTTGAAGCTGTGGTGAATGACCAAATAAAGTCATCAACGTGCCAAGCATACGACTCAATTAGCGCCCACAGTGGATTGAGCAACTCTGCAAGAGTAGCTCGAGGCGAATCCAAGCGAATACCCTCAAACTCGCCAAATTCCTCTCTAAACTCCCGTATCGTGCGCCTGTAGTGCGACATATGGAAGTTTGACATTGAAATTCACACTCCAATCATCATTTCAGACGACTCAGCCCACCACCTTCTGCAACTCCGCGATCATCCACACCGCGACGGTCATGTAGATGATCACGCCACCGATGTCGATCAGCACGGTCACAAAGGGTGTGCTCATCAGCGCTTCGTCGACACCGATGCGGCGAAACAATAGCGGCAGTCCCGCGCCGCAAAACGTGCCGAAGACGACAATCACCAACAGGGTAATCGGTACGACCAGCAGTTCGTATGGCGTGGACGTGATATCGAGGATCGGCAAGAAACTGGTGGCGTAGCCCAAGATCGCCAGTCCACTGCCCAGCAGCAAACCCGTGATCAGTTCGCGTTTGAAGATGGTCGTGGTATCGGCGAGCGTGACGTCTTTGTTCGACAGCGCGCGAATGATCAGTGTCGCCGACTGGCCGCCGGAATTCCCACCGCTGGACATGATCAGCGGAATGAAGAACACCAACCAGGGCACTCTATCGATCACGTCTTCGTATTCGCTGAGCGCGACTGCGGTCAGTAGCGCGGCGGCGAACAAGATCACCAACCAGACACCGCGCTTCCACGCCAGTTCCAAGATCGAGGTTTGCAGATAGCTATCTTCCAGCGGCTCGACGGCGGCCGCGCGATAGGCGTCTTCTTCGGCCTCTTCGCGAAACACGTCCATCACGTCGTCGTGAGTGATGATGCCGACCAGGTGGTTCTGGTCGTCGACGACGGGGATCGCCAGAAAGTCAAAGTCGGCAACCTTCTCCGCCACAAGCTCCTGATCGTCAGTCGCTTCGACGGTCACGAGGCTATGCTCCATCAGGTCCGACAACTTCGTCTGAGGCTTGCCTAAATGCTGGACGAGTTGCCGTGCGCCGACGACGCCGCGCAAATGATCTTCATCGTCGACGATGTAGATGTAGTAAATCGTCTCCAGGTCTTCCGCCTGTCGACCGAGTTCTTCCAGCGCCTCGCGCACACTCATCGTCTCGGAGAGTTTGGCCACCTCGGTGGTCATCACTGCGCCGGCGGTGCCTTCGGGATACGCTCGCAGGCGGAGGATGTCGCGGCGCTCTTCGGTGGGCACGAGCGGGAGCGTCACCTCCACCACAGCCGGATCGACCTGGTTGAGCAAGTCGACACGATCGTCGGGCGGCATCTCGGCGATCAACTCGCTCACTTGCTGCGGATCGCTGTTCTCGACGATCTCGGTCTGGATCTCTTCGGGCAAGAAACCGAAGATCTCAGTGCGCGTCCCTGAATCGGTCGTCAGCAACACTTTCCAGGCTTCTTCGGCCGTTAGTCCCTCCATGAACTCGGCGGTACGTCCCGGATGCAGCGCAGTGCAAAACTCCTGCAAACCGCTCGTATCCTCGGCGGCGAGCATTTCGCGAAGTTCAGGGAGGTACAGCGTGTTAATCATCGGGGACGTGGCACAATGTGAGAGAGGTAGACGTCGTAGTTTATCGGCCGGAAGCGGTTTTGGCAGCAGCCATTCTCCGCGAGCCAATCACAAGAGGCGGCAGCCCGTCACGCGGTTCACGTTGACATTTTGGCAGTGTCTGATTAGCCTATGATAGGTCGCGGAAAGGCTTACGGGGCAAGCTTTTACGTGATTCCGATGACTTTTCAAGAATGCTGTTAGCCAAGCCTTGCGTACCACACTTGGCTTGCAAACGTGGGCTCCGTCGAAGCGTTGCATCGCTCCACGCTCTTGTCGGTAGTCTGGCGGGCATTTGCTCCTTGAACGACTTGCCATGAACGACCGACTTGTTGAAGACACTGCCAGCGCGATGGAAACCGACCTCGATGGCTGCCAAGAGATCATTGGCTACCGTTTCAACAATGTGCAGCTGTTGAGCGACGCGCTGAAGCATGCCTCGGGAGTCTCGCACCGATTGGCATCGAACGAGCGGATGGAGTTTCTCGGCGATGCGATCCTTGGCTTCGTCATTTGCGAGCAACTCTATCAGCAGTATCCCGACTATTTGGAAGGCGAGCTGACCAAGGTCAAGTCAGTCGTCGTCAGCCGCGACACGTGCGCGAAGGTTAGCGAGCGACTCGGACTGCACGAGTATCTGATCCTGGGCAAGGGCATGGCCTCCGATCCCGAGATCCCGAAGTCGGTGATCGCCGCGGCGCTCGAATCCTTGATCGCAGCGATTTACCTGGATGGTGGAATGCAACCAGCGCAAGAATTCATCCAGCGCCACGTCTGCGAAGAGATCGAACAGACCGTCTCCGGTGCGTTTGGCGGCAACTACAAATCGCAACTGCAACAGTTTGCCCAACGCGAACACGGTGTGACGCCCGTCTACCACCTGCTCGACGAAAAAGGCCCTGACCATAGCAAGTGCTTCAAGATCTCCGCGCAGGTCTCTCAACAACGTTTTCCGCCCGCTTGGGGAAAAAGCAAAAAGGAATCCGAACAACGCGCGGCCCACAACGCGATCAGCATGATCAACGGCGATGTCGCCCCCTACGCGACCGAGGAGACACCGGCGTCAGATGGGGACGAGTAGTCGGGCAACTCACAAATCAGCGCAAGCGTGCCGCCGGATGACCGAGCTAATCTGGTTGTGTGGGTGCTGACCCAGGAGTAATTACGTCACGCCTGTCAGCGCGACGGTCGGAGTTCTGCAGGGCGATGGCACTCGACTTACGGACATCTGCCCCGAATAGCTGAGTTGCGACTTGCGGGCGGCTGACTTACAATCCGTGTGGATGGTGCCGGAAGAGGTCGAAGAACAGCGTCTGTCGTTAGCACGCTGCACTTAATCGACAAGGAGAATGAAGATGGCGGTACGCACTCTGCCCATCGGCTCCCGCGTAATGCGTCTTCCACGGTACGGGTTCACGCTCGTCGAGTTACTGGTGGTGATCGCAATCATTGGCACCCTCGTTGGGCTGCTCCTGCCCGCGGTGCAGGCCGCTCGCGAATCGGCTCGACGGACCCAGTGTGTTAATCAGCTCAAGCAGATGGGCGTAGCCTGCCATAATCACCTGTCGACCCACGGCGTCTTCCCCACCGGCGGTAGCCACATCTGGCCGGGTATCGAAATCCGCGGCGGCGCGGTTGCCGGACCGGACACGCAGACCATTGGCTGGGGGTTTCAGCTGTTGCCGTTCTTGGAACAACCGGCGGTGTTCAACATCCCCCGCGGCTACGACGGCAACATGCCCCGGGACGAGGTGCTGCAATTCATCGGCAACTTGGTGATCCCGCTCTACATCTGCCCTTCTCGTCGCGGTGCCGAACGACTTGACGGCGTGTTGTCCGACTACGCCGCCTGCCATCCAGCCGACGAGCCGCAACCTGTGCCACAGAGCGCGGTACCGCGCAACGCTTCGCGGCTTGACCAATTCTGGTATGGCAGCTTTCACAGTGCCGACCCGCCGCGTCGTCACGGCGGAGTCTACCATGGGATCATTGCACGCGCGCGTTATGTGGATCCGGTCTCGCCGAGCAAGGTGACCGACGGGCTCTCGAACACAATTCTAATCGGCGAGAAGTGGCTCAACTCGACGCGCTATTCGGCCGGTGATTGGCACGACAATCTCGGTTGGACGGACGGCTGGGATCCCGACACGACGCGCAGCACCGGCTACACGCCTCGCAACGACGCCGCCCTGCCAATCCGCGGTCAGCGCGGTTACGACGACACCTTGCCCTACTCCTTCGGCGGCGCTCACCCCGGCCGTATGAATACGCTTATGGGCGATGGCAGCGTCCGCGGCATGCTGCTGGACATCGACCGCTTGGTGCTAAACTACCTAGGCGACCGTCGGGATGGCCAGCCGGCGTCGTTGTAGTGGCGTATGCTGGCCTCCATTTCCAGCGCGGCAAACTAGCGGAGCAAAGTAATCCATGAGATACGCAGTCATATTCCTGTTGTTGATGTTGGCGATCGGCTCGCTTCGCGCCGCAGAAAAGCCCGCCGAGACCTCGCTCGATGAGATCAGCCGGACGAGGCCCGATGTCGTTCTCTACGATCCCACCGGCGGCAGACCGCCAAATTGGAGTGACTCCGACTTCTGCTGGCTCAACGAGCATATCCTTGTTCAGCCCAACGGTCAGGGTGAACTGCTGGCCATGTGGACCAACCAGAGGCTGATCCCATGGAAGTGGAACGTCATGTACTCCCACAGTAAAGATGGTGTGACGTGGACGGAAGCAAAGTTGCTCGACGGACCGCGCGCGGCGTGGCAGGTGCCGATCATTTCGCCAGAAACTGGGCGAATCTATGTGCTCGCAACACACGGGTTTCTCGATGGCGGAATGCGTTGCCACACCAGCGACGACGGTGGCCACAGTTGGTCCACTCCCGTTGAACTGGAATTCGGCAAGGGGCCGACGGACGACCCGCGCGAAGGGGAGAATGCCTCGTGGATTTCACCCACGCTCCCGCAATGGGATAGCACAGGTCGGCCTCTGGTGGGCTTCACCCGGTGGGCAACTCATTCTGATTATCCCGGCGGCGTTGTTGGTCACAGCCAAATCGAGTACTTCCGCATTGAGAATCTGGCTCAGAATCCCGCACCGAAGGACTTAGAGATCACGTGGCTCAACCTCAAGGACCCGATCACCGTTCCGCACGCAAAACAGGACGGGGCCAGCTACGCCCAAGAACCTTACACGGTCCGATTGCCGGACAAGCGACTGATGGTGGTCATGCGTTCCAACTCGGGCCACATCTGGTACTCCGTCTCGTCCGATGGGGGAGAGACATGGCGCAAAGCCGAACCGTTGCGATATCGCGACGAAGGCAAACCCCTGCAGAATCCCGTATCACCATGCCCGATCTTTGAGCTGGAACGGGGCGACTACGTCCTGCTCTTCAATAACAATGATGGAACGGGCAGTGGGCTTGAAGGCCCGGAGGACCGCGCCGCCCGTCGTCCGGCCTACCTCACCCACGGCGAATTCCGAGCCGACGCGCATCAACCGATCTGGTTCAGTGAGCCGACACTCTTCATCGACAACGACGCGGTCCCATGGGGTCCACCAGGCAGGGGACGTTTGGAAGCAGCGACCTACGTGAGCCTGACGGAATATGCCGGGCGTCGTGTCCTCTGGTATCCCGACCGCAAGTCGTTCCTACTGGGCAAACTTATCCCGGACAACTTGCTCGACGCGATGAAGGTGCCGGAGTGAACGGTCGCGCGGGAACAATCCGTTCAGCGGAATGAACCACGGCAGCATTGTCTAGATGCAAACCCTGAAGCAGCACACCATGAATCTCGCTATTCGTTTTATCCGATTGCACCGTTCGAATCGTACTGTTGGCGCCATCGCACTCATTTGTGCAGTCTTCGTTGTGTTTGAGGGCATCGCGTGCGCTATCGCGGCTGAGAAGCCAAACATTGTTGTCATCTATGCCGACGATCTCGGGTACGGCGACGTGCAGTGCTACAACCCGGAGCGGGGGAAGATTCCCACGCCGCACATCGATCGGCTGGCACGACAAGGCATGCGCTTCACGGACGGGCATTCTTCGTCGGGAGTTTGCTCGCCTTCGCGATACACCTTGCTGACCGGACGTTACCATTGGCGATCGCGGCTGCAGAGCGGCATCGTCGGGCTGTGGGGACCACCGTTGATCACGGCCGATCGCATGACGATTGGCTCGCTGGCCAAGCTGCACGGCTATCAAACTGCCTGTATCGGCAAATGGCATCTCGGTTGGAACTGGCCGATCGCGGACGCGGACAAACAGTGGTTCCGCACGACCGGCTATCGCGGGAAGAAGGATCTGCAAGCGACCGACGAGCATCGCACCGCGTGGCGAACGGCGTTCTCGCAGCCAATACCAGGCGGACCAACCGCCGTCGGCTTTGATGAGTACTTTGGCACCGATGTGCCTAACTGGCCGCCTTACTGTTTCATCGAGAACGATCGCACGCTCGGCATTCCTACCGAGTACGCGGATGCGAAGCTCTTCGAAAAGAACCAGGCCAGCCAGCAAGGGCCGGCGCTCGCGGAGTGGACGCTGGAGCCGATCCTGCCGACGTTGGGAGATCGCGCGGCCGCGTTCATCGAGCGCGCAGCGACAACTCCCGAAGCGTTCTTGCTCTACATGCCATTGACCTCGCCGCATACGCCCTTGTCTGTAAATAACGCGTGGCGAGGCAAAAGTGGACTGAATCTGTACGCGGACTTCGTGATGGAAACCGACGCCGTCGTGGGCCAAGTGTTGCAGGCATTGGTGGAGAGCGGCGTTGCCGACGATACGCTGGTTGTATTCACAAGCGACAACGGATGCGCGCCGTACATTGGTGCCGCCGATCTGGAGAAGATGGGCCACTACCCAAGTGGTCCGCTGCGCGGCTACAAATCCGACGCGTGGGAAGGCGGGCATCGCGTTCCGTTCATAATCCGCTGGCCGGGTGTCACGAAGCCCGACACCCGCAACGACCAACTTGTTCATCAGGCCGACCTGCTCGCGACGTTCGCCGAGATTCTCGAAGCCGAGCTCCCTGAAAACGCCGGCGAGGACAGCTTCAGCCTCGTGCCGCTCCTGAAAGGTGGAGATCAACCGGTTCGCGATAGCTCTGTCAGTTGCTCAAGCAGTGGTGTACCGAGCCTCCGGCTTGGTCAATGGAAGTATATCGCGGCGTCCGGCTCGGGTGGCTGGGGTAAGGGCGGCGATCAAAGCCAACCGCTGCAACTCTATGACCTTGCCGACGATCTGAGCGAATCCAACAATCGGGCCGCCGCCGAGCCGACACGACTCGCGGAGATGCAGGCATCGCTGGAACAGCTGATCACCAACGGGCGCAGCACACCAGGAGCGTCGCAAGCGAACGACGTGAAAGTACGCCGGTACGGCGTGGCCGCGAAAACCGACTGAGTCGCGGTCGGCGGTTGGTCTCGTCGCGAGTAATCCACTCGGCGAATTAGGCGAGCGGGACGGTGGAAAACGCTTCCAGGCAATCCAAGTCGGACGCCAAATCGAGCGCGGCCTTTTTGAACAGGTCACGGGCGAGAAGCTCCACTTCCTCGACGTCGATCTCGCCTGGGAGTTGGACGCCGAAGATTCCTGAGCTTTCCTCGATTGATTCCTTCGTCTTCATCACGAGCGTAATCAAGTCGTCGATGCCCAGCTCCAGTTGTCGATACATCACCTGCTGCAATGGTTGCATGTAGGGACAGACGGGGGTCCAGATCACTTCGGCAATGAGGTTCGATACTAAAGCAACATGATTGAGCGGCGCCGAGACGGGCAGGTACGTGTGGTGATTGCCCACCGCATCGACCAGTTCGGGCGGCAGCTCCCAACGTTTCATCAGCTGCTGGCTGACTTGAACGTGGTCGAAGCCGAACAGCTCGCGTTCGCGTTGGACGAGATCGATCGTATGGTCGGGCTCGTCGGCGATCTCGACGTACGCTTCGGTCTCCAGTTGCGACATCGCCAGCATGCCCAGATCGGCGATCAGCCCGGCGGCAAACGCCGTGTCGGGATCGACATCGCGGTCGTCCAGCAGCTTGGCACACTCGCGAGCAGCGGCAGCCATGGTGAGCGAACGCTTCCAGTACTGCAAGTGAAATCGCGCCGGCGCACCACTGACCAACGTTTTTACCAGTCCGAAGCTGAGCACGGAGAGCCGCAACGAGCGACGTCCCAAATAGGTCAGGGCGTGACGCAGATTGGTGACGTCGTCCACCAACCCATAGTAGGAGGAATTGACCAACCGCAGAATCGAGGCCGAGAGCGCCGGATCGAGTTCCAGGCACTGAGCGACTTCTTCCATTTGGAATTCGGGATCGCGCGTGAGTTCCATTACGCGCAGCGCGACCGTTGGCGAGCTGTGCAGTTTGTCGAGTCGATTCAGGAATTGATCAAGCGATTCGAGTTGTCCTTGCTCTGATGGCTCCATAGCGTGTGCCCCGTCCTGTTTACAAGCGGTGAACCTCGAGTTATGTCTCTGATTCCCAGACGCGAAGAACTGTGGCCCCCACGCGTCTGGGTGAGCCAAATGGGCTGGCTCTGTGAGAGTAGTGGTCATCAAAGCATACCTTAGAATCGAATACCCTTATTGCAGTTGTATCGATCGTAATACCTTTAACCAGGATTCGTGCCCGCGAAGTGATTTTCGCCTGGCCGTACCAAGCGATCGATTGGCTTTGCCTCAGTAACCCGCGAACAATTATCATTGGGCATGGTCGATTTCGTAGTCTCAGCTTGGAATGTGCTGGTAGCTCTGGCACCTTGGCTTCTGATCGGGAGCCTAATTGCCGGCGTCATGCACGTCGTGCTGCCGGCCAACTTTCTCAGCCGTCAGTTGCGCGGGACGTTCGGACTCTTCAAATCGGTGGCCGTCGGCGTTCCGCTCCCATTGTGTTCCTGTGCCGTGATTCCCGTGGGACTCAGCATCAAGCAAGGTGGCGCCTCCAACGGCGCGACGGTCGCGTTCTTGATCAGCACACCTCAGACGGGTGTCGACTCGGTGCTGGTGAGTGCTTCGATGTTGGGCTGGCCGTTTGCCTTGTTCAAAGTGGTCAGCGCGGCC
>JANQQA010000071.1 GCA_028285205.1 Bythopirellula sp. | reverse complement strand
GCTTCCCCGATAATTCGGGAAAACTACCGCGTAGCCGTTGGCAGCCAGAACCTGACCAGGCTGGCTATAGAATGTCATCCAGCCGTTCGAAAAATTGGATTCCGGTCCGCCGTGCGCGACGACTATTAGCGGATTGCCGCGAGGCTCCAGTTCTTTCGGGCGAATCAGAATAGCTTCGATTTCCAGGCCGTCACGTGCGGCATAGGAAATGGTTTCCTGCCGTGCAAAATCACGTGCCTCCAGCCATGGGTTCGAATCTGTCACTCGAATTGGCGTCTGCCCGTCCTTCAAGAGGTAGACCTCCGGGGGGTGCCCGGGAGCATCTGCTACAGCCGCTAGGGTGCTCTGATCAGGATTGCCGCTAACACTACGTACAATTGGCCCGGCGGATGGAGCAGCGCCTGCCGGTTCGGGTTTGTTGAGAGATGCTATTGCCCATTCCGAGTACAAACCCCGTGAACCTAGCCAGCCTACACGCGAATTGCTCCGCCAGATAACGTGACTAACGTGCCCAGGATAGTCTGGAACGAGTTCCTTACGCTCACCACCGGTTGCTGGCACCACGTAAAGGCGCCCCTCGCGGGGATCGTTGATATCAACACTACCCACGTAGGCTAGCTGCTCCCCGTCAGGCGAGAACGCGAAGCGCCCGAGTTTTCCAACCGATCCGAGCTTCGAAATCACTCTGGCGCTGTCGGCTTCAATCACGAAAACATCGCGAGACACAAATGAATCGTCCACCAGCGGTGTTGGCGCTAGCGCTACACCGTAGAATGAGCCCGCGGGAGCCCATGCCAGGTCTGAAGCCGAACCAGGTAGCTCGTGGGCAATCGCCTCCACGGAGTCAAGATCGAGCAACCAGACTTTCGCTGGTAGCACCGACTCCTCGTAGACGATAGCTTTGAACCCCTTCTTCTTCAGCTCCTCAGACTTTTCGGGCGGCGCGTCCGTTGCAATGAACGCCAGCTCACCACCGACCGGCGACGGGTAAATCTTCTGAATCGAGTTCACGTGCGTAAAGATCAACTCAGCCTCACCGCCGGCTAGCGCGATCCTGTAAAGGGAGTCGAACTCAACTTTTTCATCTCGCTGCGCTACGAAGAAAATCGACTCGCCATCAGCAGCCCAAGCGACGTCCTTGATGTCGACATCACCAGCCACGAAAGGTACCGATTTGCCCTCGATATCCGTAACGTGCAGCTCGTGATATGGCGGTCCATCGTCATCGACGTAGATGTCGCGTGGTACTTCCAACAAGTAGGCTATGCGATCCCCGCTCGGGTTCATGCGGACGGCAGTGACTCGTTTCAGCTTGTTGACGTCTTCGAGGGTAAACGGCGTCGAATTCGCGATCGCGCCGTAAAGGCTGAGGAACAGAGTCGCGGTGAGTACAGGAAGTTTGCTCATAGCTATCTCGTTCAACCGCTTCTTTCTCGGGGGCAAGTCGGATAGATCCATCCCCACCAGCGTATCAGAGCTGCTGGCAGGGTCAGAAACACCCGATCAGAGGCGTGCAGGGCCACCCGGAGACTGGTCTCGGCCATTATCGGAACAAGCTGATACGCATATGGCCCGGCTAAAATACTTCTGGCCGATATCTAGAGAACCGTCGCAGAACCTGAGCAACATGTTGCTTAGCCTCAGCTTCCTCGAGCCCACTACCAAATCGAATGGTTCGAGATCCGTAGTCGAAAGCGATCGGCCCACCGCCGAAACCCCACATGCGCAAGCCCGCTCTCGGATCGAACATGCTAATCGTGTCAGGCGTAACTCGGAGGTTCGTAATGTGGCTGGAGTCGTATTCCCGATTCAAGCCAATGCCGAGCACTTCCCGGCGCAGGGTGATGCTCCCCCCGACGATTTTTGCCCTCTCTACTCCAGCCAATGTCCAAATCCAAAGGCCGAAAGCGGCGAGCCCTCCCATAGTCCAACCGATCAGCCACACCAGCATGAAAAGCCTCGCCTCGGACTCCAGACCTTCCGGCGCCATCAACTCTCGGCCAGCCGAAACTTCTCCAAGAACCCATCCGACCATCCAGGCGCCTAGAAAAACGATCAGGAACCAGTTTTTTCTGGCCGGTGTTGCTAACTCGATTCCGTCGGCCGTTTCCGTAACTGTGGCTCTGTTCTTAGGTGGTGCTACCTTCGCCATGACGAATGACGTCTCCAGCAACTGAAACCGTAGCGGCTGCCATTAGTTTTGGTTGGCTAATGCGAGGGCCTTAGATGATGGTTCATCTACCAAACTACAGCGAATCCGGGCTATTTCGCCTCGCATTAAGGGCCCTAAAGCCTTCTGTTTCAATAGCTGTCACGGTCAGTACCAGCCTACCGGAGGACCTGTGACTGCCTACAACGCTCGATCAGGCGATCCTTTCGGCCGATGAGCGGCTCTCCTCGGCCAACCACGGTCGTTGTTGCTTTCGGGTTTGCAAGTTTCGATGTGTCAATGGCCGCCTTGCTCTGGCCGCTAGCTACTAGGCGCCTGAGGCCCGCTTCTCGAATTCTTCGAAAACTGAGTAGCGGAACGGTCGAAGCGCCATGACCGCGGTATAGGCGCTACGCTGCTCTAGATCCAGTTTCGAATCACGCTCCACCAAGCGATCAAACTCTTCGATGAATCGCTGGAGCGCGTCGGCGATCTGGCTGGCCGATGAAGGCGACATTGACCCGGCGATGAACCGAAAGTGGCGATCGGTTTGGCCGAAGCCCGCTTCAAAGTACTGAGGCAGGACTTCTTGGATGATGTAGCGCTGGACCGGTCCATCCGCTCGCCACGCGAAGTTGCGCGCTGTTAGTAGCCGTATCCTGCCGCCGGGGACCAGCCGCACAAGGTCTAGATTCTCCAGGCGCCGCAACAGACTCTGAAGCTCCAAAGTCTCGAATGAATAGGCCGCTAGAATGTCGTCTAGCTCCCAACGGTTGAGTAGTAGATACGTCAACAAGAAAAGCCGGGGATCCGCTACCAGCTCCTTTTCCTGAGCGACACTGAGTTCTGTCACACGCGGACGGCTCGCCGCTAGGCGTTCAAACAGGTCGGCCGGGGTCATCTCCATGAGGGCGCAAACTGCTTCCAGTCGGGCCAGCGAGAAGCTCTCGCGGTGGAATAACCGCTTGACGCTCGCCTCGCTCAATCCCAAGGCCTCGCCCACCTGCGCGTAGGTCAGACCGGCTTCACGCAGAGCCTTTTTCAGGTGCTGTAGGAGATCGGCGGTCTGACTCATCGTGCGCACCTCGGCGGCGGGTCGTGGGGTTGGAATGGCTGATCCTTGCCAAAGGTATCACTTAACGATACCTATTAGGCCATATTCTGGAACATCCAAATTTTTCGTTGCTCTTAGCGATCCTTTCATCCCTAATGCGCCCAATTGCCAGACTCGAGGGTGCCCTATGAACGTCATCTTGATCGTCCTGATTACCGCCGCCGGCTTGATCCTGCTGGAACAATTCGCCGGCGGACGATCGTGGCCGCGGACACCCTGGTGGTTGGCGCGGGCGGGTCTGTTCAATGCGGCACAAGCCGGTGTCGCCTTCCTCGGCGGAATTACCTGGGATCTGCTTATGCCCCAACTGGCGCCCTGGACGCTGGCTGAGGTCGGCCTGCTACCCGGCGCCTTGGCGGGCTATTTCCTGATCACCTTCGTCTACTACTGGTGGCATCGCTGGCGCCATACCTCACCGCACCTCTGGCGCTGGTTGCACCAGGTGCACCACAGCCCCCAGCGGTTGGAAGTGCTAACGAGCTTCTATAAGCACCCCTTCGAAATAGTCCTGAACGGAGTCCTGTCGAGCTTCATTCTGTATGCGGCGCTGGGATTGAGCGCTCAGCAGGCCTCGTTAGCCGTCCTGGTGACCGGGCTAGCGGAGCTCTTCTATCACGCCAACATTCGTACACCGCGTTGGGTTGGTTGGTTCATCCAGCGACCTGAGATGCACTGCGTTCACCACCAATGTGAGCGGCACACCAACAACTTCTCCGACCTGCCGCTGTGGGATTGGCTATTTGGCACCTACGAGAATCCGGAGACCTTCAAGGGTGATTGTGGCTTTGCCGACCAACGAGAACTTCAAATTCTGCCGATGCTGGCGGGTCGCGATGTGACAGAACTGTCTGGAGATACCCAATGAGAAACCAACTGACTATCGGCTTCCTAGTCCTCATCGGCACGCTGCAGGCAGCCGGCGACGTGCTGGGTTCGTCCACGCTCAAAGGCTTGGGGGCCGCGACATCTGCATCGCCTGCTGCGAAAGTCTTTACGGCTCATGAGGGCTTCGAGACCTTTTCGTCGCGGTTCTTTATCGAGACGCACGGCGCTCAGGGGCTGCGTAGCTCGCTGGAACTGACTCCAGAGAACTACCAAGGCCTGCGTGGACCGTATAACCGCCGCAACGTCTATGGCGCGGCGATCTCCTACGGACCGGTGCTGGCCAGTCACCCGCTGACCAAGCCGATGCTGGACAGCGTGGTGCGCTATGCGTTTTGCCAGCCCGGCCAGATCTTTGCCGAGCTACCGGTGGATCGACCGGGCCCTGGTGAGTGGATTGTGGTGCGGCTCGAACCGCGCGATCCGGGCAGTCGCGAGGCGGGCTACCCGCTAATTCAGGAGGTCACCTGTCATGATTAATGCCTGGACCGGCGGGCAGTACAGCGTATTTCGGGTGCTACTCGGCGCTTTCCTCATGTTGCATTTCGCGGGCTTGTTCGCGTGGACGCCGGAAGTCTTCGGAGCCGGCGGGCTAATCGCACAGGGCGAACTGAGCCCGTTGTTTGGCTTGCTACCGAGCCCGTTCTGGCTCTTGGAGGCCGGCTGGGTTGCCCAACTATTGGTTGCATCCGGCGTGATCGCAGGTGGCCTGGTTGCGATTGGCTACCTGGATCGCTTTGCCGCGCTTTGGGCGTGGTATGCCCTCGCTTGTTTGTTCTGCCGCGATCCGCTGATAGCGAATCCCAGTTTGCCCTTCGTCGGCTGGATGCTGCTCTTCCATGTGTTCACGCCCCGGGCACCTTATGGATCTTTGGAACATGCGCTCGGCAAATCCGACGGGCAGCCCTGGCGCCTGCCGCGACACTTGTTTTTTGCGGCCTGGGCGGTCCTGGCAATTGCCTACTCCTACAGTGGCTACACAAAGCTGTTGAGCCCGTCTTGGGTTAGCGGCGATACGATTGCCTACGTGTTGCAAAACCCGTTAACCAGAGATACGTGGTTGCGGGTGTTTCTCCTGTCTCTGCCGCCGCTCTCTCTCAAGCTGCTGACCTGGGGCGTCTTGGTCGTCGAACTGCTGTTCGTTCCCCTGGCATTGTCATCGCGGAGCCGACCGATCGCCTGGTCCATCATGCTGCTTGTTCAGTTCGGCTTCTTGGTATGCCTGAATTTTGCTGACCTGACCACACCCATGTTGCTAGTGCATCTACTGACCTTTGATCCTGCTTGGCTGGCAAAAACTCGCTCTCTAAAAAAACCAATCCTACTATTTGATGGACAATGTGGTTTGTGTCACGCGGCGGTTCGTTTTGTCTTCGAAGAGGACACGGCAGGACGGATTCGGTTTGCGCCCTTGCAGAGCGAGATCGGCAAGCAACTCAACCCCAACGGGCGCAACGCGGACTCGCTGAGTTCCATGATCTTCATTGACTCGTCCGGCACACCACGGCAGGAGTACGACGCTTTCAGAGGCATCCTTTCCGAGCTGGGCGGCCTTTGGTTGCTGCTCAGTGCGTTGCTTAGGTTTGCGCCCGCAACTATCGGTGATCGGATTTATCGGTACGTTGGCGTCAGGAGGCGCGGCCTTCTGCAATCGCCTGAGGACATGTGCCCTCTAGTGCCTGGGTTTTCAGAACGACTCTTGAAGACTGACAACAGATTATCGAAACCATGTTGAATTCTGGAACCGACCAGCTAGTAGACCCTGGCTACGATATTCCGATCGTTTGGTCTTCCGACTTCTACCGACCAGAAGTAGCTGGCAGGGCTAACAACCAAATTGGGCCCATAAACTGTATGTGTACCGCCGCCCGAATCGCTAGCAGTCGTAGCGACGACGTTGAGGTCTCCGTCGCCAAGTCATCCATTCTGATCCGCTACTGGCACAGTCGAAAAAGTTAGACCCAAAAACCCGTTCTCATTCCAAGCTTCTACAAACCTTTCGCTAAGGAAAGTCGGCGACACCGACGGCGATGCGAGTCGAAATGGCCCATCAAATACAGCCCCGCTTGTATGCAAGGCATACTCCCCGACGGAATCAATCCGTCCATCCGGCATGTGAAATATTTTTGACCTGGATACGTCGAGGCAATCGATTACGTGGGATGGCCTGTAGAGAAAGAGCGTCTCTCCACTGACTGCATCTACTGGGCATAACTCTCCGAACTGTTCCAAGTACTGCCCAAGTTGCGTGATCACCGCGTCTCTAAAAAAGAGGGCGTGTTGCGCATGCCATGGTGCATCGGAACGCTTCAAACTGTTTCCTCTGCCGTCGTCGTTTTTCAATTCAACCTGCAAAGGTTGCCACGTAGTTGGGCCCGAGTCCGAGCGAAAAAAATCTATGGTCTTCATCGTGCCATCAACTGTCGTTGCATGGCAGAGCTGATAGCCTTCTTGCCAATGTGGCAAATACACACAAGTCATTGTCAACAGCCTCGATTCAAGACCCTCTGCCGAATTGCTCCAAGCCGACATATGACTTTCGTACAACAGGGTGCATGGGGTCTACGTAGATCCAATGAGGAATTGTGTGAGGGGCCGCAAGGGTCAACACGAGACTACCAGAGTCGCCCAGAAGCCAGGAATTGCCCATGCAGGCAATCTCTGGGCTTAGTAACAGGCAGCTTGCGGCCAAGAGCGGGCCCTACCTCGCTTCCAATACCTAGTCGCCGCAATCTTGGGAACGCACACGTAACAAAAGCCCTTCTCGGCTCACGACGACTAAAGTGTCTCCAGATTTTGGCACGTAGCCGTCTGAGCAATCAGCCTTCCAATTCTCACCATTGAGTCTTACGTAGCCTGTTGCTGTTTCATTGGTTACGCGAAAGTCGGCAGTTGCCGCAACGGTATATCCGATTGGTTCATTGCGAAGCAGCTCCGGATGCTTCTTCACGTGCCATTCGTTGAGCGCGGCCTCGATCCAGTCCGAATAGAGAATCCCGATGAGAATCCCGACCACTACTGTCACGCCGAGGGCCTGGAGAACCCGATTCTCGCTTAACGTACCAATAGTCGCCGCAAGGATGCCCATTCCGCAGGCAGCGACAACCCAGATCAACTCAATCGGGATTTTTCGATTCGGCATAGTGGCGTCTAGCGCCTTCGATGATTTAGTACCAGCCTACCAAAGCCTCTGTGACGTCCGGAATCGCCCTATTTGGCGGTCTCTGAGGTCCCTAGAAGACTCTTCTCGGCCAGAAGCGGAAGTTGTGAAAGAAGGAGTCGTATCGTGATTGAACTGGATACGCATCGGCAGATGTAGCGTTCAGGTTTGTCGGGTCGGGATAAGCGAAACTATCTCGGAGCTACGCACCAACGCATAGCCTTCTAGGCCCCTCATGGCACCCCAGCTAGCGTCGTCGGTACGGAAGAAGATGATGCAGTCGCCCGGCAGTGTAAGTGACTTGAATCTCTCCCATCGTTCGTTGCTGTACCCGAAAGGCAACTGTGGGCAATCGCTGCAATCCTCAATGCTTTCTAGCTCGCGTCGCTCAATCTCCGCGATGCTTGGCGCTTCCTCGACGACCGAGCCCGTACCTAGATCATCGCCTCGCCCGTAGTCGGCAAGGGCATTCTTCGCCCGTGTAAGACATTCTCCGGAGCTGACTGCCGGCGTCATGAGCACGGCCAGGATCAAAATTTGCAGATGCGCTCTAGAGTGTTTCACAACGGATATAGCTAGCAACAGACTCTATCGGCGACGTCGATACTGAACGGCGGGAAAGGGTCAGGACCAGACTATCAGTCGGTCAAAGATCGCCTGAATCACCCGTTTAGGCTACCTCTGTGGCTCTTGAATGGCTCTTCTCGGCCAGAAGCGGCCGGTGAACTCACTATGCTTCTCGACAAAAAGCCTTGACGAGGTTCTTCCGGTATTCCTCATCTTTCTCGCGAAACTGTACGATCTCGCCCGGCAGATCGACGTTTAAGTAGAACTCTGCGTACTCGCTGTCATCACCGTCCGGTTCAATGAACATCTTCATCTTCAACGGCTCTTCCCTAATGCGCTCCGGATCTGTGGCAAGGGATGCAACCATGATCTCAACTAGATCAGGCATCTTGCGGCTGCTACCGACGACTTCATACACATCCTGCAATAGGCCAGAAAACTGATCGCTTTCAGCGCCGCTTCGGATAACCGCGCCAGCGCCCCAATACACCATAAACGCGCCGTCATCGATATCCTGCACCTTCCATTCACCGCCGAGTCTAACGTCGAAGCCAATAGTGTCTTCGTTGTGGAGTCCACGTGCGCTGATGACCCAACCGCCATCATCTACCTGCGTTGCGCTCGTCAGGGGAATTTCAAGATCGGCAAAGCCTTCCTCATCGACCACTTTCACTTCTTTAGTTGAGTTACCGGCCTTGCCTGATCCGAACCTTTCAAAAAGTCCCACGACTACGAGCACCCTGGCGATTTGAGATCGGACATTTTGGTTCAAGATTTCTCGAATAAGTCACGCAATTAGACGAATGCGACGAACGACCGGAAAGGGTCAGAACCAGACTACCAGAGCGCCCATGACAGCCGGAATCACCCGATTAGGCGGCCCAGGAGACGGCTGGATGGCTCATTTCGGCCAGAAGCGGACGCTGGGCGTTACCCAACGGCGTCGGCAAAGTCACCTAACGCCTCTAACTGCCTCGTTTCGTGATTCCATAACCAGACCATGGAATCAAAAGACGCCCCGCTGTCTTCGTCTCGCATCAGAAGCAGAAGATCACCAGACCCATTACTCGCGATAGCTATCGCGTTCTCTGGAAATCCATCCCATTCTCTAGCGGACGATGTTTCGACGAGAATGTGATGGCAGGATCTAGCAAGCCTCTGTCGATCAGTCTTGTCCAAGACCGGGTGAAGAATCCAAGGCTCATCGTTCAGCTCTATTTCACCGCCGTTGTCTCTGGAAAGTCGCGACCTGTATGACGCAGGTAGTCTGCTTCCCAACTCGCCTTCAGCAGCATCTAGCCATTGTGGATCAAGAGGAAACGGCATAAGTGGTATTACTCGTCCGATTCGAGTTAGAAGCAGCCTAACAGAGCGCTCGCGACGGCTGGAATCGCCCGTTCAGGCTATCCACGGGCTGTCCATCGGGCAGGAGTTGGCCAGAAGTAGTCATTCACGCCGCTCGCTCATCGCAGCCAATCAACTACGAGCCAAACTACCATGACACCGCCGAGTCCATAGGCAACGCGCTGCGCGATGGTCACCCTTTTAGCAAGTCGATTCACTCGATCGTTTCCGACGGTAGGAATAGCGTAAATCAGACATTCGCGCGCTGTACTCGGCAGATTCGGATGATCACCCCAACCAGCTAACCAGGACGCGCCAGGTTTCCCATGCGCCTGCCATGACCGTGGATCGCGCCTTTCCCATTCGGCGAGCAGTTCGAACCACGCGAACCACATATAACCAACTGCCGCTGCACATGCGAGCCCGAGTAGGTACCAGAGTGCGCTGTAGAGCATATAGCTACTATCTGACGAATGTACGCTGCCGGCCAGAACCAGACAGTTCGATGTGTCTCGCAACAATCAAAAGCAAATCACTCGTGGCCCGTCCCATCCTGACCAACTTGGATTGTGTTGAATCTCGAAGTCTCCACCAACGACCCAACCGTGAGTCTCGTCACCAAGTTGTACTCGGTAGACTTGATCGTCCTTTAGATTTTTGCAGGCAACGACGTTTACAGTCCGCCCGGGTGCCAACGTCGACACGGTCTCGGCGGAGTCTTGTAGATTCCTCGAATCTAGGCTTTGGACAACCCTTAACGGGCTCTTGGCAACAACTCGCATTTGCTTTCCGATCAACCAATAGCTCACCAAGACCAGGCACACTAAAGAGGCAGTCGTTCCGAGACTCGTGAGGCTCATAGTGTTTCGCGAGTAGTCATAGCGCCCAGATGCTAGCCATCGAGGATGACCGCTTTGGGTCAGCACCAGCCTATCAGACAGCCTGAGACCGTCTGAATCACCCGTTCAGACTACTCGTGAAGCCGCTTAACGGCTCCTCTCGGCCTCAAGGAGTCATTGACGCGCAAGCTCTCGATAAGAAAAAGCCACATCGTCAGACTCAATAATCCATCTGTGGGCACTGCCATAACCGGCCCAC
>JANQQA010000051.1 GCA_028285205.1 Bythopirellula sp. | reverse complement strand
ACAGACCTGCCGGAGAGCGCTGAACTGGCCGACCAGATCGAGACCGCATATCGCGATGCGGGTGGTACGAAATTGAGCGCGTTAACGGGCTTAAACGCTTCCGAAGAAAACGTCGTCGCCGGCTTACGCACAAAACCAGACCATGTTTTCATCTACACACACGGCTTCTACGAATCGCCGCAAGTCATCGGGCAGACGATCAGCAATGGTTCGACAAGCTCGTCTGCACCGAGTACTGAATTGATAGAGTCCTACGATCTGTATTCGGGCATCGCGCTGGCAGGCGCTTGCTCGGCGCAAAAGAGTGGCGGCTTGGAAGACAATTTGCTGTTTGCTGAGGAGATCAAAACACTCGATTTGGAGGGTATCGATCTCGTTGTGCTCAGTGCGTGCGCGACCGGTCAAGGGCGTTTGGTCGTCGGTGATGGAGTTACCGGATTTCAACGCGCATTTTATCTGGCGGGTGTGGACACATTGGTGACGAGCCAATGGCCCGTGGATCACGCAGCGACTCTCGAAATCATGCGTAACTTTCACATCAACCTGTTTTCCAAGGGCATGAGTAAAATGGACGCGCTGCACGAAGCCCAACGTATGATGAGCAAATCGGGATCGGGACTATCCCATCCTCGCTTTTGGGCAGCTTGGACGTTGAGTGGGGCGCCCTGAGTCAACCCAACACCATGGAAGTTGAAACCTAGTGGTTGGCATGTTGAAGAGCTGCAGATGGTCGCAATAAGTGCGGTTCGAGTGCAGAATACAACGATACTTGTTTAGCAGTCAGCCGCGTGCGTCCTTGGCGGATGAATCTTGTCGCTCGACTGTTTAACATGAGTCAACCACCAGCGTTTTCCTTTAGATTCAAAGAGACAACCAATGCGACGGTTCGTTGCCTTTTTCGTGTTCGGACTCTGGGCTGGTTCATTGCCCTGCACTTTTGCTGCTGAACCAACGCGGCCCAATGTCTTGTTCATCGCGATCGATGATTTGCGGCCGGAGCTCGCGTGTTACGGGCGCCAGCATATTCAGTCGCCGAACATGGACCGCTTGGCCCAGGAAGGTGTATTGTTTGAACACGCCTACTGTATGGTGCCAACTTGCGGTGCTTCGCGCGCGTCGTTGATGACGGGGGTGCGGCCAAGTCGCCAGCGTTTTGTCACGTACCTGGCCCGCGCCGACGAGGACGCTCCACAGGCTTTGCCGCTGCACACGCATTTCAAGAACTCGGGATACCGTACGGTCAGCTTGGGGAAGGTCTTTCACCACAAGACCGACCATGTTGATGGTTGGTCGGAGCCACCGTGGAGATCAGCTAAGAGCGGCTACCGTGACCTCGAGGCGAGGAGCGCGGCGATCACCGAGGATCGCCAGCAGTGGCCACAGAAGTCACGGCATCGCGGCGCCCCGTTTGAGTCCTTTGCTGCCGCCGACGATGAGTACCCCGACGGAGATTGCGCCACGAAGGCGATTCGTCGCTTGACGGACTTCGCGAAACCGAGTGACGACTCGCGTCCCTTCTTCTTGGCGGTCGGCTTCCTCAAACCACATCTGCCTTTCAACGCGCCCAAGAGGTACTGGGACTTGTATGACCGTGAGCAGATTCAGCTACCGAGCAACTATCGCATTCCCACTGGTGTTCCCCCCGAAGCGCCCCACAATTCCGGCGAACTCCGAAGCTACGCAGGTATCCATCCTAAGTTGCCCGTCGATCACGAGACAGCGACAACTTTGATCCACGGCTACTACGCTTGCGTCAGCTTTGTTGATGCACAGGTCGGCCGTGTGCTAGACGCGCTCCAAGAAACCGGCTTGGATAAAAACACCATCGTTGTCTTATGGGGCGATCATGGCTGGCAACTCGGCGAGCACGGCATGTGGAACAAGCACTCATGCTTTGACACGTCGCTGCACACGCCACTGATTCTCCGAGCGCCCATGGATGACGACATTGCAGCAGGCACCCGAGTTCGGTCGCTGGTCGAGTTTATCGACATCTATCCGACGCTCTGCGATCTGTGCCAGTTGGAGATCCCAGAGCACGTAGAAGGCGAAAGTGCATTGGCGGTCATGCGGGAGCCGAGCTTGCCTGGAAAGCCTTTCGCGATCAGTCGATATAAGCGGGGGGATTCAATTCACGATGGAAGGTACCGCTACTCGGAGTACTCTGACAAAACAGGCGCCGTGACCGGGGCGATGATGTTCGATCACCGAACTGATCCCAGCGAAGACAAGAATGTCGTGTCAGAGAAGAGCGAAACAGCAAACGGCCTAGCGACAGCCTTGCACGACAGGATGGGCAAAGATTGACCTAAGAGTTGAGGCAGAACCTGGGTGAAAGGAGCATCATGCGATATTCCGCTCTAGCCATTCTTCTGGTGGTGGTCGCGACGGCTCCGGCATCGGCACAGGAGGTCGCTGTATCCACGGTAGAAGAACTCGTCAGTGCTGTTCGCGATGGTGCCAAGGGTATGACGATCAAGATTGGCCCAGGCACCTATAAGCTCGCAGCTCCACTCGAACCGAAGGCAGGCATGCAGCTTGTGGGAGCTGGCATGGATAAAACCACCATCACGCATACAGATGCCTGGCGGCCATCTACCGACAAGCTACCGCAAGGAGAGATGCGGCCAGAAAAAGCCGACTCACGTGGGTATCTTGTCCGGCTAAAGAGCAAAGCGACGGGCATCACGATAACGAACTTGGCGCTAGTTGGTCCGAACATGCATGGTGCGATTTTTGGCAACGGGAATCGACAACTGCATCTGCACCACTTGCGTATTGAGGACGTTTTGTACTGCGGGATTCGTGGCTACTTTCTAAGCGAGTCGCGGATTCAAGATTGCGAATTTATTGGAGCGGGCGGTAAATGGAAACGTGGCGGAAAACCTGGCATTGATGGAGGCATATCAGGTGGCGCGATCTTTGTGACGTGGATGAACGATTCCGAGATCGCACACAATCGTTTCAGTTTTGGACCCCCGGGCCGTCGTCCGGGAAAATCGGGCGGACACTTCGGCGTCAAGGGGCGCGGTGGGCGGAACATCCATATCC
>JANQQA010000033.1 GCA_028285205.1 Bythopirellula sp. | reverse complement strand
GGCAAGGTGCATCTCGATGAGTTGATTGCCAACATTCCGTTGGGCGTGACCGGCACGTTTGATTTGGGCGGTCAGATCACTGCTCGGCTCGACGCTTTCGTGGAGATTTTGTTCAAGCGTCAGAATTTTACGATCGCCGAGTTTGAAATCGCCAGCTTTGAGTTCACCGACGAAGACATCTTCACCGATCGTTTCTCAGGAAACAATTCGTTCGCCAATGCCAAGTTCCTCGGCGCAGGTCCCGGGTTGCACATTGATGGACTCAGCCTGGAAACCTTGGGCGATGTGGATTGGTATGAGTTCGAACTGTTGCGACCCGACAGCATCGAAGTCGACATTCGTCACAGCAGCGTACACGGCGATATCGACATCGAAGTATATGACTCCAGTCAGCAGCTGATCGCTGAGGGCAGGTCGGGCGAAGACCGTGAGTTTGCTGAGCTCGTTGACGTGCCGGCAGGCAACTACTTCGTGAAAGTCAGCGGTGTCAATAAACTCAACAATTATCAGCTGGCCGTCGAACCCGGGGACACGAGCGATACGCGCGTGATCTACGTCACACCGTCTGGCGCGCTCGACCGCGGGAGCGCCTACTTCACGACCGCCCCCGGCGACGACAAGCACGACGGACTGTCGTATCGTAAGCCCAAGGCCACTCTGCAGGATGTGCTCGATGATTATGATCTCGGGCCGAACGACGTGATCGTGCTGGAAACCGGTGCGCATGCTACCGGAGGAATCATTACCACAGCGGACGAGGGCGCCACGTATTTGGGCACGCTCGCCGGCAGCACGCTCTCAGATGTACGACTTGAGAACGCCGACAACAACACCTTCCACCGCGTGAACTTCCAAAGCAACAGCCCCGGGCTCACGCTATTCGGCTCTGACAACAACGTATTTGACCTAGCGAACTTTAGCGGCACCGGCGTGAATCTGGTGATTGACGACTCCGACAACAATCTCGTCGATCGCAGCACGTTTGTCGGACTTGGTGACGGCGTACACATCCTTGGTGATGCCAACGATGATGCCCTTGGCAACATCATCACGCGGAGCGACTTCCAAAACACCCAAACCTCCGTGGACATGCTCTCCTACGAAGTGAACACACTGGATGGTAATACGTTCACCGGCAACGGCGCTGTTGGCGTTCACCTCGGACCCAGCACACCAGCTGTGCTGGTAGGCAATGACATCGCAGGCCGCGCGACGGGTATCGCTTGGGAAAGCCGCGTGGCGCACGTGTGGGATAACGACATCCACGCGGGCACGGTCGGCATTGAAGTGCTCGGTGGAGTCGTCGGCCCTGATAACCCAGCGCCCTACGGCGCGCCCGGCGGATTAGCGCCTAACCGCGTCTTTGCTAATAGCACTGGCGTGCTGGTCCCCGAATCGTCAGCCGGTGCCGTCGTCAGGCACACGGATATCTTCAGCAACACTTTGGGCGTCGATGCCCGTGGTGATCAGACGCAGCTCGTGGCCAACGACATTCACAACAACACTACTGGCGTCAGCAGCAGCCGTGTCGTCGGCCCCGATAGTTGGGAAATCAATCTCTCCAACCTCATCCACGATAACACCACCGGCGTCGAAGCGATACCAGGCGCGGAAGTCCGTTTCAATCGCATCTTCTCGAACGAGGACGGCATCGAAGTGCTTGGCACAGCCAACGTCCATCACAACTTGATCTATCGCAACACAGGCAGTGGGCTGCTGATCTCCGGCGCGGTCGACGTCGATGTGGTCAACAACACGATCTACGTGCCCAGCGGCAACGGCGTGGAGTTGGAGGGCCCAATTGAAGATGTGCGCATTAAGAACAATATCGTCTCGGCCGACGCGGGCTTCGGACTGTTTGTCGATCCTGAGAGTCAATTTGGCTACGAGAGTGACTTCAACAATTGGTACGCCACCGGTGGCGGCGGGGTGGCGTTCCAGGGCAAGGGATTCTTTGACATTTACGACTGGCAGGTCGAAGCGGAGTCGGATCTCAATTCCATCGGCGTTACGGTACCGAATCCCCTCTTGGACGTGCCACGCTTCGTCGATCAACCGCTGGACGATTATCGTTTGCTGAGCAACTCCACCAGCATCGACGCGGGCGATCCTGCCTCGGCGTTCGGCTTGGAACCACTGTCCAACGGCAATCGCATCAACTTGGGCGCCTACGGCAACACGCCGCAAGCCACACAGTCGCCAGCCCAGCGACTGGAGATCACTGCGCCAAACTTCTACGTCGATCTGGTGCCTTCGCTCACCTATACGCTGGCCTGGGAAAGTAATAATCTCGGCGGAGGAGTCAATCTGGATATCGATTTGATTGAAGAAGGGGTTGGCAAGGTAGCAGACATCGCGACCATTGCCGCGTCAGCCGGCTCGACAAGTTGGACGCCAGGCAACTTCGTCTCAGGCGACAACGCGAATCGTTATCGCGTGCGACTGACCACACTCAGCGGTCCGCTGCTCGTGGAAGAAAGTCGCGAAGCGTTCGCCATCGTCGATCACGATCCGTCAGCCGCCAACACGTTCTATGTCAACGATGCTTCGACGACCGACGACGTCTACACTACGGCTGTCGGTGACAATCGTAACACCGGCTTGACTGCCGACGCGCCGAAAGTCGTGATTCGCCCGCTCGTACTCTCGTATGCAATGGGCTCGGGAGACGTCGTACAGGTTGACACCGGCGAATACGTCCACGCGGTCAATCTGCATTTGGCAGGGTCCACGCTCCCCGAAGATCCGCGACTCAACACCGTGACGTCGACCCAGATCATGGGGCCCGCGCTCCAATTGGCCCGCATCGATCGCGCCAATTCGTTCCCTGGAGCGACGGGTATCGAGCTGATCGACGCCGATAATATGACGATCCAGGATCTGACGATCACCGGCGCCAACATCGGTCTACGATTGCGCGGCAGCAGCGACGTACTGGACCTCCGGCGAGTCACGTTGCCAGCGAACAGCCGCGATGGTCTCTCCATCGAAGACAATTCGAATTTCGCAACGCTCGAGTCACTGGAGGTCTACGATAATGGTCGACATGGCATTTATGTTGATAGCGCCCTGACCTCACTGACTGACAGCGAGATCTACAACAACGGTGAGATTGGCGTGGCCTTGCGGAGCGTTAACGCTGCCAACGTCGTCCGCAATCACGTCTATCAGAACTTCCGCGGCATCGACATCATCAATCCGGGCGCGAGCACGTCCATGGTCGGCAACTCTGCATTGCTGCTCGAAGACGGCAACCGCGTGCACCACAACGACGAGGACGGTATTTTCGCCTCAGGCAATGTGCTGGTCGCGGGAAATCTGGTGCACGAGAACACCAACATCGGCATTCGCCTGGAAGATGGGGCCGACGCGACTCAGAACGTCGTCCATCAACACACGACGGGCATCTCCGCGTTTGGTTCCACGTCCGACATTATCGAGAATCGCAGTTACGAGAATAGCGTGACCGGCATCGAAGCCTCCTTCGATAGCAACGTGCTGCGGAATGTAACCTACAGCAACGATCTGCACGGAATTCACGCAGATCGGTTCAGTGGCATCATCGATCACAATCTCGTTTACGCGACTGGCTACGCTTCGATGAATGTCGAGGGTCCCGGCCAAGGTGCACAAATTACACACAACACGGTCTACGAACCATGTGCAGCCGCCGGCGCGCATGATCCGGCCGCGCCCGCGACGGTCATGACCGAATGGGACATGAACATCTTCATGGACCAGTTCGCTCCACCGAATCAGGCCTTCAACGCGATGCTATGGGGTTCGGCCAACTTCGAGTTCCAAGACGCGGTGGGCAACCTCGGCGGAACGTTCGATTTGGGGCCTGGTGGCGGCACGGGGGCACAAACGGCCCAACCGCTCCCCGTCGACGAAACCTGGGCGATCGACTACGACTTGCTTTCACTCGATCTCTCGTCCTTCATGTCAGAACCGATTCCAGGTATTGGCTTCGTCGAAGCAACCCTCATGGAGGGACCGAGTTCGTTCGGGCAGATGGAGTTGCAAAACCTGGGTGGCACGTTGGTGGGCACGAATCACATGGAGCTGTGGATTCAGTTCTTCTTCACCGATACGGCCACGACGCTGATCTCGGATACACCCGTGATTATCGACTACAGCATCACGCTCACCGACGGATTTGACGAACTGGACGCCTTGCAAATTCCGATGCACATTCCATCGTCGTCTTCGGCACCGGGATTCTTGTTCAATGCGGCCGCGCCTTCGGACGGTTGGCTGTTGGATTTGCAGGATGCCGATGTCACTGGCCCACCCGATCCGCCGCCTCAGGACCTTGGCGAAACGTGCGCCGAAATTGGTGTACTGATCCAAAACAATAGCGACCGCGTCCACCTCCGACAGAACGCGATCTTCGTGCAAGGCGATCCCAGTCCTGAACCCGGCGATCCAATCAGTGTCGACATCGTGGTCGATAGCACCAGCACCAATCGCTTCGACAGTGACTTCAACGCACTGATGACCGATTACGGCATCGTGGGCACTTTCGCTGGAGCCGGGGCTCCAACGCTTACCGATTGGCAGAACATCACCAGCGAAGACTTGCGTAGCATTTCGCCGAATCCCGGTACTGTGTGGGTCGATCCCGACGGCGACGACAATGCGCTCGCCGGCCTGGCCAGCGGCAACGACGACAACTTCCACGCCCGCAGTCCGTATGGTCACGTCGACAAAGGTGCGTTGGCACCGGTCACCGATCTGGCGTTGAGTCCGTTGGGCCTACCACAGTTCACACCCGTGGTTTGGGTCACCACGGGCGGAGGCATCGCGCAGCTGTCGGCGCTGGTGGACGCGGGCGATCCGAGTGCCGCGTTCTTCGTCGAACCCGCGGAGAATGGACAGTTCGCGAATATCGGCGCTTACGGTAATACTTCGCAAAGTTCCAATAGCGAACCCGAGTACATCCACGTTGCCTATCCGATCGGCGCTGAGCAGATTGTGCCTGGTCAGACCTACGAGATCGTATGGCGAAGCCATGATCACATTCCCGGTGATACGGTTGAGATCGAGTTGACGCACGGTGGTATTGGTGGGCTCGTCGAAACTGTGATCGATCCGGCCGCGCCAAACACGGGCTCCTACTTCTGGACTGTCAATCCTGCCACTCCGATCGATAACGATTACACGATCGTGATTACACGGCCAAGCGTGATTAACCCTGGGGCTGAGATCGAAGGTGATAGCCCCTTCCGCTTTGAGATCGACGGCGACAATCGTCCGCCGATTGTGTTGGGCGCGACTCCGCCGATCGTCGAACTCGAACGTTCGACCAACGCAAACCTGTCCAGCATTACTGTGGACTACAGCGAGAACGTGCTGGGTGGCGGCAACAGCCTGAGTTATTCGCTGATTGGTGCGGGCACCAACGGCATCTTCGATGGCGTGGACGACGTGACCTATGCGTTGAATGTCACTTACAACTCAGCGGCCAGCGATGGCATCCCGTCCTTCGTGACTTTGGATATCGTGGGTGGTCCGTTGCCCGAGGGTAACTTCCGATTAACGGTCAACAGTGGTTTCATCAGCGACAACGCCGGCAACGTCTTAGACGGCGCGCTCAATGGCGGTTCGAGCAACTACGTCCGCACATTTACGATCGACCAGACCGCACCGACCGTCATGATTCCCGCGATCTCACCCGATCCCCGCAACGACAGCGTCAATCCACTCGCGATTGTGTTCGACGAAGCCGTCGTTGGTGTTGGTCTGGCCGACGTGCGACTGACCCTCGACGGCGGTCCGAATCTTCTCAGTGGCACGCAGGCGCTAGCTTCGTCCGACGGCATCACTTGGGAACTGGCCGATACGACTGCCCTAACGGAGGCCGAAGGCATCTACACACTGGAGCTGACAGCGCTCGATTCGAACATTCGCGATCTGGCCGGCAACCCGCTTACGCTGGACGCCTCCTCGTCGTGGACAGTCGACACGACGGCACCGCGCGTCGACATTGTTGACGTGTCTCCTGATCCGCGCAATGCGGCGGTTGGTCAGATCGACGTAGTGTTCTCCGAGGAAGTGCAAAACTTCTCGGTCGGCGATTTGGAATTGTTCGTCGATGGTACGGCTATCGGCCTGACGGCTGCCCAAGCACCAACGACTTCCGACAACATCACCTGGACGATTGGCAATCTGGCTGGCCTGACCGCGAGTGAAGGCAGTTACTTGCTGAAGATCAAAGACACAGCTGGCTTGACCGACTTGGTGGGCAACGGACTGGCTGCTGAAGAACGCGAAGTATGGCAGGTATTGCTCGGCGCGCCCGCGGTCGACATCGTCGACGTATCGCCCGATCCGCGCACGTCGAGCATCGATGAAGTCGTCGTGTCCTTCGATGTGCCTGTCACAGGGTTTGACGCGAGCGACCTGGCGCTCACCCGCGATGGCAACAATGTCTCGCTGACGGGACAATTAGCCGTCACGTCGCTCGATGCGATGAACTATCACGTCACTGGATTCTCGGCAGTCACCGCCGCCAACGGTCAGTATGTGCTCACTCTCGACAGTGCCGGCGCCGGCATTCAAGACTTCGCAGGCAACGCACTCACCGGCGTGGTCACCGACCAATGGCTGAAGGACGATGTTGCGCCGACAGCGGCAATCACCCCGGTGTCGCCCAATCCGACCAACCAGACCATCGATCAGCTGACGATCACATTCAGCAAACCGGTCACTGGGCTGACACTCACGCATCTGATGCTCACTCGCGATAGCTTGCCGGCCAATTGGGATGGATCGCAAACAGTCACGACCACTGACGGCGTCACCTGGACACTCGCTAATCTCGCTCCGCTCACCGCCGCAGCAGGCACCTACGAGCTGACGCTCGACCCGACTTCCGGCGACATCCAAACGTTCCCCGGTAATCCACTGACCGTGGGTGACACCGAGTCCTGGTTGCATGACCCCGTGATCCCCACGGTCGCCATCGCCGATGTCACGCCTAACGCCTCGTTCACACCGAACGACTCAGTGGAAATCATCTTCAGCGAGCCAGTCCTCAACTTCGACAAGAGCGACCTGGTGGTCCGACATCAGGGCAGCGAAATCGCGTTGACCGCGGCCCAGACACTTACCACGTCCGACAATCAGACGTGGACGCTTGGTAATCTCGCGCCGCTGACCACCGCTGCTGGCAAGTACGAAGTCAGCCTGCCGGCGTTCTCGTCGGGCATCACCGACGGCGTGACGAATAAGCTCGACGTCGGCACGTTTGAGACTTGGCGCGTGTTGCTCCCCGCCGATGGCGATCTGGACATCGATGTCGACGGCAGCGATTTCCTCGAGTGGCAACGTGGCAATAACGACGCCGATGGCGATGGCGATACCGACGCCAGCGACTTGGCCATCTGGCGTGCGAACTACCCAACGGCCGCCCCTTCCGTAGCACTGGTGAGCGCAGCCACCAGCGCGCTGGCTGCTGCGGTCTCCGCACCCCAGACGGCAGCGCTCACTGTCGAACCCACTGAAGCTGCTTTGGCAGACGCGGTGCTCGGCGAGTGGAACGATTCGCAATTCTCTCTCGCCAACGACGACGAAAGCGCACTGACCGACGATTCCACCTGGGACAGCACCGATCAGGCGAGCACCCAAGATCACGCCCGCCGTCCATTGTCCACAGGCGAAGATCGCTCAACGCCACGGGCGTTCCGCTCGACAAGAAGTGCCTACCGAACTGCCGTCGACAGCGCCCTCGACACGTTCGCCGACAACGAAGAAAGCTTCGATCAAGCCGTCACCAACGAGTTCGGAGAATCGAACCATAATCGGCGGAGCTAACAATGCGCATTCTCCACCCAAAAAGTTCCGCTCTCGTGCAGATCGATTAGCTGTCTACCGTAACGCGTGGGACTGATACGTCGAGCCGTTTGTCGCGGACGCGGATCGACGGTGTCTTCAAGGCTCCGTCATTTTGCGAACATCGATCAATCGCAGCTCGGATTCCGACCGGCGAGTCCGGCCCAGACCGCGGTTAGCAATAGGATCATGGCCGTCGGTTCAGGGACATTCGTTGATGAACCCGTAAGCGGAGCGAGGCCGTCACCGTAATTCGCGCGCCACGTGTCGAAGTCCGATTGGCTCAAGGGAGTGGGCGATTCGTCGCGCTGCCAGGCGAGGAAATCTAGACCGTCGACGTCGCCATCGAGATCGAAGTCGCCGGGCAGAGAGGGGAGCAATTTTACGATGAATGCCCCGGGCACGCTGGGCGCCGCGCCGCGCGGGTCTTGGCCAGCGACGAGGTACAATTCGCCAGTTTCGTCTTCGCCAATGCTGAAGACTCGATCGGGCAACAGCGAGTCAAACTCGTCGGGCGTAAAGTCGCCGTCGGTGTCGATCGGAAACACCGATCCCGACGCATCGAGGGTGAATTCGAAGAAGTCGCCGACGTTTCCGTCGGGATCGCTGGGATCGACGATGCCATAAAAGAGCCGCGCACTGTCGAGCCGCTGCCCGAATTCCGCAAACAGGTACTTCCCGTACAGTTCGGGAATCGCCTCCCCGCGATACACGAAGCCACCCACGACGGTGCGTCCTTCACTGCGTGGGTAGAAAAACACCGGATCGATCGAGCCGCCCGCTGGTTGAGTTCCGCTGGTTCCTTCTCGGTCAGGCCAGCCGTAATTGCCACCGCCGACGACCAAATTGATTTCTTCGAAGCGGCTCGAACCCACATCACCAAAGTACGGGTCACCCGTCAGACGGTCAAAGCTAATTCGATAGGGGCTGCGAACGCCGTAGGCCCAGATTTCCGCAAGCGTGGGTGAAGTTTTCGTCTCTGTGTCATCGTCGCCGTTGAATGGATTGTTGTCAGGAATGCTGTAAGCGGGAAGGCCTGTGTTTGCGCTGCTGCGAACTAGAGCATGTGCGGTCGGGTCCGGGTCGATGCGCAATATGTTTCCGTATACCAGGCTCCGGTCTTGCGAGACGGTGCCACTTCCACCGCCATCACCCACAGCGAGGTATAACAGGTTATCGATGGGGCTGAAGGCAAAATCGTAAAGGTTGTGATACGGCCCCGGCTGATCGATACGCAAGATTTCGCGCGAATCCGACAAGGTGATTGCCGGCAGCGAATTGACGCTTGGATTGCCCACGATGGCACCAATGTCCCATTCGCGAATTACATCTTGATGGACGTCGCCATTCCACGGAAAGTCCACGCTGCCGTTGGTCAAGCCGCCATTGTTGGATCCGTTTTCCGGCGTGACGGTGTACAGCTTTCCGTATCCGAACGTGTTGGGAGTGGAGAAATCTGGATGAACCGCCAAGCCGGTCATGCCCGCTTCTTCCGGGAGCTGCAAACCAACCTGGCTCGTAGTGAGCAGCGGTGCAGAAAGCAATTGGTCATCGGCGTCGATCACCCGAATCGTGCCGCCGAGCGTGGCGAGTAGGTTTCGCCCCGTCCCGTCATCGAGCGGGATGAGGTCGGTTGGCGTCAGTTCGAAGTCACCAGACCCCGGAAAGGTCGGATCGAAGCTGATGACCGTCTGCAAACGGATCTGTAGATCACCCTGGGGTATTTGCGCAACCGCCGTCGACATGACGATGCTCAGCAACACCGCCATTGTGAGACAAACCCACTTACCGACGTCGGCAACTCGAACGCTGTTGCCGCTCGATATCGACTCGCAGATCTTCATCGGGAATGCATCGTTGAAACCGCGAATGGGAGTTGCCTGCATCATCATGATCATCGATGGATCCTCTTACCTGTTCTCTCGACAATGGCCTCAAAAAGATGGGAAAGTCAACGAGCGTCGCATTCACCGCAGCAAACCCGCCGCTTGCTCAAGCCCAGCCTTTTATCATAACTGTTTCTCGGAAATGGGTCACAACCTCGGTTCGAATTTCGAGGGTTGCACCTGTTGGGAGAAATTCCTCGTTCACCTAATGCTCGCTACACGGCGTAAGGAACTCTCGTCCCGTTAAACGCGTGCGAACCGAGGGTGGACTGAGGAGAATGCGAAATTGCGAGCACCTGAGATGTACGAGATCACCTTCTGGGGCTGACCCAAACACCGCCCCAGGGGCCGATGGTGTAATTCAACTTTGGATAGGGGGAGCTATAGGCTCGCGCCCGACTTCTCGGACTTCGAGGACTTCGCGGCGCGTAGGAGCTAGCAGAACGCTGGCCAGTACTTGCCGGCCTGCCGGCAGCGCGCGTCGCCAGATTAGCCTGCCGCTGATGGTAGTCCCGGGCGGCTTTGGCCTGAGTTTCCCGCGCGCGGCGGAACTCTTTGGCTTCAGCCAATCGCGTGCGGCGATCCTGATGAAACTGCTGCAATGCGGAGTCGAGATCAAAAGACGATGTTCTGATGGGGTCTTCAACACCGTACTCTTTCCGAATTCGTTGGAGTGCGCTGTCAGTATATTTTGAGGCCCAACGTCGAGCTTCCATAGTCGCGGGGCTCGTGAGCACGTCAAGTTTCGCTTCCATCTCAGCCAGAAAGCTCTTCATCTCGTCAGCTGACATACCCGCGATACGATTTCGCAGCTCACTATTGAGCGCTTCAATCTGGTCTTTGGAATACACACTCTGGCTTCCCAGCCAGGCGAGATATCGATCCTTCGCTTTCTCCCAACGCGGACTGTTGAGAACTGCGTCTCTTGCTTCGGCGTCACCGGTTGTTTCGACGTCAGCCTGCTGTCCGCGCGTCACATCCATGCAGAACACAAGGGCACTGCACGCCGTGCAGCAGAGAAGCAAGTATCGCACACAGTGATTATGTAACATTTGAGAATTCCTTAGAGCCTCGCACACGCACTAAACTTGCCTGTCGAAGACTGATGTCGCTGCTGCACCCATTAAGTTTCTATCGCACACGCTGAAATCGCAGCAAAAAGTCCCCCGCCGAATCTGGGTCGCTGCTTCTATTGACCGATTTGAACCAGCAACTATCCGGTTCATCGTGCACCCACAGACTAACCGAATCAACCGCTACCCCGTCGGCGGTTACCTCCGCTTTCTTGACGACCCAGGTATCACCCTCGAAACTCCACTCACCCTCGGCGAATCCCCCATCGGATCGGAACAGCCAAGACCTTATGCCGTCTCGATTCGCGTCCCATGTGATTCGTTGTTCTGCACGAAGCTCGATTTGATCGGGCAATCGAACCGTGAACCGTTGCAGCAAGAACTTGCCTTGGTCTGCCCATGTGACCGTGACGCGCGCCTCGATGCCATCTTCACGAGCCTCCCACTCGCCCACCATCCAGGCCAAATCAGCAAGCGGAGTCTCGGGAGAATGGGACGAAGCGGAGAACTCGTGCAAATAGTCCAGTAGCCACTTACTTTCTGATTTGACCCACAGAGCGATGAAAGTGGTTGTCGGTCCCGCTGTCGTTCCGTTTGCAGTTGCCCGACTGCTCCCCCTTTCCAACGCAACATCGGCGGAAATCATCCGCACTGTGCTGTCGTTCTGTCTTACTTCGGATTTCTCAGTCGCGCTGGCGACCGAGGAGAATTCCGCTTTGATTAGTTTGTGAGCGTGGTGCGATTGGTTGGTTGCATCCACGAAAACACCGTCAGGTGTCCAGAAAGAGGCGATTTGCTCGGCATCACCACGATTGAGTGCTTCCAAATAGCCGGTTGCTGCCCGACGAATCTGTATTTCCGTTTCGGATGGCTCGGCCGCGTAGAGGAGCTCTGCCGCACTCATCAGAACGGCCACAGTGGCTACGGTCGTCAAGGACAAAAAAAGGTATCGCATGCGAGTGACTTTCCCAATGAGATGATCCCTGCAATCCATCGAATCAGTCGCCGTTCGCTGGCCAGCGCGTGCATTGATCGCTGGCAGTGGCAACTGACTGCAACTCGAATTGATATTCTAACCGCGGGAAGCTGTTCATGCGTTAGCCTGCGAAATTTCTTCCGGCATTTTTTGCAGTGGCGAGGAGTACATTGTTATCGCAGTTCGTGACGTCAGGAATCTTGTTCGTTGAAGAATCGGCAATCTGAGACTTAATGCGTACCGATTCTCCATCGGCCTTCGACAGCGGAGCTCCGATGCTTCATTACTCGCGCTCCGGTCGTCCTCGTCGTGCATCGAGCCCTCGCCGGTACGTAACTGCGAACGACGCGTTCTTTGATGTCGTGGCTTCTGTTCGATTCGCTCAGCGGATTGCCTGTGCCAGTGGCTACTCAGCTACGGTTTGTGGCTCTAGGCCGAAGTTGCCAGAATTGGCTGGCGGTCAGCGTCCCGCCCGAGTAGGATTGTATGTGTTGAACTGGAGGATCAGCAGACCCCAATTCCACCAGCAGCGGCTGAGTCCGCGGCGCTTTTCTTTTCTATCTTGCGAGGGCATCATGAGGCGACTATCTCTCGTCTGCGCGGTCTTGATAGGCATCACACCTGCATCATTTTCCCTCGAAGCAAGGGCCGACTTGCTAGAAGCCGTCCTCTCTGGTCACTACGACGACACAGGCAGCTTCATCGGCGAAACCCCTTCGACGGAGAATTACTCCGTGGGGTTCGTCATCGATCCGATTAAGCCGTTTGGCGACCCCGACAAACTGTTCGTTCGTCGCAATTACTTTGTCTTTGACTTGTCGACCGTGACTTCACCGGTGAGTGAGGCCTCGTTGGTGCTGCCGATTGGCGGGTACGTTGGCGAAGTTCCCATGTTCGATTTTGTTGTGACATCCAGCGTCTTCAGTGGCGCCGAAGTGGCTGACCCCACGCTCCTCGCGTCAATGAGTCCACTTGAGATTTTCGCCACGCTTGGCGTCGCGTCGACTCCTGGTCAAGAACTGGTTGGTGAAGCCATGATCGTCAAGGCTGACATTCCCGGTCTTGGTCCGTCGCCAGAATTGGTAATTCCGCTCGATGTGACGTTCTTCAACGATTCGATCGGCAGCGAAATTGTCCTAGGAGGGCGGATCGCCAGCGACGAGGGCCCGGAAGACATTTTTGCACCTGGCTTCGTTGTTCCGCCCGACGGCGCGGTCGGTGTAGAAGATGAACGCATCCTGTTCGCGTTCACTAACCCCAACGGCGACACGATTGATTCAATCCTCGGCGAGACCGTTCGGCCGCGGATCGAGTTCGTGACGATACCCGAACCGCGCGGAATCTTGATAGGATTGTTGGCAGCAATTCTGATGGCCGCCGTTGCCGGGAGCGGATCGGCGAGCAACTCCCAAGATGCTGCCGCAGAACAGCGTTGACGAAGCGACTTCGCGCCAGGTTTCATGGAGCCATGAATCTACCGTTTGAACAACGGCTGTGCATCGATCAATCAATACTGTCGTGAGAACGATGGTAGCGGACGACGACGTCTGGATCGGGTGATAGGTCGGTGCCCGCGCCTCCCTTGCCGTCAAAATCGAATTGGGACAGTACGTAGCGCATACTCTCCAGCCGTGCTTTCTTCTTGTCGTTGGCCTTGACGATGATCCATGGGCTATAGGTCGTGTGTGTCCTACTAAACATCGCCTCCTTATACCTCGTGTAAATGTCCCAGCGTTCTTGCGCCTTGTCATCTACCGGACTGATCTTCCACTGTTTCAACGGATCAGCACGGCGTGATTCGAACCGCTCATGCTGAACTTCTTTGGAGATCGAGAACCAGAATTTGACGAGTTCCAGATCGTCTTCGTACAACATGTGCTCGAACTCGGGTACCTGCTGTAGGAATATTTCGTATTGCTTCTTGGTACAGAAATTCATGACCGGTTCGACAACCGCCCGATTGTACCAACTGCGGTCAAAGAACACGATTTCGCCCGGGTTGGGCAACTGTTCCACGTACCGTTGGAAATACCATTGCCCCTTCTGCAACTCGGTCGGTTTTGGCAGTGCGACGACTCTCGCGGTGCGAGGGTTCAGGTGCTCGATGAAACGACGGATTGTGCCCCCCTTGCCGGCAGCGTCGCGCCCTTCGTAGATGATCGCAATTCTCCGACCATTCATCTGGGCGTCACGTTGTAATTTGACAAGCTGAATCTGCAGCTTTTGCAGTTCTTGTTCATATCGCAGCTTGACCAACGCTTTTTTAGCGTTGATCTTCTTTGTGGATAACAGCTGCAGCAAGCCCTTCTTCGAGTTGATCTGCTCCAGTTCCTCCTGGCTGAGTTTCATTTCCTTCTTCAGGGACTTGCCGACCAACTTCTCATCCTGCGTAAGTGCGTTGCCTTCCCCAGAGTGGTTCATCGTCGGCTCCCAGTCGTCGCTCGACGGATCGTTCGCAAGCCCTTGCTTTGTTAGGTGATCACTCATGATGCCAAGTGCTCCTGGTTTGCAGATGATGCGACAAGACTCGACCATAGACTGTTCGCGCTCAAGGTGCGCTTTCCAGACTACGAGTATCAACCATTATACACTGGACGGCGCCAGTCAGTACGACCCAAGGAGAATCCTTTTGGGGACTTGGCAGCCGCCAATCGCATGGCCACCAACTAGTCTGGCCCACGAGTGTTCGATACCCTGAAGCTCTACGAGGCGAGCTGAGCATCTTTTTCCAACACAATGGATGAACAGGAATCCATATGAAGATTGAACGTACTGCGTTGATATGTTTGCTGCTGATCGCGTGCTGTGTGGCAGCAAGGCGCCCAGAACCCGGGCCAAGTCTTTTTGCGATTCGATTGCAGCCGGGACAGGACTTGCGCCGTGAGATCGAACAATTTGCGAAACGAGAAAACCTACAAGCCGGTTTCATTGCCACTTGCGTAGGATCACTCGATCGCACGGCCCTGCGCCTAGCGAATCAAAAAGAAGTCACCACGTTCTCGGGGTATATGGAGATCGTTTCGTTGGTCGGAACGCTTTCGCCCGACGGGGTCCACCTGCATCTGTCGGTGGCGGACGAAACAGGGAAGATGTTCGGTGGCCATCTCGTGCCAGGAAGTCGCGTTTATACAACCGCAGAATTGGTCCTCGGCGAAGCCCGCGAACTCCAGTTCCACCGCGTGATCGACCCCGCGACTACCTATCATGAGCTTACTGTAGAGGCACGCGATAATTGACGAGCGCAGCTGCACATGTCGGCGAGAACGCCAATGCTGCAAATTATCGCGGGCAAGCTCTCGCTTGTTAGTCCTAACGATTTACCGGCGAATGCCAGCAAGACTGATTAGGCCTAAGCTTAGCAGAACCAGACAACTCGGCTCAGGAAAAGGGAACGGGAACGCGTTCATACCAACTGTATTACCGCCATTTACGAACGAAGCTCTGACAGTGCCAATCGCACCAACTGGCAGCATCACATTCGCGAGGAACAAAGGTGCAGAAGTGTCAATCTTGGCACCGAGCGGACCGCCTGCGATACGAATGCCCGCGGTAGTGGCTTCGTTACCTACCAGGCTCCAGCCCTGTCCGCCCGGCGCAGCAGACGGAGCAGCAAGCAGAGCGTTGACGAAAGTGAATGGTTCACCAGGCCCACGCGGAACGAAACCGTTCAGGCCACTGTCCGGGTTGAGTAATTCAGCCCCATCTACAACGTATGAAAAATCGATGGAGTCGATCTCCTCGTTCATCCCATCGAGCCATAAGGAGTAGATGCCGTCAGGACTTGCACCCGCGGGGTCAACACTGATGCCAAGTGCGGATGCAGACGAGCAAGCCAGTAAACTGAAGAGTAACGTCAACGCAATGGTTTTCTTCATCTCAATACTCCGCAGTTATCAAGAAGGATGTGTGGTGAACAGAAAGTTTAGGAGAAGGCCAAGCAGACCTGCGATAATTGGCTACGTTGCTTGGAACGCCCGCCAACGCGATAAGCAAATAGGTACGAAAGAACAACACGGATTTTAAATGAGGAGCAAGGCCAAAGCAAACGTTTGTCTTGTTGAAATTCTTTGCATCGCACGGTCAATTGCGTAGCTCCAGCGCGTGGGTTGCTGTCCCATCAGGCTGTGTCGAATTCATCATCCGACCCACCCTACGTTTGCGCAAACCTGGCCCTAGAATCGTTGCAGAAATTGGGCCACTGCTTTGGGTACAATGGGCTAGGCATCCACGGATGCGGGCGTTCTTTGACAATTGAATTGACGCATCTTTTGCGACTTTTAGGAATCGATGGTTCCTTGCGCAACTTGTTCCTGCGCAGCGATTTACGCACACCAGGGCGGAGATTTTTAGAACACTTCTGAGGCCGTTTTTCCGAAAACTCGAGCTTGCTGTTGCCGCGGCGTTGCCGCAAACCCTTGCAGTGAAAGGTCTACCCACGACGCGCGGCTGTAGACGGTGACGAATTTTCGGACACGAAGACGTTTTTGACTGGCATTTTGGATGGACAAAAACCCCAGGCGAGGGGTGCAGGTTGCGCTGGCGAACGCTTTGCTAGGCGCGGTCCGCTCTCCGTTGCTATCAGGATAGCTGCGAACGACGAAGCTGAGTCGCGTCGTGCGGATGAGTGCTTTCGTTCAAGTCTGAATCGTTCGGTGCCGAACTATTCAATAACGAATTGGCCTATTGTGCGCCGCTCGCTAGTCTCATCTGCAGTCTTTTCGCCTCATGTCGCTGTCCAACGAAGCCGACGGCCTCGACGTCGTCTGCCGACAAATCACGATTGGGCGGACCTTGGCGCGCCAACTTGCGCGTGCACTGCGCGACTATGCGATCAGCGAAGCCGAGTTTCGCGTGCTCTGGCTACTGCGAGTTGCGGAAATGAACCGCGAACCGGCACCCCAGCAAAGCTCGCTGTCAGATCGGCTGCGGATCTCGCCAGCTCAGGTCAGCGCGATCGTCGAAAAGCTGCGGACGCAAGGGATCATCACTGCGATTGAATCCTCGCGTGATCGACGACGGCGGCAATGGCAGCTCGCACCACCTGGGCGACAGCGATTCGACGCGATTCACGAGGTCCTCAACGAACTCAGCCGCGAGTGGCTGGCGCAAAGCGGCGACGTGATTTGCTCCCACCGTCGGGAGGAAGCCGCATGAGAATCCTCCACTCTCGCCGCCACGGACGTGTCGCTGCCACCGTCTGCCTACTGCTGGCAGTAACCGCAGCTGGTTGTCGACCGACGACGTTTTACCGCCAACAAGCGGACGCCGACGCCTACTGCATGGTCGATCAGAAATCATCCAGGGTAGGAGTCGCTCCCGGCGAATATCG
>JANQQA010000014.1 GCA_028285205.1 Bythopirellula sp. | reverse complement strand
CCTCGGAAGAACCGGCGAGATTCCTGAAAGATGGTCGCGCGTTTCCTGATGCAGTCGCGCGGTCTTGTCGTGAACTCCGAGAGTACGACCTCTTCGAGGGAGCAGCCGAGGCATATCGTTCGCTACCTAGTGAAATCGATGCGGCGAAGGAAGAGGTGAACTTCTTGCCGTGGACAGATGCGGAACCATTGATCCAAACCCGATGCAATGATACGGACTTTTTCTCGATCGGTAGGTTCGGTGTTCTTAGAATCACGTTTAAGGCAGGGGATGGTCTCACTACCATCACCCCGGAGCCTGATCAGGCATTGGAGAAACTCGAAGACTGCCTTCTTGATCGCCCCCAAGCCAAGAGAACGCTGCCCGCCGAGAACCGAAACACAACGTCGGATCAGGTTCTGTATTGGAAGATAAACCCGAAGCTGGACTGACGGCTTCGGGCCGAGAGGAGCCACCCAGGGGCCGTCAATCTCGTCTGAACGGGTGATTCAGACGGTCTCAGACTATCTGATAGGCTGCTTCTGACCCATAGCAGCCGTTCGATACGAACCAGAGATTTACGAAATCATGACGATAGTCACTGTTTGGGAGCGCTTTAATCCGAGCTCGAAAGAGTGGGAGCACAACCATATTTCTGACGGGTATGACGAAAGCGCTGAAGAACCCGTGGCAAAGAGCGATATGCAAAAGCAGAGCTGGAAAGGCGGCAAGTGGAGGAGCTTTAAAGGCGAACTCAGAGAAGGCGTGGTGGTCGTCGCAAAGTAGTCAGCGCAACAACATTGGCCAACTCCCGCCCAACGTTGCATCGGAGATAAACTGTCGCTTCGTGACCCTTTGCTGCCAAGCGTGCCCGGCGCGCCCAAGTCCCGCATGAAACAGAAACAAGCGGACAGTCGCTAGAATCTAGCAATGCGGCGTCACTCCACATTCTCGGATCTTCTAGTCTGCGTGCGAGGCAATACCCAAGTAATCGACGGTGATGCCGCTAGGCATGGAACCTGGTGTTGATCTCGAAGTACACAATCTCGCTTACTCCGTTTTTAGCGTCGGCTACTGTTCTACTCGCCCAGCCACCGATCTCGCAGCTGCCTTCACTCAGGGACATGCCGCCAAGAGAGTTGGGTAGCTGTGAGTGGGGTAGCTGTGAGTGGGGTTCAAGCCTCCTTTGCCAACCAGATAAGAGCCCGAGATTTAGAGACCCGGACAAGATCACAACCCTAGAGTCCGCAGAGACAAATATACCGGTTACGGAAGAGCAATCACTTAAAACGCGCGTGGACCTTGTCGAACTTCGAGAACGTGGCCGGTCAGAAACGCTCGTATTCATGGAGTATCAGCATCCGGACCCATCGCTTCGAAGCGAACGACAGAGATATGATGTATTTCGCTACCTGCAGTTGATACCCGAGAATTACGGCGTATCCGAAGTGACTGTCTCGGCCTGCCCGGGAACAAAGGCCGCTTGTGAATGGCCGCGCTTTGTAAACTACACCCAGAGTGATTGGGTGTGGGTGCGTGAGTAACCGGTGCGCGCGACGTCTAACTTCACTCGGCCAGTGGGGCATCCACAAAGGCGCAACCTACGCGGTCTACCGGAAACATTGTCCGCTTCTGGCCGACTGCGGCCAAATGTTCATTTGGCATGTTTCGCAAGATAGGCTGTTGCCTTCTATCCGCGCTGTATCCTTTCTTGGATGATCAATTGGCCAAATTCTTTGGAGGTCACCTGGGCGAGCCTTATTGTCTGGCTAGCATTTGTTTCCGTAGTAATGCTAAAGGGCGTAGATCCTCACGATACGAGTTTTGGAATCGTTTTGGCGCTTGTTTCGCCGTCAATGCTGATTCCGCTTTTTAACTTCGACCTGATGAGGAAAACCCTTTCTGCCTCTCAGTCGGCGAGGAATCTGGTTCTCGTGGCATTTCTCGCAACTTGCGTCGTCATTGGCTTGTGGAAACTCAAGGTAGTTGTCATCGCATACGTCTTCATAGTCGGCGCTTGCTTCTTTCAACTGTGGCTTCTTCGCACACTTGCCTTGAGACACTTTGTTCTCGAAGGGAAGTATCCGCGGCAAATAATGTCCGGATCAGTTAGCTTTAATCGCATACAGGCGAAGACGACAACACTCAGGAATAGGCTCTACGCCATTGCGTTGATATTCGGGGGTTGTGGGCAATTGATGGGGATAATTCATGTTATCAGATGACCGCTTCTGGCCGAGAACGGCCCGTCAGTCCTTTACTGTGTCGATTCAGTGCATGACTTCGACCATCTAGGCTTTACGATTCAGTATGGCTCGCATCTTCTGCGCGATTGTGATGATTCTCGGTCTATCGAGCTGCATTCAGCCTTCGGGCCTTCTGATCCCAATGTCCGTTGGTATCACTCCATACGGTCGAAAATTCGATGTCGGGGAACGCTTGGACTGCGGCTGTTTTGAGGTCGAGTCCTTTGCCGAGGACTTGCGTTCAAAACCACGCGCGCGAGGAATTGACTCCTACATCGGCTATCTTGACTATGGTTGGATGGGTATCGGTCAGCCGTGGGTTGTTCTCCCAGGCGATCATGCGGAAACAGGCCAGTTATCGAGTGAGATTAGGGCCTTTGATCCTGCGCACAAGAAGATATGGGATGAGACAAAGCTGCTTAGCGGCAACACCGCGCCGGGCGTTGTCTTCGAGGCCTACATTCCAGCGATCGCTGACCGCCCCAGCCCAAACGCTTGGGTGACCAAGCGAGAAGCGGTGCTTCTTCGCGGCGTGATACTTGAGCGATGCGACAAGCGTCTTCTTCTGATGCGGGCAATACGTGACTACCCCCCGGACGATTGGCTGGGTGAAATGGCAGACCTGAGCCGTCAAAGGTCACGCGATAGCCTGGCCCGGTTTTTTGACGAGTTTCTAGCCAACATATATTGGAAGCCGGACGCTTAGCCTGTTGGCAACGAACCTAGGGGTGGTCTCGGCTGCCTTCTTTGTTCCAGTGTAGCAATCGACACTCCCGAACCTGCGACCGCTAGTGGCCGACTAGAGCCGTTCCGGGATAGCTACGCGCGGCGTGTTGGAGAACGACTTCGGGCCGCTGCCCAAACAGCGCCGTAAGGCCTCCAAACTCGCCGAAACGGACAATAGGCCCATTCGGGCAATAATCGCATGTCCGACCAGTAAAATAGCTGGTAAACATGGCAGCCAACGTCCGGCCCCTTGAACCAAGCCGGGAAGCCAGAAGAACAAGAAAGGAACAGCCGTGGCTGAAGCAAGTATCGAAGACTTTGTCCAGTACGAGGCGCTCTACGCCGAGCAGCCCAAGGCCTACAAACGCAAGGTCCTGGGCTTCATTTTCCTCGGCTACGTTTACATCGCCCTGACTATCCTGCTGATCGCAGGGTTCACGATCGGCGGTATCCTGCTTTTCGCGACAGGTACGTTGAAGCTCATGTTCGTCGATGAGTTCCTCCAAGTTGGCGTACCGCTGGTTATTGTGGCGGGCTTGATGGCCCGCGCCGTTTTCGTCCGAATACCGAGACCAGAGGGTGTCTACTTGCAGGGCGAGCTGAAACAGAAGCTCCTGAAAGCCTTCGACGGTGTCCGCGAGTCAGCGGGTGGCCAATCGATCGACGAGGTGGTCATCGACAGCAGAATGAACGCCGCTGTACAACAGGTACCCAGGTTTGGCCTCTTTGGCCCCGCAACAAACTACCTAATAATTGGCGCGCCGCTGCTGAGCCTGATGACCGTCGAGGAAACCCGCGCCGTCATCGCGCATGAATTCGGCCACCTGAGCCACGAGCACGGTCGACTCGGTTCGCTGGTGTATCGACTAGACCAGACGCTCTATGCCGCCGCTCAGGCCATCGACGAAAAGGCGCGATCAGGTTTCAAGGGCGCGTCTTTTCGCTTCCTTGACTGGTTCTATAACCGCTTCTCAGTCCTGACTTTCGCGATGCGCCGTGCGCAGGAGTATGAGGCCGATACCGTTTCCGCGCAGGCGAATGGCGCAGCTGCCTTGTCTTCGTCGTTATGCAAACTATATGCACTGGACGCACCGCTGGACCGCTACTGGAGTGACGTTTGGCGCCACGCCAGGCGGGCGTCCGGCAACGACCAGGTACAGCCTTTCTCGGCGATGAACGGAACAGAGATTCTCGGGCCTGCTGGCCTCGACGGCACCGCCGCTATCGATCTTGCGCTGCAGAGAAAAACCGATTTCAGCGACAGTCACCCCTGCTTGCGCGATCGCCTGTCGGCATTGCAAGTAGCGCCAGTCACGTCCTTTGGAACCACTCGCTTCGCGCTCGACGAGATACTCGGTCCGGAAGATAAGGCTGAACTGCTCGACCTGGTCGACGATCAATGGCGACAGGCATCGTCAGAACATTGGCGTCAGGTCAATGCTGACTACGTGGCCACCGAGGATGAAATGGCGACTCTGCAGAAACAGGCGGCGAATCTTCCCGCCGAGGACTTGTTTAGGTTGGCCCAGCTGGAAGAGTCGCTGCGCGGCGACGATGTCGCGCGCAAGCGCTATCGGCAACTTGTCGATGCCCTGCCGGAGAATGCCGGCGCCCAGTTCCACTGGGGTCGCATCACTCTCGACAGCGAATTCAGTCTCGCTGAAACCGCACTTCTGAAGAGCGCCGAACTGGATCTGGAACTGGTTCCCAACGTTGAGAGTCTCCTGCGCCCGGTATACGAGCAAGGCTCAGGCAATACGGCGGCGCTCGATGGCCTGGTCGAACGCTATCGTCAAAAGACTGACGCGGCATCACAGGAACGCGCCGAGATATCGCTAGATGACGAATTGAAGCCCGTTGCCGTCGAAAGTGAGCGCCTCGAGTCGATAGCCCGATGGCTGAAAGAGAAGTTCCCTGAGATTCAGTGCGCGTACGCAGTACAGAAGCGTCTGGAGCACTTCAGCGACGAGCCGGCGATCCTGCTCGCGTTCGTGATCGACCGCTATCACGACAATGTCGAAGTCGATGAAGACAAGTGGTTGAGCCGAGCGGTCGACAGCATCAGCCGCGAGTTTCCCGAACTGTACTCGTCTTATTCGCTCATCCTGGAGAAAAAGGGTCTATGGCTGGAGCGGCTTTCGGCCGTCGGCGGGGCGCGATTCTACGTTCAGAACACCTCGTTCCTGGGGCGATCCTGGGGTTTCATCAAGTTTGTATATTCATTGCTAGCGGGAATCGCACTGATAGTCGTTGGCATCTACTTTGCCTACCAGTGGCTCACCGGGGATTAGGAAGCACTAGGCCAGGTATGGTGGGCCGCAAGTACGAACTTGGCGGCGACGCCTCTAACAAGGCTATAGCGATGAATCCGCGACGGATCGTCGGATTCTGGAGCGGCCGCGGGGCCTACATGCCAATCTACCTAGTCGAGACTGACCGGACTGGCTGCATCTGGCCGGAAGCGGTCGCCGAGGAAAGGTAGTGAAAGGCGCCCATTAATGGCGATCGCCAGCATTGATTCCGAGCTAGTTCTACCTTTCCCCTTCGGTGTCTCGTAGAGATTACGAAACCGACAGTAGGAAGCGTTTCGACTGCTGCGAGGCGCCCATTATGTTTAGCACCAGAGCGGCAAGGTGCTACTTTTCGCTAGACTTGGCGTCATCCACTCACGTTCGGAAAAATACCTATAAAGATGCGCGACACTATTCTCTCGGCGACTTTCTTGATTAGCCTGTTCTTCACGCATTCACCGCTTGCTGATGTAGCAACGTACCGTTTCTGGGGCGAAGTGTCCTTTATTGAAGAGCAGACCTGCCTCGATCCATCAGTTCCTTTCTGTTCGGAAGTAGATGCGGAGCAGGTAGATTCGAGCAACTTCTTTCCTCGTCACGTTTTTTCAGTGGGTGATCCTGTTTTCGCGCAAGTTACCTGGGATCCGGACACACTGGTGAGCGAGATCGTACTGAATGGAGACCAAGCACTTCATGACGGCGCTGTAGTTCAGTCGAGGTTTTTGAGCGGTGAGTTCGCACTACCTTCCGACGACTTTGCTGTGCCGAGCGGCGAGCGACTGTATGACACATTCGGCGCCATTCAGAACGATGCTGCTGTCAATAACGGTGGTGATCTATTTATATTCGGGCAGCGCTTCGTGTCGGCTGACTGGTCCGTCGCCGCAGATGTATCGTTGTTTGACCCAAGCGGCACAGTGTTTGACAGTTTCGCCCTCCCGGCTGCGATCGATTTTGCTGACTTTGGTTCAGGGTCGATTGTGTTTCGGCTTTTCGAGTCCGCGACACAAGATCAACTTTTCGTTGCAGCACGGCTTACGTCGCTTGCACCTATCCCCATTCCCTCAGCCGTTTTTCTTTTTGCATCCGCCCTAGGTCTTGCCGGCTGGATTCGGCGCAAGATCTCCTGAGTCTCTACGGTTGCCCTTTCTCGGTGTCGAGTTGCATGCTTGTGCGCGGAACGCTCTTCGCGCGAGCTTCTGCTTTTGGCCGAAATGAGCCATCCAGCCGTTTCCTGGGCTGCTTAATCGGGTGATTCCGGCTGTCATGGGCGCTCTGGTAGTCTGTTTCTGACCGATTGCAGCCACTGATGTCGCGCCATGCAAGCGCTCTATACTGACAGTATCCAGTGTCGCCCGGCTTATTAGAACGAACTGCTTATGCAGCATTACTTTGTCTGCAAGTACGACAAGTCGAGCCCGAAGTACCTCGATGAATGGACCTCAGTTTTTGACTTCCCGCAATGGCAGGAGAAACCCTTCAGCGGGTTGCCTCCCGAGTACCTGGCGGCCGAGAGTCTCTACTTGGAGTTCGCCGAGCAGTTTCTGAGCCGCCAAGTCGGCGACAGACAGGCGTTCCTGGTTGATGACTATTGGCGCGAGAAGGCTCGTCTTGAGTTGTTTGATGAAGACATACAGTGGCTGAGTCAAGAGTCATTAATCAGCCCTCCTGACTTGTCCTCGGTACTGCTGCCAAAAGTTCCACCAAAGAGCCTGTCTTTGTCGCAATCGCTCCTCGCTTTGCAGTTGTCATTGCGGGAAGTCTCTAAAGTTGCGCTGCGCTGTGAGAATGGTTCGAGGATTGAGTCCGGGCACGATTTCTATTTCATGGTATCCCTACCGAGTGCCGATAGAATCACCCAATACATGCCTAGAAGTGGCTTGTACGCGTACGAGGACAAGTCACCACGTTGGCTTGACAACGACGCGCCATAGCGCCCAATGTGATTTGAGCGAAAGCGTGACTGGCTGCTTCTGGCCGAGAGGAGCGGTCCGAGAGCTAGATGAGTAGCCTAAACGGGTGATTCAGGGGCTCTCCGAATGTTTGATAGTCTGGTCCTGACCCACTGCGGATACCCGAGTGCAGGTAATTGGTGACGCGTCCGCCGCGATACAACTCTTCTGTCAACCTGAGATTGTTGCTGGCTTGCTTCGTACTAGCATCGTGCGCAAGTGACCCACAACAGACCGTAATCGTCTTTGATAGCGTTCCAGCGGGGGTGCTCGACGTACCTTCGTCCCTGATTCCGTATGCTGGGCAAGCAGTGCTTTGTCCCGACATTGAGCGGACTGATACCCCATGCTCTGCAGTCTATCGACCGGTCTGTGGGTTCTTTGATGATGTTGAGTCCAACGAAGTCCGCAGTTTCAATAATGCATGTATGGCGTGCTCATTTCTCGATGTGAGAGGCTACGTAACCGGTACGTGCGAGAGCCTTGTCAGAGCAACGCGGTAGTCCGCTTCTGGCCGAGAACAGACCCTGCTGCTCCGCGTTTGACGCTGCTGATGTAGTGTTTTGCGATTACTGCTGAACAATGAAGCTCGTTGCAAAACTAATTATTGGGCTGGTCGCGCTGTTCTATACGTATGGCGCGACTGTGCATGTCCTAAACATGCTGAGCATGACTGGGTTCGACTGGGCGTCCGCCCCAACAAAGTGGCAAGTTCTCGACATCACCTATTTGGTCCTCGACGTGATAGTCGTGCTCGGGCTCGTACTTGGTTGGAAGCTGGGATACATCTCGTTCTACATTGCGGCTATCAGCCAGATTGCTCTTTACACCCTGCTCCGTGAGTGGATTATCGACGTCCCGCCGGACTTTGCTGTCACGGACGAGCAACGCTCTTATCTGACTGGCTTGGTCGTTTTCCATTTGATCACGCTCGCGCTCGTCACGTTCTGTGTGCGCGTACGTTCCACAGCCGGTATCTTCCAGCGCGGCGTGCAGCGATCATCAGGGTAGATCTTCTATCGCTTTACTGTGAGCGCCCGCTCCTGGCCAAGAGCGGGCGGTCAACGATGGACCCTTCCGGTTCTGAGGCGTACACTCCCGCGCCCCAATTGGCGACATATTGGGAAAGTGAGGTGCGACATGTCGAAGAGAAACAGAAACGAATCCTCTTGGTTTCGAGCCAACTAGCAAGCGCTTTCGCGGGTTTCCTTCCGAGACTCAGGTTAAGCGCGGCTATAGATCTGTCGGCGGAAACAAAGAGCTAGTCGAAAAGCTAGGTAGGAACGATCCGTGATCATGCGGTTCCGGGAGGCGTTTTCAGACGATGTTGTATGAGGACCGGTCGCTACGATGGGTCGCCACGCAATTACTACTTTTAGGGAATAGACTAAGGCAGGCGGTGTTGATTCACTTCCGCCTGCCGACTTCCGAGCGGCAGCCTCTGCTCGCCAGCTGACGCTCCGAATACACCCCTGACTCAGCAAGAATCGGGTCGTCAGCTCTGGCTTGGCACGTCATCATCTCCGCCACTTTTTTGCGGAGATACCTCAATGCCATTACTTCAGGGAAAAGCCGCCTTGGTGACCGGGGCGGGCTCCGGGATAGGCCGTTCGACTGCACTGCTCTTTGCTCAAGAGGGGGCTAGCGTAGTCCTCGTCGCCCGACGTGCCTCGGCGATCGAAGCCGTAGTACACGACATCGAGCGAGCGGGTGGGAGGGCCATTGCCTGCGCCGGTGACGTCACAAGTGAGTCCGCTCATGCTGCGGCGACACAATTAGCGTCTGAACGCTTCGGTCGGTTGGATGTTGCCTTCAACAATGCCGGCGTTGTCGGCGACTTAAAGCCGCTAGCAGACTTGTCAACGCAAGCGTGGTCGAAAGTCATCGCGACGAACCTCACCGCGGCTTTTCTGGGCGCAAGATTGCAGATTCCGGAGATGCTGAGATCCGGCGGCGGTACGTTGCTGTTCACGAGTAGTTTTGTGGGCAATAGCGTCGGCCTGCCAGGCATGGGTGCCTATGCAGCATCAAAAGCCGGGCTAGTAGGCCTGGTGAAGGGGATTACGGCTGACTATGGCGCGCAAGGTATTCGGGCAAATGCCATTCTGCCGGGCGGAACCGACACGGATATGGCCGGTAGCAGCGAACACCGCGAATGGGCGGCTTGCCTGCACGCGATGAAGAGGATCGCAGATCCGGCAGAGATTGCGCGCGCCGCACTGTTTCTTGCCTCCGACATGTCGAGTTTCGTCAGTGGCTCATCACTTTGGGTCGATGGCGGCAACTCGGCGGTTAAGCTCTGAAATCGAGCGATTATCAATGCGTCCGCGCTTGGCCGATTGAAGACGTCCGGAGGTGTGGTGGCTTCCGGTGTCGCCGGTCGCATTGATTGACTACAGACTCCAATGATGGGATGGTGAAGGCATGGTTTCTCGCCGACTTTTGCCAGCCCGCCTCGTCCGTCACAAGAGGTGCGGGTGACTGTCGTCATTGCCTGAATACGAAGATGTCAAACCCCGCGCCTTAACTGCCGCGGGGTTTTTTTTGCGTAAATGCAGAGAGGATCGTGCACCGATCGACGGAGTCCCACATGACCGCCAATGACTCAACAGTAGCGGTTCTCCGTTACTTTGACTGTCGCAACCGTGGACAGGCTTTGCGATTCGCTATGGCTGGAAGCAGCCACACATTCCAGGACGTCCGCCTACCGATAGTTGAGCTTGATACATTCCGCAAGAACGCTCATATAGCGGGCGTAGGTGGACCGTTCGCGGCATTACCGGTTCTTGAGATCGGCGGCCACAGCCTCGCTCAGACGCTCGCGATTGCGACTTTTCTGGACCGTGAGATGCTCGATGGCAGCACTAGACCGAGCGACTATCAGGCTTGGCTGGACATGATTCTAAACGCGGCGCATCTCGACATGCAGGCGCCATACAGCAATATCATGTGGCTACCAGAAGACTGCGACGATGATGTATTGGTATCTCAGGCAAGAGCTCTGTTCAGACTCCTCGTTCGGAGGTTGACCCAACTGGAATCGCTCCACGCGGAGGCGAGTTTGCCAGGCAAGTTCTTCGGTGGTCTCAATCCCGCGATGGCTGACTATTTTGTCTACGAGTCGCTGAGTCGGGCCTGTTTAGTTTTCAAAGAAGAGTTCGAAGGAAGATTGTGTTCATCACCAAGGTTAGAAAAGCTGCGGAGCGCGATCGAATCAGACAGAGCTCTGGGGCAATCGCTAATCGAGATACCGAAGCAGATAACTGCGAGTCCCAGCGAATTCGTTATTCGTGAGCGCGTCCTGGCCGATCGCCGACTGTGGAATTGAGAGGCGTCATGCGACCAGCGTCGGACAAGCCTAGCGCCAATGTAACCGAAACGACAACGCGCGGATTGCGACACAACCGGATTGCCGGGAATGGCTCTGTTGCGAACATTAGTGTTGCAAAGCCGGCGGTACCCTCGGAATCGCGAGTGTTTGCGCGGCGTTTACCCGAACGCCGGTGTTCCTGAATGTCCGAAAACTAATTTGGCCCCGCCCCTGGCGGGGCCTTTTTTCACCTGTAGACCGTGTGACTGAAGCGTCTCTCAGAGCCGGGACGTAACCTCGGTCGCGTGGAACGCATGGGGGTTCGAATGATTAGCAAAATGTAATGTGGCGGTATTGGGGCCCTAATGTTTCGATCACTAAGCTGCGACGTATCGCTACCGGGAGAAGCGAGGGGAAGTCAGATGTCATCCACCGACGGTAAGGACCACAGTGTGCTTCGGCGCGGCTTTGTCGAGTCCGAGTTCGGGCGACTCCTGTGGATCTTCATCATCCTGCTGCTATTGCAGATTCCATTGATCCAGGTCGGCGGCCTTATAGATGACAGAATAGTCCACCGGGACGAGGCCCGGATGTTCATCGAGGGCGTCTGGGGAGGCCATCAAACCCTTACCGGCCCCAGGCAGGTTGTTCCAGTCGTCGATTCAATCGAAGAATCCGAGCTTCAGTCCGGCCAACAGATCGTAACCTCGTCTCGAGAAGTCACGCGCTACGCCGTCTACCTGCCGGAAGAAGCGGATTTTACGGGAGAACTTGCGTCCGACGTCCGCAGACGGGGTGTTTTTGACGTGCCTGTGTATACGCTGCAGATGTCGGTTCGCGGTGAGTTCCAGCGGCCCGATGTTGACGAGCTTCAAACTAGTGGCTCTGAAGTACGGTGGGCGGATGCCTACCTGGCGTTTCGGGTTACGGACTTAACCTCAGTTCAGAAAGTATCCGCACTGAACTGGTCTGACGCCGAGCTGGAGTTTCAGCCTGCGTCCGACGGAACTGAAGCGATGCGCAACGACCTGATCGTGCCCCTCGATCTATCCGGCACAGCAAGTAGCTTGCCGTTCTCCTTTGAGATTGAGTTAAACGGTAGTGGAGGGCTAAAGCTCGTCCCTGTCGGGCAGCAATCAACAGCCTCTATCTCATCTGATTGGCCCGATCCAAGCTTCTCCGGAACCTGGCTTCCCAGTGACTACTCTGTTGGGCTTGGGGGGTTCTCAGCGAGATGGTTCGTACCCTATCTAAGCCGTAGCTTTCCTCAGCAGTGGATCAGCTCTCCGGGCGCCGAGACAACGCTCAATGCGAGCTTTGGTGTTGATCTTATCTCGCTGGTAGATAACTACCGACTTGTTGAGAGGAGCGTTAAGTATGCGTCCCTGTTGCTTATTCTTACATTTGCGACGATCTGGCTGATTGATGTGCTGACGAAGACACCAGTTCATCCTATTCAGTATCTATTGGTGGGCGCTGCTCTAGCGGTCTTCTATCTGCTGCTTGTCTCGTTGTCTGAGTACGTAGACTTCGGTTGGGCGTACCTGGTGTCGGCGCTGGTCGTACTCGCCAAGACGAGCACCTATACCAGTGCTGTTCTGAGCAGCAATGTTCGAGCGACCTTTCTGGCAGCTTTGCTCGGCTTCTTGTATTTCTACCTCTACATTGTCCTCAATCTGGTGGAGTTTTCGCTGCTCGCCGGGGCAACGGTCGTTGTCGTCGCGCTGGCAGCCACGATGTACTTCACCCGGCGCGTTGACTGGTTCACTCTGGGTCGGGCAGCTTGATCCCATTGCCCGTTTAGCAGCGAGATGACGGTGAATGAAGGAGTTAGCCCGCCCCGGCGGGGCTTTTTTTGGGCGCTTCATCCGAATGGGGTAAATAATTGTCGTAACGTGACGATTCCATAAACGCGCGGAATATTGAAGCAGAACACGGCCGCGAGAATTCATGTGCGGTACATTTCCAATGCACCGCCTGCCTCTCCCCTTGGCTAACGGTGCAACCCCCTCCAAAGAAGCCTTGCCCCGGTTCGCCGGGGCTTTTTCTTGGACGGCTGAGTATCGGAAAGTGCCTATGGTCCGCTACGAGATGCGCCAACATAATTCGCGCGCACGCTTGCAGTAACACCCCCCGTTGCCAAGTACGTGCGCGGGATAGCCAGTATTCCCGT
>JANQQA010000221.1 GCA_028285205.1 Bythopirellula sp. | reverse complement strand
TCGCTGACGCCGATGCCATCTTCCGTGGGATCGATCGTGACGATGCCGTCGCTGACGCCAACAGCTTGTCGGCGGCGAACGTCGATGCGGTGCTTTCGCGTGGCAACGACGCGATCTTCGGTGGTCTTGGCGATGACATCCTGCTCGGCATGATGGGCAACGATCGCATCCTTGGCGGTCGCGGTGCCGATGCCATTCATGGTGGCACCGGTAACGACTTCCTCGCTGGCGGACGTGGCAACGACACGATCGTCGGAGCCGCCGGTCACGATTGGATCAATGGCAATGCCGGCAACGATCGTCTGCTGGGCGGTCGCGGCAACGATTTCATCCAAGGTGGCGTTGGTAACGACTCGCTTGGCGGCGGTGCCGGCAACGATATCTTGCTCGGAGAAGCCGGCGAAGACGGATTGCACGGCGGAGCGGGTAACGACCTGCTGATCGGCGGCCTCGGCGCCGACAAAATCGACGCCCGCGACGGTGAAGTCGATTTCATCATCGACGGCCCCGGTGACGAGCTGGAAATCGACCCCGACCTGGATGTTGTGTTCTAGGAAGGTCGCAACGAGTTGATTCGAAACTCTCCACATGTCCTCTCCCCCCGCGCAACGGGGGAGAGGCTGGGAGGGAGCTTTAGAAATAGCAAGCAGACCTCCGAACCGAAACCGCGCGAGGACGATGAAGCCGAGGGGACTTAGCAAATCGTCCAAAACGCACAGGCCGATTTGTCCGAAGCGACTTATCGTGCCCATTTGTGCTCAATGGCAATGCTTCCTGACTTAAATGTGGAAGTGGCCAGACACGGCTTCCTACGATGACTTCGGCCGGTTTTTGGGCGGAGTTTTGAGACTGCGGTGCGTCGCGCCGATGTAGCAAAACATCCGGGGCGAAGCTACTAACTGGAGACTCCAGGCCTGCTTTCTAGCTCTAAATAACTAGTGAATTAGCGGAGAAAGTTTGGTACACTATCTCATCAAGGGATGATGGAATAGGCGATTGCCTTCCTAGTGAAGGTAGTGAAATGGAAAAGTACTTGGTATCGTTCTCGGTACTACGCCGAGGTCCTAGAACTTTCGGTTCTCGGCTGGCTTCTACCGGCAAAGTTCTCTATTCGCAATGCCCAAATCACCAACGGAGTGAGGCTTCATTCCGTCCTTCGATTTGGCAGTCCGCGACCCCGCGTTTAATCGCGATGTGTTTGATTGCCACCGTGTCCACATTCACATTGCCTGAGCAACTTGAGGCACAACTTGTCTCCTACCAGACTATCCTACTCACAGGCGATGAAGCCCCTACTCCTGGGGAGAATACGAGCTTTCGTGGCTTCTTCAATGTCGTACTCAATGAAACGGGTCAACTCGCGTTCAATGCAACACTTGCTGGTGCTGGGGTGGATCGCACGAACGACTTCGGAATTTTTGGTTATTCCGACGGCAAGGTAAACCTAATTGCAAGAGCGGGCGACTCCGTATCCGGCTTTGAGCCAGACGTCACTTTCAGCAGCTTTGGCGGAGGATTCGGTGGCCCGGTGCTGAACAATCAAGGTCAAACTGCATTCTTAGCCACAATGATTGGGACCCACTTGGACACATCAAACGGCAGTGGGTTCTTTCTTGAGTCTGACGGCAAGCTGAACCTCGTCGCTCGTAGTGGCGACCTCGTACCAGGTGCCAAGTCCAGTGTGAATCTTGGCTTCCTCTTTCCGGTTGTGTTGAATGATTTGGGCCAAATGGCGTTCTTAGCAGGGTTGACTGGGGCCGGAGTAGACAGCACCGACGACCGGGGGATCTTTTTTGCGACTAGTGAGTCTGTACGATTTGTGACACGGAGTGGTGATACTGCGCCAGTGACTGAATTGGGTACGACTTATGATGGCTTTGATGTTCCGACTCTTAATGACCTCGGCCAAGTCACTTTCCGAGCCTCGTTAGCGGGCTCAGACGTAGATTTCACAAACCAGCAGGGCTTCTTTGTTGAAACCCAAGATTCTGTGACGTCGCTGGTACGTTGGGGCGACGAAGCTCCCACGACCGTGGCTGGCGACCGATTCTCCAACATTACGAGAATTGCAAGGAACGAGTTCGGGCAGTCGGCATTCCACGCATTTGTAAATGGCCCGGGCGAACTCAGTAGGGGCCTGTTTTTAGATTCCAATGGTTCGTTGGATTTGTTGGTTCGCGATGGTGCCCCCTTGCCGAGTGCAGAATCAGGAGTTCACATCACTGGTTTTAGTACGAACATTGCTCTAAACAACGTAGGTCGAGTGGTATTCAAAGGCTTCTTAGCTGGGGCAGGTGTGGAGACAGACAATCGCAAAGGAATCTTCTCCGCGTTTGGCGACACGCTTGAATTAGTTGCTCGCACAGGCGATGTCGCACCAGATACAGAACCGGGAGTATACTTCAGCGACTTTGCAACACCCGTGCTAAATGACACAGATCAGATTGCATTCCTCGCACACCTATCTGGCACAGGCGTAGACAACTCGAACGACAGAGGTATCTTTGCGACCGATACTGCTGGCAACTTAAGGCTCGTCGCACGCGAGGGTGACCTGTTTGACGTGAATCCCGAACCGTTTGTCACAGAGTATCGCACGATTAGTGGCGTTGCCTTTGTCAACGATTCCCGGGGCAATGATGGGAGACCTCGCAGTTTTAACAACGCCGGGCAACTTGCTTTAACGATCGGATTCACGGATTTCACCGGCGGCCTATTCGTTGCCACAATTGGTGTCCCAGAACCAACGTCATCGGCTCTATTCGGAGCAGGTTGCTTTGTGCTTCTGTGTAGTGGCAAACGGCAGTGAATCGTTTGCCCCAGGAGTGACCCTCATCGGTCAGAAACGGCACGCCACATAGGTGCATCGGCCAAAGAGGCCGATGCAGTTTCGGGATTTCGCTTCCTGCGTTCGGAGTGAAACTCCTCACGCAGATAGTCGCCGCTCGGGCTCTCCCGTTCGCGCCGACGGCGAGCGTGCATGACCTCATTGTCGCGCAGATCGATTCCACGCGTGTGTGAAGTACGACCTGGCCAAACTTCGTTGCTGAAATTGGGCCACGCTGTCGGGTAGAATTGCGCCTGTTGGGCAAGCTCGCCGCTTGATCTTTGATAAATTGAATGACGACGAACCGATCGCCTCGACTGGTGATGGGCGATCGACGTTTGGGCGGCGTCGATCTTATGGCGTGTACTGCGCGCGACGATCGGTGGAATGTAGCGCAAAAGTCATCGCGTACTTGTGACTTAAACTGATTCAAGCATGGTCTTTACGACAAACGGGCCGCCAGGTTTTCTGATCTGGTTTGGAGTTTGAAAATGCAAAAGTCGGTGACTTTTGCTTGGTGTGAAGCTAGTAAACACTTCGCGACAAGCGTTTGCCGTGATCGTTGCTGGGCAAAACGCCGGACTTTTGCGGTATTGAATCGCGTTTTTGGAAAACTTCGCTCCAGCAAAACGTTTTACCACTGTTTTTGTAGAGTTTTTCGATCTCGCCTTGCCAGGTTTGCGGCCTGAGAGGCGCAAAAGTCGCATTGAACCGGCACACGAAGGTCACCGAGCCGCAACTGAGTATGCAGCACGATTGACGACAAGACGAGTGCGTTAGCCCTGGCTGGCTCGCATGCCCATGAGAATTGCGCCCCGCCAACCTTGGTCGGCACTCTTGCTCCAGGTGATTTCGCAATTGCCGGACTTCGACTGGAAGGAGCGTTGGGTGTTGATGTTCTTGTAGGCTTGTTTCACCACACCAAGGAACCAATCGCGTGAGGGTCCAGACATCTCGGTCAGACCGCCGCCGATGATGAACAGATTGGGATGCAACACTGGCGAGAGACTAGCGAACAGCGCACCGATCATGATCGCCCAGTCTTCCAGCAGCCAGCGGCAGAAGGCGTCCTGATGTTGATCGGCGAAAGTGCGGACCTCGTAGGCGGCCCGCTTGGGGGCGACGTCGTGGAGTTCTCGCAGCTTGGCGACCGTGTCGGGATTGAACTCGCGGCCTTCGGCGTTCAGTTCGTTGCGGATGAGGGCAATTCCCTCGTCCGACAGCGCCCAAGTGACTCGCCGAATGAGTCCGGTGAGCGATGCACGCGTCTCGACGCATTGTTGTCCGCCGCAACCACAGGCGGGATTCGGATCGGCGGAGTAACGGTTTGCGTACATCTCAGGTACGGCGAGTTTCAGGTGACCCAACTCGCCCGCCTGTCCGATACCGTAGAAGACGGTGCCGTCGATGAGCACGCAACCACCCAAGCCGGTGCCGGTGGTAATGAACACGCTCGTTCGCGAATCGGGCTCGTGGCCAAAGCGCAGGAAGTCGTCGTCTTGTCCAGCGGCATTGGCATCGTTGCAAGCGAACACGGGAATCGCGCAACCGGCCTCGCCTTGAACGGCCTCGGCGAGCAGGTCGCCGAAGGGCATTTCCCATAGGTGTTTGTTTTCGGGCGTCCCGAGATTCGTGACTTCCAGTATTACGCCATCGGCTGAGCAGGGACACGGTACCGTCACCGAGATGTCAGCGATCTGAGTCCAGCGGGCACCAAGTTCGGTCAGCACTGCGGTGATGCCGGCGAGGATTTGGCTGGTAGTCTTCTGTGGGCCTTCCTGCGTGAGACTCGGTAGTTTCACCAAATCAGAAAGTAGCAACAGGTCGGCGTCGAGGTTGGTCGCGCCGAACTTGATGTCGCTGCCGCCCAAGTCGACACCAATACGAAGGCAGACGTCGCGGCCGTCGATGTTGAGTTGAGGAAGGGTATCGAGTGTCACTGTGCGGCAGTCCTAGGGCTGTTGGTCGTGAGTCTTTGGCTGTAAGCTGGCGATTTGTTTTCCGCGTCCCGCAGCGTCATACTAGCTTACATTCAAACGCCACGCCTCTAAAGGCCTCGGCGTATAGTTCGAATTCTCCCTATACCTTGCGGAACAGCATGGAAATCATCGCGTCGAATGGTCACGGCTCCGTGGCGAAATGGATCGCTCGCGGGGCCACGCTTACGGAGCTCCACATTCCCGATAACCGGGGTGAGCTGGCCGATGTGGTGCTTGGGTTTGACGATGAGGCAGGCTATGCATCCTCTGACAATCAGGTGTTCGGGGCTACCATTGGCCGTCACGCGAATCGGCTTGCCAAAGGTCAGTTTTCGTTGGACGGCGAAAGTTACCAACTCGCGACGAATCACGGAACGCATCATCTACACGGCGGCCTAAAAAATTCCTTGGACACGGTGATGTGGGATGCGGAGCCGATCCAGCAGGGCGTCCGATTCCGTTATAGTAGCCCCGATGGTGAAGAGGACTATCCGGGTAAACTCGACGTGGAAGTGGTGTATACGCTCGATGACGAAAACGCGCTACGCATCGAGTACACGGCTACCAGCGACAAGCCGACGATTGTTAACCTGACGAACCATAGTTACTTCAACCTATCGGGACATGGGGCGCAGTCGATTCTCGATCACGAGGTGATGATCGATGCGGATCGTTACACGCCGACCGACGAGATGGCGATTCCAATCGGCGAGTTGACCGACGTGACGGGGACGCCCTTTGATTTTCGTCAGCGAACGCGTATCGGACAGCGGATTGATCAGCTGATCGACACGCCGGCGTTAGGCTACGATCACAACTACGTGTTGAACGGTGAGGCAGGCAAGCTTCGCAGAATTGCGGAAGTCTTCGATCCGCAATCGCGACGACTCATGGAAGTCGAGACCGATCAACCTGGCGTGCAGTTCTACACGGCGAATTTCCTAGAAGGCCAGTTAGGGAAGGGCGGCAAGAAGTATGCCCGGCGATCGGCTCTGTGTCTCGAGACGCAGCACTTCCCAGATGCCCCAAACCAGCCGGACTTCCCGTCGACGGTGTTGCGGCCAGGCGAAACGTATAAGCACATCTGCGTGTATAAGTTTCGCAACGCTTAGGGCAAAAAACCGACGCACTGCAAACTTGTCATAGCTTATTCGTCGTCGAAACGGATTTCGAGGATCTCGAAGCGATTTGTTCCGGCGGGAACTTCGATCTCGGCGATGTCTCCAACCTTCTTGGCGAGCAGTCCTTGTCCGAGCGGACTGGTGATCAGAATCCGACCGACATCGTAGTCTTCGTCACCGGCGCCCACGAGGGTGAACTCCTCGGTGTCGCCAAAGTCGAGGTCTTTGACTTTGACCGTTGAGCTGAACACGACCTGGTCCTTCGGCAACGTCGCGACATCGATGATCTCTGCCCGCCCGAGTTTGTCCTTCAACATGTTGATCTTCGCCTGCAACATGCCCTGACTTTCGCGTGCTCCGTGGTACTCGGCGTTTTCGCTGAGGTCGCCTTCGGCGCGCGCGGTGGCGATGCGCTTTTCGATCTTGGGCATTTGTTCGTTTTCCATGTCGTCCAGCTCCGCCTTGAGCTTGTCGAATCCCTTGCGGGTCATGGGAACACGTTCAGACATCGGACACCTCGCTACAACTTGGGTGCGATTGCGCTTTGCGAATCGCTTAATGGCGGTCAAAATCGCATCGACCAAACAAAACGGGTCTCCCTTGCGAGAGACCCTGCACCACTGGATATTCTGTCGGTTGCGGCAAACCGTGTAAAGGTCGGCCGGCGGGAATTTGCTCACGGCTCGCACATGTAGAGCAGGCTGCCGCATGATTTGCAGAAGACCGGTTTGGACAGCATCAGTTCGTTCTGCATGTTGAGGGTGATTTGTTTGCCGCAGCCGCGACAAACCTGGTCCTCAACTTCCGCCATTCCGTCGGCACCTTTGTTCTTGATCACCCGCTGATAATCGGGCTTGATGTCGGCCGGTAGCGACTTTTCTGCTTCGACCAACTCCCCTTCCAAACGCTCGATGTCGGCACGGATCACATCCGACTCGCCGGTGACTTTGTTCTGGCATTTGGTCAGTTCGGCCTGGGCTGCTTCGACCTCCGACTTCACCTCCCCGACCGCAACCTCCAGTTGATCACCCTTTTCCATCGCCTCCAAGATTTCGTCGGCCAGGACACTGTTGGCCATCTCTGTGGCGGCGATTTGTTCGAGCAAGCTTTGATACTCTTTGTTGCTGCTGCAGGTGTTAAGCTTCGACTTCAGATCTTCGATCTTGTTCTCGCTGGTCTTCAGGTCCAGCTGCTTCTGATCCGATGCGATCTTCGTCTGTTTGACGGTCTCTTGGGCGGCTTCGAGCTTCGCCTGCTGCTGAGCCACATTGTTGGTGTGCACTTGTACCTGACGCGGGCCTCGCGCCAATCGATCACGCAGATCGCTCAGTTGCACGTGGATTCGATGCAGTTCCCGTAGCACCGCCGTCGATACGGCCATATTCTGCCTCCTGGTATCCTGTGGTCTCAGATAGGACCATTGTAGCGGCGAATTCTGATAGCGGGAGGCGCTGATTTTCGCCCGCAAAAAAACGAAAGCCCCCGCCTGCAGACAGACGGGGGCTGAAGTTGCATTCGATGTCGATCGCACCTACGCGGCGGCCATTCGTTCGACCGCGATCTCATCGATATTGCGTTCGATCGTTTCCACGAGGTCTTCTTGGAGATTCTCTTCGGCCGGTGGCAGACCCCAAACTTCTTCTTCTTCCGGTACGGGACTGTCAGCGACGTACTCCGACAGCTCGGCACTCCGCACGGGATGCTGCAACTTGGCCACGGCCTTAGCTTCAATCTGTCGTACACGTTCGCGTGTGACCTTGAAGATGCGACCAACTTCCTCCAGAGTGTAGCAGTAGCCGTCCGCCAGGCCGTACCGCAAGCGAACGATTTCGCGCTCGCGGTAGGTGAGCGTCTTCAGCAGCTCATCGATCTTCTCACGCAGAAAGCCGTTGTTTGCCAGCTTCAATGGGTTGTCAGTGGCTGAGTCTTCAACCAGCTCGCCGAAGCTGCAGTCTTCGCTCTCGCCGATTGGCCGATCCAGGCTCACCGGTGTGCGACCGATGTCCATAACGTGCAGACTTTCTTCCAAATCGATGCCAGCGGCCTTGGCGGTTTCTTCTTGCGTTGGCAGTCGACCCAGTTCATGCTGCAGGCGTTTGGCCGTCTGTTGCAGCTTGCTGAGCACGTCGATCATGTGCACTGGAATGCGAATTGTCCGCGCCTGATCAGCAATCGCTCGAGTGATCGCCTGACGAATCCACCACGTGGCGTAGGTCGAAAACTTGAAGCCACGGCGGTATTCGTACTTGTCCACCGCCCGCATCAGGCCTGTATTGCCTTCCTGGATGAGATCCAAGAAGCTCATGCCTCGATTGCGGTACTTCTTCGCGATGGAAACCACAAGGCGGAGGTTGCCGCTGGAAAGTTCGCGTTTTACACGATCGAACTCGGTGAGCTGCACTCGCAAAGTGCGACATCGCTCGCGAAGGCTACGGGGAGACTCGAGCGTTTGCGTCATCAGCTTTTCCAGCTCTCGACGAACCGGCTCAATGCGCGTCTGGTGTGCGTTCTCGCTGCGCAGCTGAGTCAGCTGATTTTGTAGGAAGTCCATCCGGCGCGAGATTTCTTCCAGCTTTCGCATCAGTGGCTGCACACGTCGGGTGCGGAGGCTTAGTTCTTCCACCAGTTGCAACATCTTGCGCCGACGCGTCAGATACCGCTGCCGTGCTTGTTGCTTTTCTTCTGACGACACGCTCTTGCGTATCAGCAGGGCGAAATCACGCTGCTGCTCCCGCATCAGGTGGTGCAGTGTGGGCAGGTTAACGGGCATGCGAGCGGAGATTTGTTCCTTCGTCAGTCGCTCGGTCAGCGAGACTTTGATCGTGCGGTCGAAAGGCAACTCGCCGGAATGTACCTTGTCGAGCGTTTCGACGGTGGCTTGCAGGGCGGCGAATGATCGCAGCAGGTTGCGACGGAATCGCTTTCGCGACAGCTCGATCTTTTTCGCCATCGTGATTTCTTCTTCACGCGTGAGCAACGGAATACGGCACATCTGTGCCAGATACATCCGAATCGGGTCGTCGGTCAGCTTGGGCAGTTCGTCAGCGAATAGGCGTTCGCTGTCGGCGGCGTCGGCCGCTTCCAACACCTCGGGATGCTGTGGGGTGTGGTCGCCTTCGACAAAGTCGATGCCAAGTGAATCGACTAGGTCGAGTAGCTGATCGACCGCGTCGGAGTCAGCGACTTCGTCGGGCAGGAAGTCGTTGGCTTGCTCGTAGGTCAGAAAACCCTGAGTCTGGGCGAGCTCGACGATCTCTTGGAAGGAGATCTTCTGCGGGGCGGCAACGGCGGGAAACGTTTCGAGGGCGGGTTGGTCGGTCATCAAAAAACTCCTCCTGCACTTCCTGTGCAACTGGAAAAGCTTCACCAGGATTCAATTTCGCGCCGCAGGTCTGGTCTCTCCAGCGCGTCCGAATTCTGGCAGCGGGACACCATCCAAACTTCTCACCCATCCGTGGGCGAAACAACTGTTTGGCGGCGTTTCTCTCTTCTTCGCACTAAAACGATAATCGCAATGATCGGGAATCAGACAGCGCTCGAGCGTATCTATTCATGTTTTTGTTTCAGTACGTCAAACAGTTCGGCGAGTACCTCCTGTTCGTGTTCGGGGTCAAGCTGGTTTTGCTTCAGCTCCGCGACTTGCGAGTTCTGCCAAGCTTGTTGTTTCTGGTCGGCGATCAACGCGAGCAGGTCGTTCACGCGCTGCTCGGTGTCGCTGTTGGATTTTTGTTCGCCAAGTTCGTCGCATTCGACGAGCAAGTTCTTTTCGTCGTTGTCCTCAGTGACGGCACTTAGGGTCTGGAACGACGGGGTCTGGCCGGCAACTGTCAGCTGCAAGGCACGTGTGTACATTTGGCGGCAGAACGGGTTGGGGATGTCTTCCGCTTGCAGTGTTTGTGAAATCTGCTGCAAGACCTGTGGCTGATGCAGCAGCAATTCCAACAGTTCTCTTTCCCAAGACGATAGGTTCAATCGCTGCTCGCGCGGAAGCGCGTGTGTTGGCGCTTGCTGATGTTGGTCTACGTAACGTGTTCGATTGCGTGTGACCTGCTCGCGACGTTTGGCGGTCAGTCGTGTGCGAATGGTATCGTCGTTGATGCCGAAGCGGCGCGAGATGTTGGCCAGCACTTGTTGCTCGCGAACTAGCGCCACCGACGACGCACTTCCGCCCGCCGGGAACGCTCGGGCGACCGTGGTGAGAATTTCTTCCACCGCTTGAGAGGCGGCGTGAGTGCTCGGTTGTGAAGCCAATCCGTTGGTCACAGCAGCAATCTTATGATCGAGTGCGTCGACTGCCGTCGACAAGAGTTTTGCAAAAGCCTCGCTTCCTTGCGATGCAATAACATCACATGGATCGGCCCCGCTTGGCAAGGTCAGAATTTGTAAATCTACATCTTGTTTTACGAACAGTGCTAGCAGCTCGTCGAGGATCTGCATGGTGCGATTCTGCCCCGCCTCGTCGCCATCCAACACCAGCGTGATCCGATCCGTGAATCGACGCACCAGCGGCACATGGCGCTCACCCAGCGCAGTGCCCAGCACCGCAACCGCATTGGTAATTCCATGCTGGTGCGCCATGATCACGTCGGTGTAGCCCTCCATCACAACGATGCCGGAATCGTCACTGATAGCATCTTTCGCCAAATCGAGTGCGTACAGCTGGGCGCTCTTGCTGAACAGCGGTGTCTCGGGGCTGTTGATGTACTTGGCCTCCGGGCGAGTCGGATTCTGTTCGCCCACACCCGGCAGTATGCGACCCCCGAAGGCAATCGGTCGCGCTTGCGGATCGCGAATCGAAAACATCAGCCGTCCGCGAAATCGATCGTAGTATCCCTCGCCTTGTTGCCGCTTGCCCACCAAACCGACACGCTCGAGTACCGCCGATGTGGCACCTGCTTGCCGCGCCAAGCCGATCAGCCAGTCCCAACTATTGGGAGCGAATCCAATATGAAACTGCTCAATTGATTGCTGATTGATGCCTCGCTCAGTCAAGTACTGCCGCGCCGGTTCGGCTTCCGGCGCACTGAGTAAGCACTGGTGAAACTTATCTTCCGCCCAGGCCATCGCCTTGTACAAGTTGCGTCGATCGTACTGGTGGTCGCCGTCGGAGTGCTGTTTGCCAAACGAAAGACTAACGCCCGCTCGATCTGCCAACATTTCCATCGCTTCACGAAAATCAATACCTTCTTTTTTCATCACGAAGGTAAAGATGTCGCCGCCGATGTCGCACGGCCAGCACTTGAATGACTGCCGTTGCGGATTGACGGTCAGGCTCGGCTTTGAGTCGTCGTGCCATGGACAGAGCGCGACGTAGTTGCGTCCCTGACGGCGCAGTTGTAGATAGCCGCCAATCAGATCGACGATGTCGATCGCCTGGCGAATCTGCTCTTTTGCATCCTGCAGGTCGGAGAGAGACACAGTGCGATTGCGGAACTCGGATTTCGGAATGGGGAATGCAACAACGTTGGTTGCCTGTGCCGCCGGCGACTATTCCTAGTTCCGCGGCACCATATCAGGTGGCCTGGTCGCGACTTTTACCGTCAGCGTTTTGCGCGTCGGCTGGCCGCGCAGGAAGCGGGCGATTTCCACGGGTACTTCCGTGCCAATCGGCGTGCCGGCGATTGCGCGGCTGAGCAACGTGGGGTCGGAATACGGGATGCCGTCCCAGCTAAGTATCACGTCGTGTACGCGCAGTCCCGCGTCGTCTGCTGGTGTGTCGGCACGAACCTCGACAAGATAGACGCCCTGGTCGCGACCCAAATCCAGCAATTGGGCAACCTCGTCGGGCACTTCCACCGGCTGCACACCGAGGTAGGCGCGCTCGACCCAGCCCTGTTCGCGAATCTGCTCGTAGCTCTTGCGGGCGATCGAGCTGGGGATCGAGAAACTAATCCCTCGGAACGAGGGCCCAATGATGGCCGTGTTGATTCCGACCACTTCGCCATCGGCATTGACCAGTGGGCCGCCGCTGTTGCCTGGGTTCACGGCGGCGTCCGTCTGCAGAAACTCCTGATGAATGCGGCGTAGACCGCGGCTATCGGGAATCCCCCGGCGTTCCTTCGCGCTGACGATGCCGAAGGTGATCGACTTTTCAAATCCGAATGGACTGCCCAGCGCCCATACCATTTCGCCGACGTCGAGCGCGTCGCTATCGCCCCACTCGGCAGCGGTGAGGTCATCCATTTCGGTTTTAAGGACGGCGAGATCGACCAGCGGGTCGGCTCCCACGACGGTCGCGGTGCCTCGGCGCTCGTCGCTAAGCAGGACCTCAACCGATCGCACGCGTTCGACGACGTGGAAGTTGGTGATGATGTATCCTTCCGCATCCACGATCACGCCTGAACCCTCGCCCTGACGGCTGCCGTGGGAGTGCAGATTCACAACGCTGGGTCCGACGTAGTTCGCTAACAGACGCGAGGCATTGGAAATGCTGTTGAGTGAATATTCTCCCTTCAGTTCACTCGCCACGTCGTACATGGCACGCTCCTTCGCAGCGGTGATCGCATACTGAATTCGACCAACGATCGAAGGAGTAATCAGCACAGCCAGCAGCAGCCCAAACACCCACAGCAACCGCCGCAGGCGATTCAGATCTTGCTGCGTGGCGGGCGCATTGGGGTCACTCGCTGAATACTGCGGCGCGGCTCCCGCCTCCTGCGTGGCGGCAGGTTCTGCTGGCGCAGAGGTGCTCGGCGGCACTGCCGATGGTGCTGAAATTTCGTTAGGTGAGTCAGGTTCTTGATGCATACAGTATGACCCCAAGTCGAAAGCTAATGCCGTTTTCGCTGCTTACGATTATACTAGGCTTCCAGTTTTTCTGCAGCGAACCAAGATTCACATTTTTCTGGGCCTTACGACGTGCCAAACTCGAAAAAAAACTTCTTACGGACTGCTTGACAGATGCCGCCCAAGTTCTTTCCACCTGCAACAGAGTCGACCCCCGACGGGCTGGTTGCGGTGGGAGGCGATCTCGCGCCGCCGAGACTGCTGGACGCCTATCGGCACGGAATCTTTCCCTGGCCTGTGTCTGACGAGGAGATGATGTTGTGGTGGTCGCCCGATCCGAGGGCCATTTTGCCACTCGATGCCATGCATATTTCTCGCCGTCTGCGCAGGACACTTCGTTCGGGCAAGTTCCAGGTCACCTGCGATCGGGCCTTCGCCGAGGTGATCGCGGGCTGCGCAATCGGCCCCGGCCGAGAAGGGGGCACGTGGCTCACCGAGCCGATGATCGACGCGTACGTGCAGATGCATCGCATGGGCCACGCCCATAGCGTGGAGGTGTGGCACGAAGGTCAAGTCGCCGGTGGCACCTACGGCATCGTGATTGGAGGACTATTTGCCGCCGAGAGCATGTTCTACCGCGTGCGCGACGCGTCGAAAGTAGCGCTCGCCCACCTGGTGCATCACCTGAGCACGCAAGGCTTTCAACTTCTCGACGTCCAACAGTGGACTCCGCACACAAGTCGTTTGGGAGTAATTGAGATCCCGAGGGCGGAGTACCTACGTCGGTTGCAGGTCGCTGTGGAGGCACCCGTCGAATTTGGCGCTCAACTTGTCGCGTGGCAAGAATCGGAAAGCGCCAATCAGTGAGTTCCAGCCGGCCAAAAATCGTTGCTGAATCGCCACCGCGAATCGATTAGACTCATCGTGGCCGCAGACTCTATCTGGCGACCAACGCGCTGAAGTGAGAGAGGGTTTTGAAAGGTCACAATCTGGCGACCTTTCAATACTGCCACCCTAAGTTGTGGAGTCAGTTCTCGTAACCTCAAATATGGTAGTAGATTAGGCGTTCGCGAGTAGAGAACGAAGACTTCTGTTTTGAAAACAGAAAGTGATTTCCTTTCAAAACTTAAAACCAAGCAAAACCACAAAAGCCCCTAAGTTTCGAGTTCGTTTCAACGATGTCCACTAACTGGCCGCCCAAATTCCTGTTCGCCGTCTGTCAATGCGGCGCGGAGCAGGCGTTGAAGCATGAAGTTGCGGCGGGGCCGATTGACGCCTCGCTCGCGTTTTCGCGACCGGGCTTCGTGACGTTCAAACTGAAGGACGAAATCAACGAGCCGGAGCAATTTCAGCTGCCGTCGACGTTCGCGCGCGCGAGCGGGTTTTCGTTGGGCAAAGTGTCTGGCGAATCAGCCCAAGACTTGGCTCAGCTGAGCTGGCAGTTACCCGGTGTCGAGGCGTTTCTGGCAGACCAATCAATCGTCGATTTGCATGTTTGGCAGCGCGACACGGCGGTGCCTGGAGTGCGTGGCTTCGAGCCGGGCCCAACGGCGCTGTCGCTCACGATCGAACGAGTACTACGCGAGCAAGCGCCCGTCGAACCGTTGAGGACGATGCCAACAGCACCTCGCCCACCGAGTCGTCGGAATCGCTGGGTGTTGGATGTCGTGGTGGTCGAGCCGGGTGAGTGGTGGCTCGGTTGCAACCACACGACCCGCCGACTCGATTGCTATCCGGGCGGAGTGCTGCCGCTGGAGTTGCCGGACCATGCCGTCAGTCGGGCGTACCTTAAGATGCAGGAAGCCTTGCAGTGGTCAGCATTGCCAATCGCCCGCGGCGAGCTGTGCGTTGAGCTGGGGTGCGCGCCGGGCGGCGCATCGCAGGCACTGCTGGAACACGGGCTGCGAGTGTTGGGCGTCGATCCTGCGGAGGTCGACCCGGTGGTACTGGCAGAGGAGCAGTTCACTCACATCCGCCGCCGGAGCACGGAAGTTCGGCGTAAGCAGCTGCGAGGTGTGCAGTGGTTGGCGGCCGACATGAACGTCGCACCTAATTACACGCTCGACGCGGTGGAGGAAATCGTCGGCAACGAACTGGCGAACGTGCGTGGAATGATCCTCACGCTAAAGCTGGCAGACTGGAAACTTGCAAATGAGCTACCCAAACTCGTCGAACGGGTGCGCGGCTGGGGTTACCGCGACGTCCGCACGCGGCAGCTAGCATTCAACCGGCAGGAAGTCTGCTTGGTGGCACTGCGGAGTCGTGGACAACGCCGCGTCAAACGAATCGGCCGCCGCATGCTCCGCCGCGATAGCACGCACGGAAGTAAACTGGTGGAGCCGCATTTTCCAACTAGTCCCCCTCCCGACCGGGGGGAGGAAGCAGAGTAACCAGCACTCAATCGAACTTGACGACATGTGGCACGCTCAGTAATTACACACCTCCCGTATTCCCGCTCCCGAGATCCAAACTCTAAATCATAGCGCGCCGCGCGCAAGGCGACCCGTGTTCCGACGATGTTCAACGTTGGTGTTGCTGGCTACCTATTGGTTAATTGGAACCAGTGGGATATTCGCGCAGCGCGTGCAGTTTCCGTCGGCGGCACCAGCATTCAACCCTGCCAATCCGCCGAACGTCGTGCCGAGTTTTGATCCTTACGGAAATCCGCTGTTGGGTACGCCCCCAGCAGACATTCCGTACACGGTTGCGCCGCCAGTGACGCAGTCGATCTCGCCGCCCACGTCAACGTTTGGGCAACCTGCTCCACAATTCGGACAACCAGTGGTGCCGCCCTTGGGACAGCAAGCGGCTCCACAGAGCGTTGGGATCGTCGGACCGAACGTGCCTCAGAGCGGAGGTTCGTTGTATCCAAATGGCTTGCCGTTTCAGTGGGAGTCGGGGACCTACCAGTATCAGAACTCCGACGGGCAGTATGCCCGTTTGCAACGACTCTTGCAGCAGATCAGCTTCGAACACACGTGGATCTACGGCGAGGGCGGTGCCGACGACCTCTCGATTAATCGCACGGAACTCGCAGCGACCTTCGGATTCCCAATCTTCTACAACCCCGATACCCCGTTGCTGATCACACCCGGCTTCGCCTTCAACTGGTTAAAGGGTCCGTTCTCTCCGCCGGAAGAACCGCCAATGATGGGAGAGCCACCGCCGCCGCAGAATCCCGATTTGCCGCCCCGTGTGTACGACGCGTACATCGATGCGGCGTGGCATCCGCGCTTGACCGACTGGCTGCACGCCGATCTGGGGCTCCGCACCGGAGTTTGGACGGACTTCGAGGAAGTGACGGATGATTCAGTTCGGATCTTGGGTCGTGGCCTCGGAGTGCTGGCATTTTCGCCCCAGTTCGACGTGATCGCCGGCGTCTGGTACCTCGATCGAAACGACGTGAAGCTACTGCCGGCGGGAGGCCTGCATTGGCGTCCCAGCAATATATGGGACTTTTACTTGGTCTTTCCAAATCCAAGAATTCGCCGGCGCTCAATCAACGTTGGTAGCAGCCAGTGGTGGATGTATGTCGCGGGTGAATATGGCGGTGGACGATGGACCGTTGAGCGACAGAATGGCTCGGGAGACGATATCGACATCAACGACATTCGATTCATCTTTGGCCTGGAATGGGAAACGCAAACTCAGGCTCACGGGCACGTAGAAATTGGATACCTTTTCAATCGTGAGATCATCTTTGCTGATTCGACCACTCCCACTCTCGGCCTCGACGATTCATTCATGATCCGCGCCGGGGTTGATTTTTAGGGATGCGGATATCGGATTGCGGATTACGGACCACAAGAGAAACTGCCTTTCGATGTGTCGGTTGCCTGCTGGTCGTCTGTGTTAGTGCGAAAGCACTGTCGCAAACGCCGTACATGCAGCCACAGCCGATGCCCGGGGAACAATTGGTCCAAGAGTTTGTGCCGTATCAGCCGGCGATCGAGTACGAGTGTACTCCCAACGCCCCGCTGATGCTCGATCAGTGTGCCACTTATCCAATCGCTGATCCGTATGCGATGGAGGGATCGCCGACGCAGGTGCTACTCGCGCCGCCTGTAAGAACGAAGTCGACGCCTGAGCGACGCAAGAGTCTGTTCCAAAAGGCGTTCGCGTCCGGCACGTACATCCCACAGTTCGAGTCGGACAGTCTGGGATTCGGTGACCTGGAAGCTGGCATCGTGCTGGGCATACCATTCTTTCGCGTTTCGGCGCCGCTGCTGATTACGCCGCGGTTTGCAGTGCACTATCTCGATCGGCCTGCGGGATTGGACCTGCCGGGCGAAGTGTACGACGCGGAGGTGACATTCCGCCATCTGCGGAAGTTCGGCGACGGACCGTGGGCCATGAACGCGGCGGTGACGCTAGGACACTACAGCGATTTCGAGGCCAACGATGCCGACGCGTTTCGGGTGACGGGGCAGGCGTTCGCTGTGTATGAGTCGTCGCCAGCGGCCAAATGGGTGATGGGTGTCGTCTATCTCAACCGTAGGGGCCTGTCGGTCATCCCCGCGGTTGGTTTGATATACGAGCCTCGTCCCGACATTAAGTTTGATGTCATCATGCCGCAACCACGAGTATCCTGGCGATTGCCAGATGGCTTCTTTGGCGCGAGGGCCGAACGCTGGGCCTACATCGGCGGCGAATTCGGCGGCGGCATCTGGTCGATCGACCGCTCGGCGACCGTAGGGCAAGATCTGCTGACTTACAACGACTTTCGCTTGCTCGTCGGCATCGAGAAGAAGGCACCGCTCGGTGCGATCAATCATCGGCTGGAATTCGGATACGTGTTCGGTCGTGAGTTGGAGTTTTCCAGCGCCACTCCCGACTTTCGATTGGATGATTCGCTGTTCGTACGCGCGGGGTTATCGTACTGATCAGAGCCAATCGACTTGCTTTGCGGCATTGCGGATTCTAGCTTTGATGGAGGCAGCCTCTTCGCGTTGGCCACGCGAGACGTAACGCGACGTTTCGTCACGTAACTGAGAAGCCTGGTCGGCGATCGAGATCAGCGCATTGTAGGACCAAGCGCGAACGAACTTGTTTTCTTCGGAGTCCAGGAAATTAGCAATTGTGCGGAAGAGCGTCTCCTCCAGGTCTTTCGGCAAGTTGATCTGGGGCAACAACTGCAATAGGTGCAGCCTTGCCTCCCAGTCGTCGACAGAAGAAATCAACTTCAGAATTTCGCTGCACTGCGCGTCGGAGAAAGCATGACCGTCCTCCCGTACACGTCTCAGCACCCAAGTGGCCGCGGTTTGGGTCCGTAAGTCATCGCTTTCCGCGGCACCAATGAGAAGGCTGACTAATTGCGAGTCGCCCGCGACTTGCAACGCAATCTTCTCGAGCGGCTGAATCCGCTTGCCGTCGAACTTCTTCAGTTCGCTAAGAAGATTCAATGGGCCGTTTCTACGTATTAGACGGATCAGCGAGCAAATCTATTTGGCCATCGCGCGTTGAATTGCCGCGCCCATGTCGGCGGGGCTTTGGGCGACTTCGATGCCGGCATCTTCCAGCGCGGCAATTTTCTCTTCGGCTGTGCCTTTGCCTCCCGAGATGATCGCTCCGGCGTGACCCATGCGCTTGCCCGGGGGAGCCGTGCGGCCGGCGATGAATGCGGCCACCGGTTTGGTGACATTCTCTTTCACGAACGCGGCGGCCTCTTCCTCGGCGGTGCCACCGATTTCGCCAATCATGATGATCGCTTCCGTCGCGTCATCTTCCTGGTACATCTTCAGCAAGTCGATAAACGAGGTGCCGACGATCGGATCGCCGCCGAGCCCGACGCAGGTGGTCTGGCCGAGGCCGACATTCGACAACTGCCACACAGCTTCGTAGGTGAGTGTGCCACTGCGGCTCATCACTCCGACGGTGCCTTTCTTGTGGATGTAGCCAGGCATGATGCCGATTTTGCACTCGTCAGAGGTGATCACGCCTGGGCAGTTCGGCCCGATGAGGTTCACATCGTCACGGCCTTTGATCTTGTCATACACACGCGCCATGTCGAGCACCGGCACGCCTTCGGTGATCGCAACGATGGTCTTGATCCCCGCGTCGACGGCTTCCAGGATCGCGCCCGCGGTGAACGCGGGCGGCACAAAGATCATGCTCGCATCGACGCCCTGTTTCTCGACCGCTTCGGCTACCGTGTCGTAAACCGGCACGCCGAGCACTTCCTGCCCACCTTTACCCGGCGTCACGCCGCACACCAACTGAGTGCCGTACTCGATGCAGTTCTTGCTGTGGAATTCGCCAGCGCGGCCGGTGATGCCTTGGCAAACGACTTTAGTATCTTTGTTGACTAATATGCTCATTGAATAAGCTCTCAGCTATCAGCGGTCAGCATTCAGCTTTTTGATTAGTGATGCCAACATGCGTTTAATTTCGTGGATGTGATTGGTTAGGTGCGCCGCAGTCTCGTTGCTCAGGAAGCCCAGATCTTTTGCTAGCCGCACGTGATACTCTGTCTCCGATGCTGATCCCATCGCAATTTGCAAGAAGCGTCCGAAGTCTCCGTCCGATCCTCGACCGCAACCTTCTGCGATGTTCGCTGCGATCGATGCCGCGCTTCGTCTCACTTGGCTCGTCAAGCCAAATCGTTCCTCGACGGGGAATCCTCTCGTGTATTTATATATTTCTAAGGTCGCGTGGTGCGCTTTCTTCCAGACGATTAAGTCGTTAAAGTCCTTCACCTTTCGACTTTCCAGTGCGAAGCTGACTGCTGACAGCTGATTGCTAGTCGCTCCTTATGCAATCGCCGCCACAACTTTATTGGCTGCATCCGTTAGGTCGCTCGCCGAAATGATATCCACGTCACTTTCGGCCAAGAGCTTACGACCCTCTTCCACTTCGGTTCCCTCGAGACGAACGACCAGCGGCACATTGAAGCCGACTTGTTTGTACGCTTCGAGGATAGCGTTCGCGATCGTCGTGCACTGCATGATGCCGCCGAAGATGTTCACCAAGACTGCCTTGACTGCCTCGTCGCCGAGGATGATGTGGAAGGCCTCGGTCACGCTCTCAACATTCGCACTTCCGCCGACGTCAAGGAAGTTTGCTGGCTCGCCGCCGTGCAGCTTGATCAGGTCCATCGTGCTCATCGCCAGACCGGCGCCATTGACTAGGCAACCGATGTTGCCGTCGAGCGCGACGTAGCTTAGTCCGGCCTGTCCGGCGCGGACCTCGGCGGGGTCCTCTTCGCTCAAGTCCCGCAGCTCTTCAAGTTCCTTATGGCGGAACAGGGCGTTGTCGTCAAAGTTGATCTTGGCGTCCAATGCGATGATCTCGCCACCGCCGGTGACCACCAGTGGGTTAATCTCCGCGATTGAGCAATCCAGGTCGACGAAGAGCTTGCACAGGGCCGTCATGAACTTCTCGGCCGACTTCACGCTGTCGCCGGTGATGCCGAGCTTCTCGCATAGCGATCCGACCTGCGAGCTCTGCAGTCCAGTATCGGGATGGAAGTGCTCCTTGAAGATCAATTCCGGAGTTTTGGCGGCGACTTCTTCGATGTTAACGCCGCCCTCGCTGGAGACCATCAGCACCGGTAGGCCTTCCGCTCGATCGACCACGATGCCGAGATACAGTTCGCGGGCGATGTCACAACCCGCTTCAACGAGCACTTGCTGAACTGCTTTACCCTCGGGTCCAGTTTGGATCGTGACGAGTTCATTTCCAAGGAGATTCTCGGCCACGCTCGCTGCTTCTTCGGCGGATTTTACCAGCTGCACGCCCTTCTGTTCGGGATTCGTCTTGATCGTGCCTTTGCCTCGACCGCCGGCGTGAATCTGCGCCTTCACAACCGCGATCGAGCCACCGAGCGCTTTGAACGCGGCAGCAGCCTCGTCGGCCGACCGGGCCACGATGCTTTCAGGAACAGCGATGTTCGCCTCACGAAGCAGCTGCTTCGCCTGGTATTCGTGAATTTTCATGTCAACTCGTCTTCAGGCAGTTGGAATGAATTAATCATTAGTATCGTCGAGTATAGCGCTGCCTAGTGAAAGGGGTCAACGGTCGCGGACCAAACACACGAGTCTTCAAGCTGCCCGGTTGCCGCGGCCGCCCAACCTCGGTTAGCGGCAGGGCTAGCGGGGCTGGGGTGAAGGATGCGTGTGACCTTTGTCGTCGCGCCGTTCACAACGCGCTGCAGGCATTTCTCCGCGTAAACGCCGATGCCGACGGCCCACTCGGGCTGTGTGGCGGCGAGCAGCGCATCAAGGTGCGCATCGCAGACGCGGTCGAGGGGCTCACGCTCAGAGACCGGCAGTTTGTCGGGTGTGCGATTTTTGCCAGACGATTCCATGAACACCAATGGGCAGTAGTTGGCGACCATGTGCTCGGCGAAAAATTCATCCGGCGTCGCGAACCTGTGACGGAACAGCCCCCACAGTCGTTCGCCCGAAACCTCGCTGCGCTGACAATTGAGGCCTTCGATGGGCCGTTTGGGATGCTCATCGTCTGGACGCCCAACCTCGGCATCGATCTTGAGCCAGTCTCGTACAGCTTCGACCTGACCGAACGGGACGCCCGTCTGCGCCATCCCCCATGGGCCCGGGTTCATCCCGAGAAACAGCACGCGGCAGCCCTTGGGATTCATGCGGCGCAGGTACTGCTCGTGGGCTGTCCACGCATAATCCAGCGGATTGTAAACGTGCGAGACCGGTGGGGCAAAGCTCAGCTCGCTGACGTCTTGAGCCAGCTGTTGGGCGGCGGAAATAGACTTTTCAATAGCAGACATGGCCCGCAGTTTGGGGTTCCGGCGGCGTTTACGCAAGGTGCGGAATGCGGTATGAAATTCACGGGCGACGTATGTTCCGGTCTTGCCCAAACCTAGTGCTGGTAGTAAGTTATTGACTTGCGGCGGCATTCGTGAAAAAATTCACAAACCCATCTAACTGCTGCCTCGATCTGGTGAGACAAGGATTCCCCGGAAGGTTGTGCGTCTTCGCTCACTGGGCAGCTCCGTAAGTAAGAATTAACTCCCGCCGTTTCTATGACCAGTGTCATTCGAATTGACAGAGGCTTGGATTTGCCAATTGCGGGTGCGCCGGAGCAGTCGATTTCCGACGCGCCACCAGTGCGTCACGTGGCGCTGTTGGGCGACGACTACATTGGCATGAAGCCGACGATGCACGTCGTTGATGGAGACCGCGTCAAAAAAGGCCAAACGGTCTTCGTCGACAAAAAGACGCCCGGCGTCCAGTACACTGCTCCCGCGGCCGGTATAGTGAAAGCGGTGAACCGAGGGGCCAAACGCAAGTTTGAGTCCTTGGTAATCGAAGTGGAGGGAGATGACCAAGTCACCTTCCAAACCTTCCCAGACCATAATCTTGCGAAGCTCGATCGCCGTGAGGTTTGCGAACAGCTTGTCGCGTCAGGACTTTGGACATCGTTGCGGACGCGTCCGTACAGCAAAGTGCCGGCGCTGGACATGGTTCCCGACGCGCTGTTTGTGACGGCTATCGATACCAATCCGCTGGCCGCCGATCCCGAAGTTGTGCTCGAGCAACATCAGGGCGACTTCATCGCCGGATTGGAAGTCTTGAGCACCCTCACCGACGGTCATGTGCAAGTGTGTCGAAAGGCGGGGTCGACGATTCCTGGTGAAGGAAAAACGCCGGCCGTGTTCCACGCATTCGACGGGCCGCATCCGGCCGGCCTGGTGGGAACTCACATCCACTTTCTGCGTCCTGTTAGTCGCGGCAAGGCAGTTTGGTACATTGGCTACCAAGACGTTGTGGCGGTAGGCCACCTGTTTTTGACTGGCGAAATCTGGACGGATCGCGTCGTTTCGCTTGCCGGCCCGGTCGTGTCGAAGCCGCGTTTGCTTCGCACACGCATCGGCGCTTCGCTCGGGGAACTAACGGCCGATCAGTATGCTGTCAGCGACAACCAGCAGGTCCGGGTGGTCTCCGGTTCGGTACTCTCAGGCCGAAAGAGCGTCGCACCCGTCGATTACTTGGGTCGGTACCATAACCAGGTGTCTGTCTTGGCGGAGGGCGGCCACCGCGACTTTCTTGGCTGGGCGATGCCGGGAGCCGACAAGTTTTCGATTCGCAGAGTCTTCTCGTCGGCTTGGATCAACAACTCCGACGGTCCGCAGCAGTTTGACTTCAACACCAGCACCGAAGGCAGTCCACGGGCGATCATTCCGATTGGCATGTACGAGCAGGTGATGCCGCTGGACATCGTAGCGACGCCGCTGCTGAAAGCGCTGGTCACCGATGACATCGAGTACGCCGAGCAACTCGGCGCATTGGAACTCGACGAAGAAGACCTCTCGCTGTGCACCTACGTTTGTCCAGGCAAGCACGATTACGGGCCCATGCTGCGAAAGAACCTCACCACCATCGAAGCTGAGGGATAGCGCTGGGCAGTGACGAACGAGGATTCAATTCGTCATTCAAAGAGATATAGGTACCACAGAGACGATTGTACTAAACCAGTTGTAACACGCTAAGAAAGCGCCAAGTGCTACGGAAACTACTAGACAGGCTGCATCCATCGTTTGACAAGGGCGGAAAGCTGGAACGGCTCTATCCCTTGTATGAGGCGATCGATACGTTCCTGTATTCCCCCAGTGACACGACGCTGAGTCCCTCGCATGTTCGCGATGGAATGAACCTCAAGCGGATGATGTCGTTGGTAGTCGTGGCATTGGGTCCCTGCATCTTTATGGCCCTGTACAACACGGGCTATCAAGCGAACTACGCCGTGGCAAACGGCTTAGGCACTCAGTTGGACACGTGGCGTGAGCCGATCATCAAGGCTCTGGGGCTCGGGCATGACCCGAGCAGTTTCCTCGATAATCTGGTGCTCGGTTCGCTGTACTTCCTGCCAGTCTACATCGTCACGATGACGGTTGGTGGCCTGTGGGAGGTCCTGTTCGCAACTGTTCGCGGTCACGAAGTGAATGAGGGCTTCTTGGTCACCGGCATGCTATTTCCGCTGACCCTGCCGCCAACGATTCCGCTATGGCAAGTGGCAATCGGCATCACTTTTGGGGTCGTGGTTGGCAAAGAGATCTTTGGCGGAACTGGCAAGAACTTTTTGAATCCAGCGCTCACTGCGAGAGCATTTCTCTACTTTGCATATGCTTCGGAAATCTCCAGCGAAACTAACCGTTGGGGCGAGGGCGTTTGGGCCGCGGCTGATGGCATCACCGGCGCCACCCCTTTGGGAGCGATGGCTGCCGCCAGCAATCCGACAGCAGCATCGGTGTCGACCGTCACCAACCCTAGCCTCAGTTGGTTAGACTGTTTTATTGGTTTCACGCAGGGTTCCATGGGCGAGACCTCAACACTTGCGTGCTTGATCGGCGCTGCGATGCTCATCGGTCTGGGGGTTGGCTCCTGGCGCATCATGGCCGGGTGCGTGATCGGAGCACTCGGTATGGGTACGTTGCTATGGGCTGCCAGTGCTGGCAGCGACAATGCCATGATGTATCTCGCACCACACTGGCATTTGGTGATTGGCGGTTTCGCATTTGGAGCCGTCTTCATGGCGACCGATCCGGTCTCCGCAGCAATGACTGATACTGGGCGGTGGATTTACGGCGTTCTAATTGGAGTGATGACGATCCTTGTTAGGACGATCAATCCAGCATTTCCGGAGGGGATCATGCTGGCGATTCTTTTTGGCAATGTGATGGCACCGCTAATTGATTTTTTCGTGATCCAATCGAACATCAAGCGAAGGTTGGCTCGTTATGAAGCGTGATACGATCGGTGGGACCCTGCTTGTCGCACTTGTGCTGTGCGTCGCCTGCTCGGTGTTGGTATCCGCCGCCGCCGTCGGCCTGCGCTCGCGTCAAGACGCAAACAAGAAGCTAGACCAGCAGCGAAACGTATTGCTCGCGGCAGGCGTCGACGTCGGGCAGATGTCGACCGCCGAGATTCTCGCGATGTTCGACGATGAATCGAAAGTTCAGCGAATGCTGGTCGATCTGAGCACTGGGGAAGAGGTCAACTCTGATGCCACTGGCATCGATCCGGCGAGCTACGACGCGAAGAAAGCCGCCAAGACGCCTGACCTGAGCGCCGCCGTAGAAACCGCCGGCGGTCCGACGCCTGGTGTGGCACGACGTGAGAAGTATGCGTTCGTTTACAAGATCATGGACAGCGAGAAAGGCGATCAGTTTGTGCTGCCGGTCTATGGCAAAGGACTGTGGTCGACATTGTACGGGTTTCTGGCATTGAGGGATGACGTCCGTACTGTGGGCGGAATTACGTTTTACGAACACAAAGAAACACCGGGTCTCGGCGGAGAGGTGGACAACCCGGTTTGGAAGTCGAAATGGCCAGGCAAACAGGTTTTTGATGATGATTGGAACGTCGAGTTTGAAGTCATCAAGGGCGAAGTCGACGCGAATGCTCCCGGTGCCAACCACAAAATCGATGGGCTTTCCGGCGCGACGATCACAGCGCGTGGTGTATCCAACCTGGTGCAATATTGGGTCGGGCCGGATGGCTTTGGCAAGTTCTTGGAGAAACAACGCTCGAAATAGTCGTTGATGGAAGAGGGGCAGCTACCGCCATGTGGCACTTTGTTAGGAATTCAGAAGCTGCCGATGCGGTGAGTGTAAATGCAGTATCGGTGATGCGAGAAAGCTCCTGGTCTGCCTTTTGCAGCATAGATGCCGTGAATTGTTCATTGTCTCGAAAAGAGTGTTGTGATGGCTGAACTCAAACCGAAAGATGTCCTGCTCAATCCGCTGGCGAACGATAACCCGATCGCGCTGCAGGTCTTGGGCATCTGTTCCGCGCTAGCTGTTACGACGAAACTGGAAACGTCGTTCGTAATGGCGCTTTCGGTTATCTTTGTCCTGGGCTTGTCCAACGCCGCCGTCAGTGCGATCCGGATGTACATTCCCAGCAGCATCCGCATAATCGTACAGATGACGATCATCTCGTCGCTAGTGATCGTTGTTGACCAGTTCCTGCAGGCATTCGCCTACGAAGCGAGCAAGACGATGAGCGTGTTCGTCGGTCTGATCATCACCAACTGCATTGTCATGGGGCGCGCCGAGGCGTTCGCGATGAAGAACCCGCCGTTGATCAGCATGATCGACGGCATCGGCAATGCTCTGGGGTACAGCTTGATCTTAATCATTGTCGGCTTTTTCCGGGAACTTTTTGGTTCCGGCAAGCTCTTCGGCATCACCGTGCTCCAGCCGTTGCAGAAAGTTGTCAACGAAGCCGGGGAGGCCGTCTGGCAAGGTTGGTACGTTCCCAATGGGCTTATGCTCCTGCCGCCAAGTGCCTTTTTCCTAATCGGCTTGATTATCTGGGTGTTGCGGACCTGGAAACCTGAACAAAGCAACAGAGACCCTGTACTGTAAGCATCATGGATCACTACATAAATATCTTCCTGAATGCAGTATTCATCGAGAATCTCGCGCTCGCGTTCTTTCTCGGGATGTGCACATTCTTGGCGATCTCCAAAAGTGTGAAGTCGGCGATCGGACTGGGGGGCGCAGTAATTGTCATCATGGGAATCACTATCCCACTGAACAACTTTCTACTGAACTACTTGCTCAAGGAGGGAGCGCTTGCGCGTTGGTTCGGTAGCGATTTCTCCTCGGTCAACTTAGAGTTTCTGTCGTTGATCACCTTCATCGGCACGATCGCGGCAATGGTGCAAATCTTGGAGATGTCGCTCGATCGCTTCTTCCCGCCGCTGTACAACACGCTGGGAATCTTCTTGCCTCTGATCACCGTGAACTGCGCAATCTTGGGAGGTTCGTTGTTCATGCAAGAGCGTGACTATGACTTCGCCGAAAGTGTTGTTTACGGCTTAGGTTCCGGTTTCGGTTGGGCCTTGGCGATTGCTGGTCTGGCGGGCATTCGTGAGAAAATGAAGTACAGCGATGTGCCCGACGGGCTCAAGGGTTTAGGGATCACTTTCATGACGGTTGGTCTGATGGCACTGGCGTTTATGTGCTTTGGCGGCATCGACCTGTCGGAGGAAGCAGCTGCGGCCGAGCCGTCCGGTTCCGAGGAACTTGTGGTTGTGTCAGATGGCGGTACGGAGTCGATGGTTGTGCCAGACGAAACTGAAGCAGAGGTTTCAGAATGAGCGGAATGACGATTTTCTTAGGCGTCGCGATGTTTACGCTAGTCGTACTCGCGTTGGTCTTGGTGATTCTTGGTGCCAAGTCGATGTTGGTTGCCAGCGGCAACGTGAAGATCGAAGTCAACGGTCAGAAGACCTTGGATGTCCCTGCCGGTGGCAAACTGCTCGGAGCTCTGTCCGATGCTGGGATCTTTGTTTCATCCGCTTGCGGTGGTGGTGGTACGTGCGCACAGTGCGAAGTAAAGGTCTTCTCCGGCGGCGGCGACATCCTACCGACTGAGAAATCGCACATCACCAACAAAGAAGCCCGCGATGGCTGTCGACTCTCCTGTCAGGTGGCTGTGAAGCAGGACATGAAAATCGAAGTGCCGCCTGAGGCCTTCGAGACGAAGAAGTGGCGGTGCAAGGTCCGTTCGAACCACAATGTTGCGACGTTCATTAAAGAGTTCGTGCTTGAGTTGCCAGAAGGCGAGCAAGTCGATTTCAAGGCGGGCGGCTACATTCAAATCGAGTGTCCACCGCACGTCGTAGAATATAAAGATTTCGTGATCGAGGAAGAGTACCACGGCGACTGGGACAAGTTCAACGTTTGGCGTTATGTTTCCAAGGTCGAGGAGCCGGTGATCCGTGCCTACTCGATGGCGAACTATCCGGGCGAAAAAGGCATCATCATGCTCAATGTTCGGATTGCCAGTCCGCCGCCTCGGATGCCCGACGACACGCCTCCGGGCAAGATGTCATCCTATATCTTTGGACTGAAACCAGGCGATGAGGTCACGATTTCCGGCCCCTACGGCGAGTTCTTCATCAAGGACACGGATGCCGAAATGGTTTACATCGGCGGTGGTGCCGGCATGGCGCCACTGCGAAGCCACATCTTTGAGTTGTTTAAGAACCTCAAGACCGGACGGAAAGTCTCGTATTGGTACGGTGGACGTAGTCTGCGAGAACTGTTCTACATCGATCACTTCCGCGCGATCGAGAAAGAGTTTCCGAATTTCAAGTTCCACATTGCGTTGTCCGACCCACAGCCGGAAGACAATTGGGATGGGCTGACCGGATTTATTCACCAAGTCTTGCTGGATAACTACCTAAAGGAACATCCAGCCCCTGAGGATGTCGAGTATTACATCTGCGGTCCGCCGATGATGAATGCCGCCGTCTTCAAAATGCTGGACGATCTGGGCGTCGAAAAAGAGAACATCGCCTACGATGACTTCGGCGGATAGACCGTGAATCGCACGAAGCTCCAATCGCTGTTGCGGACGAGCTATTCGCTGGCTGCTTTATTGCTTTTCGCCGCTGCCGGCTGTGCGATTTCCGTATCAGGCGGTACGAGCTCCCTCTCGCATTCTGGGCAGACGATGGGCACAACTTATAGTGTCAAATGCTGGAGTGCGGAAGCCGTTACCGCAGACTTACCGGTCGTTTCCAACATCGTTGAGAAGCTGGAGCAAGTTAACCAGCAGATGTCTACCTATGTGCCGGATTCGGAACTTTCGAAATTCAACGAATCTCCAGCCAACGAGTGGTTCGCAGTTTCGCCAGAAACTGCGTACGTCGTCGAGCGAGCAGTGCACTACTACAACGCCACCAGTGGAGCCTCAGACGTAACGGTCGGACCGCTCGTACAGTTATGGGATTTCGGCCCCGGTCACCATCACCTTGGTGCCAAACTCGAAGCGCCAACCGATGAAGAGCTTGCGACCGCGAAACAGCGGTCCGGCTGCAGCCAACTCGAGGTGCGTGCCGAGCCGCCGGCTTTGCGAAAGCAGGTCGATGGCTTAGAGGTCGATCTCTCGTCGATTGCGAAGGGCTATGCGGTTGACGTGATTGCTGATTTGCTCAGCGCTAGCGGCTATGAAAACTACATGGTCGAAATTGGGGGCGAAGTCCGCGCAGCTGGCACGCGTCAGGATGGCAAGCCCTGGCGGATTGGCATCGAGCAGCCCAACCTGACGAACAGGCAGGTTCACACGATCGTCGAACTCGCGGACCAGGCGCTGGCGACCTCCGGCGATTACCGTAACTTTCGCGAATTTGACGGCGAGCGCGTGAGTCACATCATCGACCCCACATCCGGGCGACCGTTGCCATATCGCGGCTGGTCGGTGACGTTGCTAACGCCTACCTGCCTGGAAGCGGACGCACTCGCGACAGCTTTGTTAGTCATGGGCGAGGATCGCGGGTATGATTGGTGTGAGGAGCACGAAATCGCCGCGCTGTTCTTGCTCGCTGAGGACGGCGTGATCGTAGAGCGTGCGACCTCGAAGTTCCCACCACGGATTCCAGTCCACCAGTAACGGTTAAATCTCTCGTGATCTGGCAAGTCTTTATCGCCACCGCAGTAATCTTCGCCGTCGCCCTAGGAGGCATGGCGATCGGCGTGATCGTGAGCAACCGTCGACTCAAGGGAACTTGCGGAGGGCTTGCCAACATGAAGGACGCCAAGGGCAACACCATTTGCGATGCCTGCACGAAGCCCTCGCCTGAGTGCAGTGGGGAGCCTACCGAGGCGGCTGCTCAGACTGTGGACTGAGCGGTGCTATTCCGCGATAGAGTTGGACGCCATCCCACGTGTCCATGAGCTGAACCTGAGGGTCGTTGAGCAGCGCCTGCTTGAAGATGCCCTCGGGATCGCCGTGGAACTCTCGGCTATAGAAGATCCAGTAGGGCCCTTCGCGCTGATTGATGAGTGCAAGGGCTTCTTCGAGCGTCTCGGGCTCCGCGTTGATCTGAGGCACGGCCACGACGTGATACTCGTCGGGCAGGTAGTACCACGCCGACTCTTGCATATAAAACGCAACAGCATACACAGGGCTCGGTTCCGACTCGTGGGCGGCGATGTATTCGGCCGCGGCACGCGAATCTTCGTTGCGATACCTGCCGACGAGTTGTCGGTTAGCAAGCGAAACCGTGCTGACCGTGAGTAGTAGCAACGCCAGCCCCAGCGAGAAGTATCGACTCTTGGCAGCGCCGATCGCGATGGCGATCACCACCACCAGCGGAACGAGGGAAGTGATGACGTAGCGGACGTTGTAGTTCGAGAGCTGAAAGCTGGCCGCCAAACCGATCGCGCCCAGGATGGGCAAGATCAAGAGAATCAGTAGTTCCAGACGATAGGGATATTCCTTTCGCAATAAGCTGAGAGAGATTCCCGCTGCCAAGCTGCCAACCAGCGGCAGCCACGGGAGGATTTCGCGAAGTGCCGCTGCTCCTCCCATTACGTGCAATTCGCGAGACGACGGTCCAATCGCGAAACCCGCCAAGAATGTCCACCCAGTGTAGCCGAGTGCCATGGGGTCGAAATCGCCTTGCAGCATCCCCTGTTGGCATGCGATGTCGCTGCCCACCAGGTAGAAGATCGGGAGTTGGAGAACGCTCATCCCGGAAAAGGCTAGCAAACCCGGCTTCCAATTACCTGAGGCCACTGCTTGCCGCGCCCAGATCAGCGCGAAGGCAAGCAGAACAAAGCAGAAGTAATAATGGGAATACCCGCCGATACTTGCCGCGCAAGCGAAAGCCGTCCATGCGCTTGCCGAGCCAATCTGCAATGCTCGCCAAAACAGCCAAGTTGCTAGTGCCGCAACAAGAAAGTACAGCGCGTACGACCGGCATTCTTGCGTGTAAAAGGCATGCATTGGCGAAACTGCCAAGACGAAGGCCGCAATCAAGCCGCAGCGTAGACCAGCGATTCTCCTCGCGAGCAGACCGACGATTGGAACTGCCAACACTCCGTAGCTGAGGCAGAGCCACCTGCCCGCCATGTCCCAGTCTGTCAGCTGCAGAACGACCTTGAGAATCAGATGATGAAGCGGTGGAAAGCCATCGGCCAGATAGGTAATTTCCGACCAGCTACTACGAGCGATCTGCAGGTCGATGATCTCGTCGTTGGTGAAGGACTGAGTCGTAAGTCCCCAAGCACGTACAGCGACGGCTAATGCCATTGCACCGAGCGTCGCAGCCAGGAATCCGAATGATTTTTGGGATTTGTCATGCATGACATTTTGCGACGCAGATGGACCTCTATCTTCGATGCTATTTCGCCGAGGATACTGGCTCAATAGCTGTACCGTCGAACGCCGTTTCGGAGAGAGTCTAGGTAGCGATTACAACAACTAGACCGGTTTTTTTGGCAGGCGGAATGCCGGTTCACTGCCATCTGCAGACCAGTTGCGTCCGGAGACCATCAACACGCCTGCCACTACGACTGCCAAGCCGATACAGACCAGACTATAGCAGCCGCCGACGAGCACGCCGACATCGCGGAACCTATCGAGTTGGGCGGGACCGGATGCGAACTCGCCGTAGAAGTAGGCGAGCGCACCCTCGCGCGCTCCCAGTCCGCCGGGCAGCGAGAGAAAGGCGGTTGGGACTTCAGCGGATGGCACTAGCCAAAGCTGATCCACCCAACCGAATGGCATCTCCGCGGCTGTGAATGCCAACAGGCAGCAATAGCTTGCAGAGCAGAGGCACCCGTGCGCGACGATGCCCAGCAACAACGCCAGCCAAACCGTCACACGGCCACGTCGTAGCATCGCGATTGCTTGGCGAACGGTCATCAGCAATTTCTGGAGTCGCGTTGCACTATGCCGCGGATTCAAGTCGGCGGGTTCGCGCGCAATTCCAGTACCTGTCGCCACGATCAGGCAGATCAATCCGCCCACGCTGATACCAGCCATCAGTAGAACGGCGGTCTGCAAGAGGGGCGAGGGAATGGTCGTCCAGCGCAACAGACCGGCGATTGACCCTAGAATCACAAACGCGAGCATCCCGAGCCCGCGATCCAACGGCACTGTCGCCAGCGCCCGCTTGCGGCGCGTCGGAGTTTCAGTCGCAATCAGTCCTGCCTTCGCCACGTCACCTCCGATGGTGCCCGGCAGGACGAAGTTGCAAACGTAACCCACACCGACCATTCGCGCGACGCGAGATTTCGGTGGCCTGATCTCCTGGCCCGCCAACAGCATGTTCCAGCGGTAGCCGGTGAGTGCTAGCGACAGAAAACGAAAGCCAACCGCCGCCGCGATCCATCGCCAAGCGACCCCTTGCTCAACGAGTTCGCGCAGTCCCTCCAGGTTCGGCAGGATCAGCCAGCAGAGGACGCCGATAGCCAGCGGCCAGCGGAGGCGGCGCCAGAGGTTTTTGACCCACGGTCGGTTCATGGCGTTTCTTTCACCTTGCTCGACTTCGTTTGGATATGCCATGCCGGAACCGCCGCGAATCGTCGCTCAATCTGCTCTTGTTCTGGCTTTGAGAGTCTTAGATCGGCCGAAACTGAAAAGGGCTCTAATTCCTGTGCCATCAACTCATTGTCGAGTTTTAGCAACTGGATGCTCTCTGCGATGCGCTGCAGCTCGGTCTCAGGTTGCTGACAGAACGACTCATAACTGATTTCGACATAACGAGTGGAATCGACTCCGGCCTGTTGCTGTTGCAGACGATTCTTGATTTTGATCAGTTGATCGCAGACATCGTTCACATAACCCAGCGGCTCGTCCGCGCTGGCGTGCTCTTCGGTGCTGGCCAGTCCCCAGGGGCGATCTTTGTCGCCCTGCACTTGCGCGCGTGCTTCGATTAGCGATTGAGCGACAAAGAACGGATCGCGGCGGATGATCACAAAACGCGCCTCGGGCAATGTCTCAGCCAGGAGTTGCATACAGAACGCATTGCGATTGTTCTTATTGAGAAACGGTTTACCGAATTGCTCGGACCATGCTGCAAAAAAACGCCGCATGTTGTCGGACATCTCGTCGGAGAGCGACTCTGGAGTGACGTATCGATCTCGTCCCAGCCAACGGTTCCAAACCGCGAATCCATCGTTCGGGGCTGCAAGACCCGCTGTCTGGCCATAGTAGTTGGAAAAGTTTTTGCGGCGCAGCTTCGTCTGTCGTTGAAATAAGTGTGTAGCGGTGATCGGCGAAAGCGGGAATAGATCGGACAAGTTGCTTAAGTACGTGACGTCCGCATATCGGGCGAGTGTCTGGTAGAGCAAGGTCGAACCGCTACGTGGCGGCCCAACGATCAGTACCTGTGGCTCCGATGGATGCGCCAGCGAGGCCTTAGCCAGTCGGCGTCGCTCCCGCGAGTGCAGTGCCCAGTCGAGTGGCGTGACACCCACGGCCAGACCCGCGCGCAGCAGTGCATCGTACGCGGCGCGATTGCCAGACAAGAGCATGCGTTTCAGCAGCCCCACCGGATCGCGGAAGTTGCTGTACTTCCCCGAGTGAGGCGAGTTCTGCGTTGCGCTCCCATTGTCTGTCATTGCGGAATCCGGCTGTCATTAGCTTTTGCGAAGCGATTTAGGCCTGGGGTGCGGGTTCGCGTGCGGGAGCTTCAAGTGGCTTCGTGCCCTTGGACAGCCGCCTTTGGATAGCTTCGGCATGTTCACGCATGGTGACCACGCGCCAATGTTTGGCCAGTAAGTCGACGACCTGTCCGACGAGTTCGACTTTCTCCGCCGCGGGACTCTTCATGGCTGGGAAAAACGAGAGGTCACCCTCTCCGTCACAGTCTGAGAAATCGTCGTGGCCCATGAAGTCGAGCGGGTGCAGCAGCAGCGAAGGCTCGACTCGCATTAGTCGGCACATGCCAAAGGCCATGCGGCAATACAGCATCGCCAGCGCCCGCGAGTACTGAGCCAGATAGAGCAGATAGCTCACATGAATCGGCACCTTGAATATCGGCATCGTGGTCACGGGAATCTCGACGAGTTGTCCTGCTTGGGTGTGCCAGCTATAGGGTCGTAGTGACCGAAAGCCTTCGCTCATCTTGCCGAATAACTGTTTGCGGTCGGCACGTTCCTCGCGGCTTAGATTGGAACTGAAGAAGTAGTACATCCGCGCGATCGGGCCAAGAAACGTGGGAAACGTTGACGCGTCGTACGCATAATTACGGGAAGCTAGTTCCTCTAAAACCTGCTCTGAGAAACTGAACCCAGGCCCGCGAAAGCCGATGGGTCGTTCGCCCGTGGCAATCTCAATCGCGTCTTCCGCCCGCGTGAATTCTTCGCTGATCTCTTCGGGCGAGTACAAGTGCAGCCAGGGTTCGTGATGGAACGAGTGATTGCCAATTTCGTGCCGCGCGTCGGCCAACGAGCGCAGTGCCGGCTGGTTCTTCTCGAGTGCTGCGTCTTGCCCGACGACGAAGAAGGTAATCTTGAGTTGCCGCTCCTCGAGGAACTCAAGCACTCGCGGTACGACAATGTCCAGATAGCTCGGCAGCGCCTCCCAGCCCGCGTCACCGTGGGTTTTTATATAGGACCATTTATTGTCCAGGTCGAGCGACAGGCTCGCCATTGGCTTTGACATGAGACGTTAGGGAGTTGAGGTTGCCAGTTGAGGTTGTGAGGAGGATGCTGCCAGGCTCGGAAGCAAATGATCGGTGAGCGCGTCTTCCGCGATTTCGATGACTTCGTTGACGTTCAGCGTGCCCTTCACGATTTGTGCTGAGTTGACAGCGAACACGTTGGGAATGGACGTGGGAATTGAGGGCAAGTGCTCTGAATAGCGCAGCGTTGGCAGCGCCATCACGCGCCGAACACGCGAGACGCGAAACGCCAGCACATCGTCGCGGTCGAACTCAGGATACATCCGTTCCAGGGCCGCGACAAACTTTTCCTCCAGCTGCTCGTCCGACCATTGCCAGGCAGGATCATCCTGGGCAACATACCGGGGCAGATAGATCAGGTGGTGTCCGCCCAGTTCGGCTGGATCGACCAGGGTGGTCATCTCGATCACCGCGGTGAACGGCACCCAGTCGTCGGTGATGTTGGTCACGTAGTACTTGGCCAAGGGACGCTTGAGCACAACCGAGGCGCAGAGGATTCCCAAGTACTCGATCCGCTCGTGACGCTCTCGGTCTCGCTCGGAAAGCTGCGGGCAGATATGGCTGACCAGCGGCGACGGTGTGGTCAGTACGACACGGTCGAAGTGCCGGCTTTCGCCGTGGGGTCCATCAACTCGCACTTGACCTTCATCCTCACGAAACACCTGCTGCACGGGATGAGAAGTGAGTAGCTGTACGCCGTCGCTTTCCAATCGCGCGGCAAAGGTCTCCAGCACTTTGGCGTAACCACCGGGGACGTAGCCGAACATCTCCTTCTTCAGCCCACTCTGGCGAGCTCGATACATACGCGCGATCGTCGCCCAAATGAAGGCCGCCGACACTTGGCGATAAGTCTGCCCTAGTTTGGCCTGCAGAAGTGGCAGCCAGATTTTTCGGAACGTCCCCACGCCCGACCACTTGCGCAGCCAGTCGGCAACGAACGTTTGTTCGAGCCGCTTCCAATTCTTGATTTTCGAGGCACCGAAGATTGTTGCTCCAAGGCGGAACTTTTCGACCAACGTTAGCGGCGGGAACTTCAGAAACTCCAGCGTATTAGACATCGAGTACAGTTTGCCGTCGGTGAAAAATCCGGTCTTTGTCTCGACCCACTGCATCGTCTGCTCGAGTTCCAGTTCCGAGAGCAGCTTGCGTAGTCGCAAGTCCGACAGAAGTGTCACGTGGTAGTGACGGTCCCAGGTCACGTCACCAAGTTTCCAGGCGTCGGCCAGTCCGCCCACGTTGGGGGCGGCTTCCATCACCGTGACTCGTTGTCCTTGCTGGCTCAGGCGATGGGCTAGCGTCAGGCCCATCATGCCGCCCCCCACGATGCCCCAGTGGCACTGTTGATCGCTCGTATCCATACGCAACCTAGCTTTCCGTCGTGGAGATCGTGGCCGGCGAAAGTTCGATGACCTGGCCCTGGTTGACTCGATACTCGGCTCCGCAATGCTCGCACATCAGGGATGCCAGTGAGACTATTTCGCCAGCCGACCAAGAAGCCAGTCGCGGACCGCAGCGGCAGACGCAACCGACCGACCGTGCGGGGTTGCCGACGACCAGATGGAAATCGGGCACCGATCTCGTGACCACGCTGCCCATGCCGACCATCGCGAACCGCCCGATTTCCAGATTGTTGCCGATGATCGCGCCCGCACCAATTGTTGCCCCCGCGCGGACGATGGTGTCGTGCGTCTCCTCGTCGGGGCCAGAGGATCTGAGTTCGGCGAGATCGGGAGTGGTCGCACGCGGAAACTGGTCGTTGGTGAAGATCGTTCCTGCGCTGATCATCACGCCGTCTTCGATCGTTACGCCATAGCAAATGTAAGCCATCGCGTTGATCTTCACGCGATTGCCAATACGCACGTCGTAGGCGATATACGACTTCCCACCGACGATGCACTGCTCGCCGAGCTGAGAGCCGTGGCGTATATGCGCATTGTCCCAGACCGACGTCCCTGAGCCGAGTGAGACATCGTCTTCAATAATTGCCGTCGGGTGAATGCGTACTTCGCTGGTCATATTCAACTAGGTTGGGACGAGCTGTTGTGATTCGCTCTACGCGACGGGGCTTGCGGCCGCTTCCGAGGCGTCGATTGATTCCCACGCGCCCTGTTGCATCGCGCGGTATGCGGCTTCGATCACCTGCACCGAAGCGAGTCCATCGGCCGGTGTGACGACCAACGAGTCGCGACCTTGGATCGCACCGGCAAAGTTCTCCAGTTGTCGCTTGAATGCGTCCAACTTGTCGTAGCCGCTGCCGAATACGTTCCAATCGCTATCGCACGTGCGGCGATACTTGGACTCTTGCCAACCAATCAGCAGCGTACCGGCGCTGCCGTAGATTGCAATAAAATACGGTTGCTCCTTACTGACGCTCCATGACAGGTCGATACTGCCGAGCACACCCGAGTCGCTCCGCACAAACATACGAACCGTATCCTCGACAGGCAAGTTCTGGATGTTGTTGCCTTCCATCACTTGCACTTCTGCCAGTCCGCCGAGGAAGTAACGCGTGATGTCGACCGAGTGCGTGCCGTTGTCAATGAGCACGCCGCCGCCAGAAACTTCTGGATCTGAGTTCCATCGTTGCGACATATCTACGCGTCCAGTGAAGACGTTTTCGAACATGACGACTTCGCCGATGAGTCCAGACTCGACGATCGCCTTGCCCAATGTCACATCGGCTACGTAACGAAACTTCGAAGCCATCGTGAACACGCGGTCGTTCTGCTCCGCAACGTCGATCATCTCGCGGGCGGTGTCGGCGTCAATCGACAGCGGTTTCTCGCATAGCACGTGCACTCCACGTGACAGCAACTCGCAACAGATGTCGCGATGAGATACCGGCGGTGTACAAACGATCGCCGCATCGAGATCCATTTCGTCGATCATGGCGCTAGCCGACGAGAAGGCCGCGCAGTCGTTAGCTTCAGCCATTGCTTCGGCCGCTTCGATACGGCTGTCAGCAGCAGCACAAAGCTCGACTTGATCGGACTGTCCAAATGCCTGCGCGTACGCCTGCGCGATGGCGCCGGCTCCTACGATGCCGAAACGTACTGGTATGTGCTTGCTCATGATGCTGCTTTCTGTAGCCCAGCTGCTACGCTTTGGATGGAGTCGACAACGTACTTCACGTGTTCCGACGTGTACTTCTCATTGAGTGGCAAGACCAAGACCGACGCAAGCGCTGCGTAGGTTCCTGGGAACTTGTCGCGGCTGTAGTCCACGGCTTCCGGCCGAGCGAGCGTGAATGGGAAGCGGCTGTCGCCGAAAGTGCGCTGGTCCTTGATTACCTGGCACTCGAACGCCGGTTTCTGAATGTAGCGAGGCGCGCAGAAGATGTTGCGGTCTCGCAGCTGCTTGGCGAATTCGTCGAGGCCGCCTTCGAAGGCATCGGAATCAATTTGCAAGCAATACTTCCAGTACGTGTGCACGAATCCGGAATCGACGTGGGGTGTTTCCAGTCCGGGGATACCGGACAGACCCTCCGTCAGGTGGGCCGCGATCGCAGTGCGTCGTTGGACGAACTCTTCGAGTTTTTCCATCTGGGCTACCGCCACGGCTCCGGTCAGCTCATTCATGCGATAGTTGAGCGCGAGAAAGTAATGGTCGGGCTTGGCATCGCCGTAGCCCCAGGCCTTGTTGATGAACAGAAACATCCGACGTGCGTAGTCGGCATTGTCCGAGGCGACCAGCCCTCCTTCGCCGGTCGTAATGTGCTTGCCTTGTTGCAAGCTGAAGCAACCGATGTCGCCGAATGTGCCGATCATCTTGCCGTCGATGGTCGCTCCGAAGGCTTGTGCACAGTCTTCAATCACAGGAATATCACGCGAGCGAGCCAATTCCATGATCTCGTTCATGCGTGCGGGATTGCCAAACAGATGCGTGACCATGATCGCTTTGGTTTTTGGGCTGAGTGCGGCCTCAATCGACTCGGCGGTGAGGTTGTACGTCTTCGGATCGACATCGGCGAAGACGGGAATTGCGGCCTGATAGAGAATCGGCGTTAACGCCCCCATGTCAGTGATGGAGGTGGTGACAATCTCATCCCCAGGTTCGGGGTCGATCGCGGCAATCGCGGTGTGAAGTGCGGCCGTGCCTGACGAGCAAGCGTAAGAGTGCTCGACGCCGAGGTGTTTTGCAAAGCGAGTTTCTAGTTCCTTGACGAATTGCCCCTTGGTACTGGTCAGAGTGCCACTTTCGATGGCTGCCGCCAGTTTGACCATTTCGTCATCGCCGAGGTCGCGACCGGTCGAGTCCTGGTCCGAGGGAAGTTGGATCAACTCAATATCTTTTGACAAGTCGGTCGACATGGGTTGCGTGCTCACTTTCGGTGTCAGATGTGAAAATCTTGGTGTGGTTATTAAGCTCTGTTCACTTCGATGTGCGGCAGTCAGACTACGCTGCCTCACGGCTAAATCGACTTTGGAAACGATCGCGCCAAATCTGGGAGACGAGACCTAGGTGCCGCATGGTGGCGCGAAACACGCGCATCTTTGATTGGCCGGCGACACGCGATCTAAGGACGGCCGGGCACTCGACGATTTTGGAGCCTTGGCGATCCAATCTCCACATTAATTCGGCTACGCCAACATAGCCAGTATTTATCGGTTCCAGATCAAGGACCTTGCTGCGTCGATAGACTCGGAAGCAACTGGTATAGCAGTGGAGCTTCTGCTGCAGCCCCAACCGATACAGACCCGACGCCCGTTGCGAGAGCCACAGCCTCCAGACCGCGACGTCCTCCACGTCACCGCTGGGATGGTAGGGGGAGGCCGTCACTAGATCGACGTCTGCCGTTAGCATCGGAACCATCTGTTCAACCAGGCGCACATCGTACGATCCGTCAGCATCGATGGAAGCCACGATTTCGCTGTCTGCGTGCTTGATGCCTGTATGGATCGCCGCGGCAATGCCCCGATTGCACTGGTGTGGTACGACTTGGAAGTTGGGCCGATCCATGATCAACTCGCGCAATGCCTCTTGCGTACCGTCGGTGCTGCCGTCGTCCACGAGCACGAACTGAAACTCGTAGGTCTCGCCCAGATCCGAATCCAGTTCCACCAGCATGGACATCAGCGAGGAAACACATTCGCGTTCGTTGAAAACCGGCACGACGATGGTAACCCGCGTGCACGTGGTCTCGCGATGCGCTTCCGGTCGCTGAACGACGGAATGTTGTGGTGATAATGGTTGGCTCATGGTGTCTTAAGCGCGTGGGTGATGTGCAGAAAGCGGACTACTCAGGTCTGCGGGCTGGTGGTTCTCATCATTCTCTTGAGTCGCTGAATCGTCAGACGTGGCGAGCAAAGAGCGGCCCACGCAAGTCGCATCCGTCCGCGGATTTGCTTGCCACCAAAAATCTCTTCGGTGGCCATCCGATACTGGCAACGCGCGTGGATGTCGATGGGGGCATACAGCTTACGCCACAGCGGACGCGAATCGCGCGTTTGGGCGAACTCTTCGGGCGTGATCGACGGCAGGCCGGCGAGTCGTCGACGCGACAATTCGATGGAGTATTCGTAACTGAATCGCACACGCTTCATCCCCGCACCTGACAAGCTGCCCTGCAGAATTCGATAGTGGTAGAGTGTCTGATCAATGTTGGCGAGCTTGGAGACTTCGCCCATACGCAACATCATATCGGTGTCGTCGTCTAGCTTTGGGATCGACCAGTAACCACCAACTCCGCGGATCACCTCGATGCGCATCATGAGTGTGGCATGCACCATCGCGTGATGCCCATCGACCAGCGCTTTCCAGATCGCTTCGTGCGTGGTGGGCAACTTGATGCTGTCGCCAACCGAATTGGGCCCCAACCAGGCTGCTTGGGTGCCCGCCATGCCCACTTCGGGATGGCGTTTCATGTAGTCGAGCTGTACTTCGATGCGGTTTGGCAGGGCGACGTCATCAGCGTCCATGCGGGCGATGAATGGCGTCTGGCAGTGCTCGATGGCGAGGTTCGACGCGACCGCGGTACCAGAGTTCTCCTGATGGAAAACGCGTATTCGCGGATCGGTCAGACTGTCAAGGTATTCGCGCGATCCATCGGTGGATCCGTCGTTCACGAGAAATATCTCGATGTCCTGCAGCGTCTGATTACGTATCGATTCCACCGCCTCCGGCAAGTAAGGCATGCCGTTGTAGATGTTCATCGAAACTGTGACTTCAGCCATTGCTGGTGTTCCTCAAAAATGCTTTTTCGCCATTCCTTGATGTCGTTGTTATGTACTCGCCAATGCGAGCCTCGGGGTCGGCTGTTCCGTGTCAGCTTCTTCCGGTTCGGTGTTTGGCGCTCTGTGCGAAACGATCAACGTCATCATCACGATTCCGACGTATAGCCCGAGTTCGCGCGGTGAGACGTAACTTATCTCGACAAACCCATCGAGAAGTCCTGCGAATAGGAAACCGAAGAAAAACACATAGGCTTGATCTCCAGTTGCTCGAAACGCGCGCAAGGCCGCCCACAAGCATGAAAATACCAAGACTAGCAGCAGGGAAACGCCAACGTATCCAAGATCTAGTATGGTGTGAACGTAGGCAGAATGCGAGTGTCGAGGGTACCACTGCAGCTCCTTGTACATTTTCTGAGTCCGTTCGATGGACCAAAACGCACCATATCCATAGCCTTGCAGCCGCCGGCCCTGGGATTCTTCCCACACCGCTTGCCAGAGGGGGATCCGTCCCGTCAACGTGGTGACTCCCTCGGAACGGCCCAACACCAGCATGTCAGCAAGCTTCTCTTGGGCTTTCGAGCCGCTCATCGACGCGACCAGCGCGAGCGTAAGCACGCAGGTGCCAAGCAGGCTGCCGATCAATGCAATCGACCAGACCGGTTTGCCAATCAGCTTGATTGCGGTCACGCCAACGATGGCGGACGCTAACGCACCACGTGTTTTGGTGAGAATGATGACCGCGAAGATCGCGATGATGAGAGTGCGCCAAAATCCCGCGTGTCGTGACGATGGTGCGAGCGCAACAGCGATCAGCAATACAACTAGCGCGTGGTGTGCCAACAAGTTCGAGTGCAGTGTTCCGTGCAGGCGGAAATCGCTGGCCCAAGGGCGAAAGATCCCCGACAGCACCGAAGCGGAGCAGGCAAAGAACACCGACCCAGCAAGCCCCAACATGAGCACTTGGCAGATCTGTCGGGGGCGAAAGCGCAACGCCATCGACAGCGCAACGCAAGCGTAGGCCGCGACTCGTACGAACTCTCGCGCAGTGTGTCGCCAATCGTCCGACCACAAGAAGCTCGCTGCGAGCCAACCTAAGCTGCATGCAATCGCCACCATGACGACCCGATTCGTGAAGTGCGTGTTCCGAGGGGCCGTGGCAAAACAATAAGCACCCAATGACAGCAAGCCCAAGAACCCCAATTTGCGATAGATCGGGGCAGCGTTCACATTCTTGTGGAACTTCTCGATGTCTTCCATGCCTCGACCCGCTTCGACCGAATCTTCGGCGTCGGCGGTCAAGTTCGCGGGATCGTGTGTTAGCGCGACAATGCAGCATGCCAGCAGACAACCAAAAACAATCTCCACCCACGGCAGCGATTGCGTAGCGCTCGCCGTGCGTGCTTGGTAGTCGACCATCGGGAAACTGCCGCTAGCTAACTGCATGGCGACTCCTTTCCGCGAAGCAGTACCATTGATAGGCGAACGCCGTGAAGGCCCCTGCTGCCATCGCAAAGCCTACGCCAATCGGCCCGTACAGCGCGATTAGCGGAACTCCTGCCGTCAGGATCATACCCAGCCGCAAGAGCGACGCGATCAGCATCGTGCGTCCGTCTTTCAGCGCCGTGAGTGCCGCCTCGACGGGGCTGCAGAAGACGTGGAAGAACATTCCGAGGCACAACGAGGCTACGATCGGGCCCAAACCGGCGAACTTCTCACCGAATACAAAATGCACAAGTGTTCCACCACCTAAGGCAAGCAACGTAAACATCACTCCAAAGCTGAGCCCGATTAGTCGGGTGCCTCGAAGTGTCTTGCACCATAACACTTCTTCGCCGCCCTCCGCGTAGCCGTTGGACAGAATCGAGCGGGCCAGGTTCTGGACGGTCAACAAAATCGGATTGAAGAACGTGACGGTAATCATGGCTGCGGAAAACTGGCCCATTGCGGTCAATCCATGGAACCCCTCAACGAGCCAGTAGTACGATGCCTCGCCGACGAGCCATGCGACGGACACGACCAGCAGCCAACGACCAAACTGAAAATTGTGACTCCAGTGCGACTGCACGCGCCTGCGCTCAAGTCGGAAGCGATCGCGATGCATCGCAGTCCAAACGACAGCCCAGGTGCACCCGATCGCGACACCCAACAAGGCGGTCGTCGCGGAGAGCTGGTCCGTCCAGGCGAGCAGGCCCAGAATCAATAGTTGACTGGCGGCGATCGGCACGTCCACGCGCAACAGCGATGAAGTTTCCATGCCAGCCAATAGCACGCGCCGCAGATGCTCTTTGAGCATCATTAGCAGCGAGAACGGAACCAGTGCTAGGCACATTGGCAGCAGCCAAGTCTTCTCACTTAAGCCCGCCAGTGGCGCAATTCCGACGAGTAAGAGCGCTAAGCATAGCACCGCGGCTAGCAGCGCCATATGCGACGTTGCGCTACCAAGAAAGTACCTGCGTCGCTCCGTCGGCAACCGCGGAGCACGCGCCGTGTAGGGCATCCAAACCAGAGCGTTTGGAATTCCCGCCGCTAGCCAGAATATCTTGACTGCCAGACTGTAGATTCCTAGTTCGATCGTTCCGCAACTTCGACCAACTATTGCCGCCGCCGCGAAACTCGCGATGCTGACGATTGCCTGATCGACAAAGCCCCAGGTGCAGACGGAACGGCGCAATCGTTCCAGCAGCTCCGAAAACCGACTCAACTGAACGTCGTCGAGAGCGGTCTCCGATAGCCAGGGTTTTGCAGTGACTTCTTCGCGCGCAGAACCACTCTCCGTAATCGAGTGAGCAGGCGGTTCAAGGGTTGAAATCTCGTCAGCCATCTTTCATCCGTAGAATTATCAAGTGGTGACGCGCGGGCTAATGGCAAGGGCAGGCTCCGCATCGGGCGTCTGCTCGGTTGCACGTTGTCGAATCGAGACGGCTCCCGTTTCGGGGAGTATTCGCTGGTAGCAGGCGAGCATCTCCGCGGAAAGCCGGTCCCAGTGGAACTCGAGAGCTCGGACTACTGCACCAGCACTGAGCCGCTGCAGCAGTTGCGAATCCTCAGCCAACTGGACCAGTCCGTTCGCCATGTCGGTGATTACTTGTCGAGGCGTTTGCACGGGAACGCGTACGGCGCAATCGACCGTCATGATGTCCCTTGCACCTTGGTGGTCGAGGCCGAGGATCGGCACACCGGCGGCGAGCGCTTCCAGTAGACCGGTGCCCGAGGTATCACGCAGGCTGGTAAACGCCAACACATCGGCCCAGGCGTAATGCTCGTCTCGGGCGCCATACTCGGGCAACGGTATCCAATCGATCCGCTGCGCAATACCCAATCGCTCGGCCTGTCGCCTCCAATGCTCCTCCAGGCTTCCTGAACCGAGCACGCGCAGCTCTAGCGGAAGGTCGTGCGGCAACTGGGCGACAGCCTTCAGCAACAGCGGCAACGCCTTCCAGCTTTCCAGGCGGCCAGCCCACAGGATGCGCAGCGGACGCTGTTTGCTGCGCGGTGGCCGACTTTCGCGCTCAATGTGGTGAAGACCCGTTTCCAGCTGGCAGGGCAATTCGATACCGCGCGCGCGTTGAAAACTCTGCTGGACCTGCCGATTAGCGGCAAAAACTGCGTCGGCAGCTTTCAGTGCGTTGCCGACATGCGGCCCAAAACGCAGCTGGATCAAATTTGTCACGTTTCGCCAGCACTCCCTGACTGCCGCAGTCGGATTGAGCTGGGAGAGAAAACGCCACGGAACGTTCTGAGTCCCACCAATCGGGCCCCACACAAAGGGAATTCCTAACTTCCAGCAATACCCCGGTTCGCGATAGCCGCAATAACTCACCTGGTGGACCAGCGAGAAGGGCCTGCGTCGATGCAACTTGCGGGCCAGCTGCAACACGCGCCAATGCCATAGTCGGTAGGCCAAATAGAAGCCCAGTGGGGAGTTGATCAATCGCTTTTCAAATTCGGTATGAGCGACCGTGACGACCTTCAGCCCGGGGATTTCGGCGTCCACGTCGGTACGAATGTCCGCGAACGGCTCCGCGCAGATGATGGTCGTGTCGTAATGCTCAGCCACCTTGGTCGCGCGGACCCAGCTGAGCCGCGATTCCATGGAATAGTTGGCGTCGAAGCAATGAGCAACCAACAAGATGCGCGGGTGCGAGGACGGATTGGAGTTTTCTTGCAGACCCATTTCGTACTCTGTCAACAAAAAGCAATCGTCTCGATCAGTGCGGCGATCGACTTATCGCATTCCCTTTTGCATGAGCAGCGACGGAAGCGTGAGCAACAGCAACCGAAGGTCTTCCCACAGTGTGTGGTCCTTGACATAACGCAAGTCCATTCGAACCCACTCGTCGAAGCTAACGTTGCCTCGTTCGCAAACTTGCCAGGTGCAGGTCATTCCAGGCGTGACCTGCAGACGCCTACGCTGCCAGTTTTGGCAGGAAATGGACTCATCGACGGGCAATGGTCGCGGCCCGACGAGCGACATGTCGCCTTTGATGACGTTCCAGAATTGCGGTAGTTCATCCATGCTCGACCAACGCAAGAACTTGCCGACGGCAGTGGTGCGAGGGTCTTTCTTCATCTTGAAAGCAGGGCCATCTTGCTGGCTGAATCGCCTCAGATCCTGCTTCATCGCCTCCGCGTCGACCTGCATGGTGCGCAACTTCCACATGGTGAAATGCTCGCCACCATGTCCCTCACGCTGCTGTTTAAAAAAGGCCGGTCCATGCGACGACGCTTTCACCGCGACGGCCGCAACCGCCAGAATTGGTAAGCTGGCCACCAGACCGATCGTTCCGCCTACCACATCCAAAGCTCGTTTCCAGAGCGGCATCTTGCGTGCGAAGAAGAACTCGTTCGTTGGGGCCGGTTTGTCCGCCGGCCGCGTGGTCTCAACGTCCCCGGTGGGCTCGTCTGACGCATCCTCCGAGGAGCCAAAACCATCTTCCGATTCAAAACTGTCGTCCGCGTCGTGCCCGCGCGTGCGATCGGCGTTGGGGTATTCCAATACGTCGCATTCCGGACGACCAGGGCCGGGTGGATAGACTTCGCTAACATCCTCAGCAACTTTCCAGGCACCCGTCGCTTTGGTGTCCGGGAGCAAAACGGCCACGCGCCCGTCATCCAACAGGCCTGGCGTGTCGGTGATGCGAATCCTGCCTTCTAGGATTCGGGCGAAGAAAGACAGATCATCGGGATTCTGATACTTCAGCCGAACCAAGAGCAAGGACAGCACAGAACCATTGCGATCCACGCGCATCCGCTCGCAATCTGCCGCAAACCGGAAATCTTCGTTATTGAGTAAAAAATCGCCGTGTGTTGATTTTCGCCGTGCCAGCACGCTACTGTGCAACTTCCGCACGCCGTTCGCGTGGTGTTTCGCGCTCTGCTCGGTGGTGTCCTGTGTCATCGCAACTTATCTCGGGTGCCGATTCTTCAATTGATATGCGTGTTGCCTTCGACTTCGTAATACTTCTGATGGCTCGATGCGCTAGTCGCTTAGGAGGATCGACAGGTTTCTACCAACCAAGGAGGCTAGCAGCTACGAGCGTGACCAACCCTACTGCAGCAAGTAGAGATTACGCTGGCTAATCCGCCCCGTAGCCAAATCAGAAATCTCCCCATTTCGTCTTTTCATGCAAATGCTGTCGGTGTCTTAGGCGGGGGCTGCGCTAAATCTGAGGGGGACTGCAAACGGCAACTCCCGGGTCGACTTTGGAAAAGTTGAACTTGCAACGCACAGCATACTTCAACCTTGTGGAGGTGCGGTTGGGTTTAGCTGTTTTGCTTCAACTGCCTGTTCCGTGTGCCCGCTTCCAACTCGCGTCGCGCAACAAACCCGGTTGGAAGCACCGTTTTTCGCTAAGGCATCGTTCTCGTGCCGATTATAATAGCTCCCCGGAGCGGTTCGTAGCATTTTCATGTATTTTTGCTTCAGTTTTTGAGGTGCTCCTCAAAGCCAAGGCATAGAACCGATCTGCGGAAGAGCCCCAAAAATGTGCGTAGAACTGCTCTGGCTGGGTGATTGTTTAGCCCAGTAATCTCGAATAGCTGAACGAGCCTTGGCGCAATGCAGCTATTTACGTGCATGCTCAGGTAATTGGTACTGCCCTATGACCGAAATAGTCGCCGTTTCCGCGAATATTCTATTGGAGCGGCCATCGGGGCGACTGCTGGCGGCAGATACGGTGGCATGCGAAGTCTTCGCAGTCGAGCCTGACTGGCTCACGGAGACACACTTTAGCGATCTGGGTTTACAGTTCGACGCTGATCGCTGGCACAGTTTACTTGATCAAAATGATAAACTCACTCGCCACTTCCGTATGACGCTCACGATCGACGGAGAATCGAAGGAGGCTGATGTGCTGGCGCGAAGCATGCATGGCATGCAGGGCCCGGCCGTCTTGCTGACGTTTCAATTCGGGGGTTCACAGGAGCAGGAAATCCTCCATCGCGATGCGTTGACCGGACTCGCTGATCGCCGCGACTTGCAGTCACAGTATGATTTACTCGCGCGCACGCTGAGTGGCCAAGGACGATCTGTGGCCCTCGTATTTCTGGACCTTGATCACTTCAAGCAAGTAAACGACGAGTTGGGCCATGCCGTTGGGGACGAAGTGTTGATCGCACTGGCACGGCGATGGGAGGGCTGTGTACGCGACCGCGACCTCGTCGCGCGATATGGCGGCGACGAGTTTGTTTTTTTGCTTGCCGATATCGACTCGCAAGATGCTGCCCGACCCGTTCTAGATCGATTGGCTCAGGCCACTCAGCAGCCGATGACGATCTCTGAGCATCAAGTGCAAATCAGCGCGACGTTAGGGCTCGCAATCGGGAACACGGCCGCCACGGGCCTGAAGGACCTGTTGCTTTGCGCCGACCGCGAGATGTACTCGGCTAAGGAGTCCAGTGGCAGGACGTAGGCCGCGTTTCCTCGTTCGCACCCTGCGGAGACGAGGCGCCCAGTGACTCCCAATGGGGTGTCTGCGACGGCACACTATCCGAGCGGGAAACTTCTGTGCAACGTACACACCGGGTGTTACCATGAAGGCTGTAGACACCAGTCTACTGCAACAGACGTAGCGTCATGCTCTCGATGACAGGGTTCAGGAGTTACGCAAATGAACGAGTTGCCGGCCAAACAGCCAGGCCCCCTGCGAAGATGGTGGAAGCGGTTCGTTCGTAACTGGATCGGCGAATTCGATGAGGAGATGGCTGCTTGCGAACTGAACTGCCGAGAGTTGGACTGTGATCAGGAGCGTTGGGAAAACTGCGAGAACCGATTGAAGGTTATGGCAGATATCAAAGAGCATCGGCGGAAAGTCGCCGCCGGTGAGAGTTTTCGCAATGTTCTTGACCAGCAGAAAAGCGATCCCACGCCGAACGAAACGCAGGCCGCGCCCGCGGAGCAGTGAATCATCGTCATTGCAGTCCACTGTGGTCAATAACTTCTTTGTTGAGCGGTCGCAATCGCCGTTTACTCTCTGAGGCCATCCCAAAACGTAGGACGTTTCCGGTGTTGGCACTTTGCCGCGCAAGGCACGGATTGCGATGATCCGCGAGTTGCACGACCCATGGCGCGTCTTCGTGCGGCTGCCAAGTGCTTTCCTGCATGAGACGCTGCATCATCTAAGCGCGATCTGCGTGCGCTGACCGATGGGATGTGAGCTTTCCCATTGACATTCTAGGGGAGCTCCCGTATCATTCCCATAGAACAACAAGGGAAGCACTCCACGGAGCCCCAAACTATGGCAAAAAAGAAAGCCCAAAAACGTACCGAGTTGCTCCAGGGCACGCTCGATATGCTCATTCTCAAGACGCTCACTAACGGCAAGGCCCACGGCTACACGATTGCTCGACACATCCAGCGTGCGAGTAGCGATGTACTGGTGGTGGAAGAGGGCTCACTCTACCCCGCTCTACATCGTATGGAACGGCGCGGGATGATCGAGCACGAGTGGGGCCTTTCGGACTCGAACCGTCGGGCCAAGTTCTATCGGCTGACGCCGACGGGAAGAAAGCAACTCACCGCCGAGACGAAGCGCTGGGACCACTTCGTCAACGCGATTTCCAACATCCTGAATCCGCCCGCCACGGAGGTATGAGCATGTCCATTCGACACGCTGCCGGCGAACTGCTGCCGTGGTCGAACCTACGCTCGGTTGCAGACATCGATGCGGATATTCGCGACGAGCTGGAGTTTCACCTGGCCATGTGTACCGAGGAAAACGTCCGCGCCGGCATGTCGGCGGACGAGGCGCGCCGCGATGCCGAGTCGCGATTTGGAGACTTCGAAGCGCGGCGCCGAGAGTGCCAGAAGATCGTTCTCGGACCGCGGCTACTAATGCAACGCCTGCAACTCGCGCTGCTGGCTCTACTGGCGACGATCGTCATTTACCAGGCGGTCGTGCTCACCCAAATGCGTGCGCAAAGTTCGGATCGAATCGAAACTCTCACACGTACCATCCAGCAACTGCAGCAATCGGCTAGTCACGAATCAGTTGAGAGCCGGCACACGATGCCCTACATGCACTGGTCGCCTGATTTCGTAGGTCCAGAGTCGATCCAGGTGATGCCTGATGCCGAGGTGCTGGCTCATTGGAATAACAACCAAGACGCGCTTGCGACTCCATGGTGTGACTGGCAGGACGTAGCGATTGATGCTGAAGGACTGTGAATTCAGGAATCTCAACGCATAGAGCATTTTCCCATTTCAAAAAGGAATACTCCAATGTTTACCAATTTGCAGACGCGTGCCACAACGACATTTCTGTTGATGATCGCAGCCCACGTAGCTGCCGCTGACATAAAACTTCTGAAGCACGACGACGGCTCTCAGGAGAGCAAAAGGAGCATGGCAGGCTCGGGGCAAGCGGTCCGGTTCGAGTGCCCCGATGGTCAGAAGTGGTACGTTACAGGCATTCGCATACACGGCTCACGATACGGTACGGCGCAGGCACCAAACGAGGACTTTAAGATTGTGATCGCCAGCGACGACCTTTCGCAACGTGTGGAGATTAGCAAACCGTATTCCCTGTTCGATCGCGGCAGGGAGAAGTGGGTACGAATCAACTTCGATCCAGTCGAAGTGCAGGGGCCGTTCCACGCGGCCGTATTTTTCAATCCGACTCGCACCAAGGGCGTGTATGTCGGTATCGACAGCGACGCCAAGCCCACCCATTCTTCCATCTTGCTGGCCTCGGACCCTGGTAACAAAGACAGCGATCTCGAGGGCGACTGGATGATCCAAGCCTACGTAACCGATGAGGTGGACGGCGAAGTTCGCAAGCTGATGAGCGATGAAGCTCGTGCGGGACGACGCGTACAGGAGGAGGCATCACGCGATGCGAAGTTGCTGGGCGACGCCAAGAGCCTGACGCTGAAGCACGACGATGGCCCCACCGAAGACAAGATGAACATCCAAGGGGCGTTGTACTCCGTGCAGTTTGAAACGCCGAAGAATGTCGAAGGCTTTGTCTGGCAGGTGCAGATGTACGCCTCTCAGTTTGGGGCACAGCACGATAGCGAAGCTGTCAGCGGCGACATCTATATTCTCGACGAGAATCGCAAGATCCTCTCTCGTAGCACTTTTCCCTACAGCCGCGCGACGCAAGAGGCGCAGTGGATTTCCGTGCCCACGCTACCGACCAAGGTGCAAGGTAAGTTCTACGTGAGCGTTGATGCGCATGGTACAAAGTACAAAGGACTCTATCTGCGCTATCTCGACGCCGAGCAACAGCAGGTAGCGTCGACCGACGCCAGGACGGGCATGCAAGTGCAGCCGGCTGACTGGTCGGAGAAGTTCGACCACATGCAGTGGCTGCTGAGGGTAAAAATCGCTGATCGCCCCGTCGTGTACTAACTCGATTTTCGCATCTCCAGCAATGCAGCGCTGGTCGACGCTGCCGCCTAGCCATACGTGAAATCTCTGACCGCCTGTGGTATATTCCGGATGCTGCTGATTGCCTTTTCGCGAGATCTTGTATCCGGAGTAGTTGTTTTGAAAGCTTTACGACCCCCGTGGATCACCTTCTTGTTCTTGTTGTGCGCATTGCAATTCGCTGACGCGAATGGAATCGTCCACGACGCGGAATACTACATTCTGGAGGCCCAAAACCGAGAAAAATGGTCGGCAGAGGATCGGGATCTGAACGCCAAATTGGCGGCTCTGCGCGAGAAGCACGGCACTCCGCCTAACATCGTTTACATTCTCTGGGACGATACCACTTTTGGCGCGGTCGGCTTTCCCGCACTGCAGAAAAACTTTGGCTTTACGACGCCTAACCTGAATCAAATGGCAAGCGATGGTATCAACTTCACACGCATGTACACCGAGCCATCGTGCACGCCTACGCGGGTCGCTTTTCTGACTGGCCGTCACCCAGTGCGTAGCGGCATGGGTGAGGTCGGCATGCCTCACGAAATGGCTGGTCTGCGCAGCGATGAAGTGACGATTGCCGAAGTGCTTTCGAAAGCTGGATATGCGACGGCCCATTTCGGCAAGGGCCACTTGGGCGACGTCGAGGAAAGCTATCCCCACAATCAAGGTTTCGACGAAGCCCTGTTCACTCCGATGAATCAGATCATCTCGCAGTGGAATCGAACCGGCGACGCGGTGGGAGCTGCACGCGGCTTCTGGCCTGAGAACTATCCAGCCGATCCCTATCGCCTCGATAGCCCTGGGCTGCTTCCGTCAGGGCTTGTGATGGCCATCGAAGGACGCAAAGAAGAGCAGGGAAAAGAGTGGAAGACACCAACAGTCGAAGCTTACCAGCAGATGGACCCCGAGTGTGAGAAGCGAACATTTGAATTCATTCGCAGGAATGCGAAAGCCGGCAAGCCCTTCTTCGTCGAGTATTGGCCCAACCTGCTGACGCTGATCAAAGCATATCCAAAGAAAACGACGCAAGCGGGGACGATGGTCTCCGAAGAGCTGCAGGTTTTGGATGCATTCGTCGGCGAACTCACGAAGGAACTCGAGTCGCTCGGCATTGCGGAGAATACGCTCGTCGTTGCGATGGCAGACAATGGACCGATGGTGCACAGTCCGCCTCCCCAATTTGGGATGATCAGTCTCATGTATCGCGGCGGCAAAGGAGACTTTCTGGAGGGCGGGGTGAGAGTGCCTGCTTTTGCCTGCTGGCCGGGGATGATTGATAGTGGCCAGACGGTGGGCGATATCGTCCACGTCACGGACCTCTACACAACGTTTGCTCGCTTGGCTGGGGCAACCGAACACGTTCCCGCCGACCGCGTGGTCGATGGCATCGATCAGACGGCATTGTTGCTCAACGGCGATACGCATAGTCGTCGCGACTACGTGTTCATTTATGCCGGGCACCAACTGGGTGCGACCGTGAAGGGTCGCTACAAGCGCCATTGGCTGGGCGGCGGTGATGTAGCGGCTTCTGGTATGCCCGAGGCGTATTACGACTTGTTTGTGGATACGCGCGAAGACAATCCGATGCTAGTGCCGATGATTCACACTCAAGGTCAGTTCAATCGCATGCGCGCGCGGCATGAACTCATGAAGAAGAAATACCCAGACAAGAAGAAGGCCTACGGTGTGCCCTACACGGGGCTGTCCAATGCACGCGAGGAAACCAAAGCGATCGCGGATCAAATGAAGCAGAACATCCAGAACTTGCCCTTCGACGTGACGGAGTATCTGGAGTTCGAGATCCCCGGATCAAAGGCAGATCCCGATTTCGGCAAGTAACGTTCTGAGCGATGCCCGCGCGGTTTGCCTGCTTCGTTGCCACAGAAGTGTGGCTACCCATCAGCTGTTCGAACGTCCTCAGTGGGCGCAGTTCCATGCGTGTGGGCGGCCGCCTGAACTGGCCAAAAATATTGCTGGTATTGAGCGGACGGATCGTGATAATCGTCAACATAACACGGTCCTCACGTCCTGTACTCGCGCCCTTCAAGTGAGTTTTGCGGCCCCCGGTTACTTGAATCTCACCCGCTCGCGACGTTCGCAGTGCTTGGTGGTTAGTTGCTGCTGCGCGAATGATTTGCAGAGTGTATTCACCCTAAATGATGGCAACCGCAACACTACCAAACGCAGAAGCGACTTGGTGGAAACCTGCAATTTGCAAAAGTCGAAGTGAATTGCAGCAGCGCGATGACTGAAATCACTTTGAGAAAGTAGTTTACCGAATTCCGGCTGTGCAGAATGAAGGAGTTTTGCGTTTAAAAACGTTGTTTTCGGAGAACATCAATAATGCAAAAATATGCAAAATGACAGCGCTGAATGTGGACGCGGTGATCCACGTTTTCCATCACCATTTGTTTGCTGGCCAGCCTGATTTCGACTATTTTGGAAGCTGGCACCTAACTCTCGAAACACCTGAAACCTGCCCTGCAGGCATCTCACAGTTTCACATTGGTCTGCAAGGTAGTCGCGAAGATGGATTCAAAACGATGCTCACGGTCTACCGTTGGACAACGGCAACTCTCGGCGAATCGGCGCTTGCGACTCGAGTGGCTCGAGGACCGACGGATGTTGGCGACTTTTTCGGTGACCAATACTGATGACGCTGGAGTGGGCAGCCTTCGTCAAGCGATCCTCGACGCCAACGCCCAGGCCGGCGCGGATACGATCGACTTTGATGCGGTCGTGTTTAGTACCGCGCAGACCATCAATCTTTCCAGCGCGCTGCCTGCAATTTCCGAAGACCTGACGATCACGGGGCCCGGTTCCGACTTCGCGACTATCGACGCGGGGCACGGCACAGATGCGATCCCAGGCACTGGCGACGGCTTCCGGTTGCTGGATATCGACGATAGTAGTCCCGGAAATCTCTTGGACGTGGATATCTCGGGACTCACGTTAACTGGCGGCGACGTATCGGGAGCAGGCGGCGGCATTCGAAGTCGAGAGAATCTAACGCTCGCCGACGTGCGCATCATCGACAACGCCACGGGACCAGGAACCGACGGCGCTATTGGCGGACCGGGCCAGGACGGGGGTGACGGTCAACGCAGCGGCGATGGTGGCGGCATTTTCAGTAGTGGGGGTGATCTGACCATTTTCGGAAGCACCATCAGCGGCAACTCAACTGGCCGAGGCGGCAACGGAGGCGATGGCGGAGACGGTGCCGATGGTCTCAACGGCGAGGACGGCGGCGACGGCGGGAACGGTGAGAGTGGCGGCTACGGCGGTGGGATTTTCACTGACGGTGGCAACCTGACGATCACCAACAGCACCATTAGCGGTAACCATACCGGTGACGGCGGGGCGAGTGGCAACG